>CAYSKP010000025.1:0-2475 GCA_964431645.1 uncultured Pirellulales bacterium
TGCCGTTTTCTAAAGTGTTTCAGGAAATCCTGCCTCCTGGCATACCCCGGCAGCAAGGCTTTTTGAAAGGCAGCATCCGATATTTCGGTGCCAAACAAGATCGCTGAAATTCTTCCTCTCAAATTGCGATATCGTCGAAATAGCCTCAGTCCTAAATTCTTAAACCTGTAAAAGTATGAAAAATAAGAATTCAAATGATCGAATGCGTTGATGTTTTTGTTCATGCTATTTTTGTTAGCTCGTATCCAGCATGTATTATTTCATATCCTCAGGTTTATATACTACTGCAAGGATACCCCAACCTTCCCAAAGTCCGCGCATAAAAAACGAACTTATAAATCCGAACATATTAATCATCGATCGTTTGAATGAGCTGGTAATCCATACCCTGGGCAGCCAACCAGCAGGAAAAATCCCCTTCACCACCAGTCCGATTTGCTCACATATCAGCCTAATCTCATCATCCCCTACCGGGTTTATATGTCCATAGCTACGATCAGGGTCTTCAAATTGGTGGAAACGACCTGTAAAAAAAAATCTAACTCGAGAGTACCAGGATTTTATGTTGGGTGTGGTGAGAACAATATAACCGCCAGGTTTTACTAAATCTCGCATATCTCTACAATACTGCCACGGATTTTCAACATGCTCAATAACTTCAGCGCCCAAGACAAGATCAAACTCTTCAAGATGACTATTTATGAACAACGTCCTTTCCTTTGAATTATTGATATCCAATTCTTCAAAAAGTGTGTCTGCTTTGAAATCCTCTTGATTGACATCCACAGCTACTACTTTGTATCCGTTGTCATGTAATCTCTGAGATAAAGCTCCAGCTCCTGCCCCATAATCGAGGATTTTATTGCCCGTAGCAATGATAGTCTGAATAACCTGCATGATTTGATCATGTACGCCGTAATCCGCCATAATCCGGATATTCTCATAATACTGGACGGGTTTTTGATCAAAGAAAGCGATCCTTTTCACTTTTTATCTCCTGGCGTATTCACTCGAATTGAAGACAGCCCTTCTCTCCGAAATGCAATAATCGTAATCATAAATACACATACATAGGAAAACAAGCTGGCTAGTGAAGCCCCAACAATTCCTAATATTGGAATTAGCCACAAATTAAGGCAAATATTAATAAAGGCTCCTAACACGGCAAAAAGAGCCGGCAGCCTGACCTTGCCTCTATTATAAGTGAGGTAGACACTAAGTATTTTTGCGGCTGACCATAGAACTACCCCGGGCACTAATACTACCAATGGAAAAGCTGCACCAGCATATTGGCGGCCGTAGAGTAACAAAATAAGTGGATATGCCATAAACATCATCACTATACCTGCGATCCCACTAACAGCCAGCTGCAATCTAAAAATGCGGCGGGCGACTCGATAACCATCTTCAAAAGAAGATGCGCCAATCTTATATAGCGCAGCGGCATTGACGGCAGCATCCAGAAAGAAAAGCAATTCCGCAAGGCGAACGCTGACAGCATAGATGCCAACGCTGGCAATTCCGGAATAGTGATTGATCAGTAATTGGTCGATCCTGAAATTGACTACATTTGCCAGAGCGCCAAGGTAATATATTCCACCATAACTAAGACTATTTTTCATAAGCTGCAAATTGAAGTGAAAATGGAAGTCTTTCCTAAATAACATTACAAAAGCCCCAATGCTATTTGCAATTGTTATAAAGATAGACAGTTCAATTATTGCAACAATAGTTAACAGATTAAATGCCCAAAACACCAATATCCCTGCCATAGTAACACTATTAAAAACAAGAGTGATCTTATAAAATAATAAAGCCTGATTCATCCCCATAGCAATGTTATTCCACAATATTATGTAATAGGCAAAAGGAGATAATATAAAAGCACTAATGATAGCCCAGTAGTGGAGCCCCGAAAAAACGCTTTTCCAGTATGGAAAAAAAATGAGGCCGATAGCGATTGTTAATATGCCCGATATAAGACTAAATATGATGCTCGAGGTATTAATTTCACGGAGCGGCGTCGCCCTATTAACTTGATAATACAATAGCCCGGTGCCAAAGCCAAATAAGCCAAACTCAGCGATAAATGAATTCAACAGCCGAAAAATGTCAACTGTGCCTTTGCCCTCTGGTCCAAGCGTTCTAGCAACGATTACATTGATTAGCAAAGAAATACCCAGGATGAACACCTGCAAAAAAGCTATTCGAAATGTATCACCCTTGATCGTTCCCCGCGTTAAATATTCTTGGAATACTCTCTTTAAAGTGCTCATGATTGGCTGGTTAGAATTTCTCTTAGCTTCGACCAATTCTCATGAGCCTGTTGCCGATAAAATTCACTCCAGTAAGATCCTTCGCCCTCGAGGGCAGAAAATACTGCCTTTTGAATCTGCTCTTTCAGCATTTTACGGTCACCGTATTTATAGAGCAGCATTCCCCGGGTTTCACCAACGCTGGTTGCTACAACAGGCT
>CAYSKP010000026.1:0-3748 GCA_964431645.1 uncultured Pirellulales bacterium
CGTGCATCCCGAAATTATAATCTTCGGCTTGTTCTTCTTGGCCAAGTCCCGAATCTGGTCATAATCGAGCCTGCCGGTCTCCTCGCTTACTCCATACTGCTGCGAATTGAAAATTTTACCCGTCATGCTGACCTTCCACCCGTGGGTCAAATGGCCGCCGTGCGGCAGCGCAAATCCCATAATCGTATCGCCCGGCTTGGCAAGCGCTATATAAGCCGCCAAATTGGCAATCGAGCCCGAGTACGGCTGCACGTTTGCGTGGTCGGCCTTAAAAACCTTCATCGCCCGCTGCCTTGCCACCGTCTCAATCAGGTCTGTTATCTGCTGACCTTCATAGTATCGTTTGCCCGGGTAACCTTCCGCGTATTTATTCGTAAGGCAGCTTCCGCTTGCCATCATTACGGCCTTGCTCACATAATTTTCCGATGGTATCAGCCGCACGCACGCGCTTTGACGTGCCCCTTCCTGCCGAACCAACTCATATATCTGCGGGTCATACTGCTCGAGTGCTGTCAACATATCTATTCTCCATATATTTAAAGCTGTTTTAAAACCCTCGATTTTATATCAGAATAAGGTTTTAAATACAAGTCTATATACGCCTTGTACTTGTTTTTGATTATCTCCGTAGGATGGCTATCTGCCCGGTCTTCTGTGTTCTGCATTCTATGTTCTATGTTCAAATTCGTAGGGGGCTTTACAATCGTCATTCGTCAATCGACAATCGGCAATTCTACAATCGTCATTCGTCAATCGCCAATTATGGCCTTCAATCGTCAATCGCCAATCGACAGCTTTTCGGTCTTGCGTATTGTTTTTGACCTGGTTGTTTCTTCCTCCAGCATTTGATTTAAATGACAGTGACAGTATGCCTGATGGTTATAGATACTCAGTATCCGCCCGCAGCTTATAACCGCGCATATTCTGCCTTCTGCCGAGGTTCGCACTTTTGACATTATTGCTCCTTGGCCAAAAAGCCAAAATAAAAAAAACCGCAAAAAAGTTAGGTTTTTCTCCCTTTTGCGGCCTAAGATTTTGTTCAATCTTATATACTCTTTTCCGATATTATTGTTCTTTTTTAATTATTATTATATCCCCTAATGTCCCGATTGCCCTTTAATGCTTAAAAACGCATATTTGCCCGCCGAAGGCGGACGAGCCCAGTCTTCTTCCTCATCCGCCTGCCTGTCCTCGGGATAAGCTCCTTTGGTCTTCTGCCGGGGATCCAGAAAATTATTAACTTCGAAATTCTCAATTCTCAATTCTCGAAGCAAAGCGGAGATCTCGCCGGTCACGGCCGATAAATTCTCGCAGGAAAGCGTAGGTCCCAGCGAAAGCTGGGACCCAGCATTCTCGGTCAGTAGCAGCAGGGTTCCATTACCTTTTTTTTGCCTGCCCTCTACCTGTGTGTATCCCGCGGTGTCATTTCGACCGAGCAAAGCGAGTGGAGAAATCTATCAGTTCGAGCCACGAGCCCGGCCCCCAACGAGTCACAAGTCACGAGCCACGATTTCCCTTGTCTTCTTTCCAGACCAACAATATACTGCAATATAGCCCTTCGACTTTGCTCAGGGCAAGAGAAATGCAACTTTGACCATCATCTTTTCCTGTTGAAAAAAGCATTAGTAAATTATTGAATTAAGGACGATGTCCCCATATTTCAGCTCTAGATTTTTCTAATAAAATGATTATTTAACATAATCTCATTTGAATTCCGTATTCTGCCAGAACTCATAATTTGTTTCGTCAGAAGGCAATAAGAAATCAAATGACTGGTCAGATTTCTTAATGGCATCCAAAAGGCTTCTGTATTCATTGACTTGCCAATCATTCAGCTGAATTATTTTTTGAGCATACGTTTGAGCAGTATTAAAATCTGCGGTTTTTAAGCTTATTGCAGCATGCAATACATAACCCTGTTCATTGTAAGCATAGGGTAGGTGTTCAACGAGGTCATTTAAAGCCATACCTATGTCATAAGCTTTATGTGAATACGCATAATATGCTCCTTCTCTCCCGTAGAACCAATGCATATAAGTTGTGTACCTTGGAGTACTCAACTCATATTTAGCTGCATTTTTTAATGCTTCCAATGCTTTTTCTGAGTTGCTCTTAGTACGCCAATAATATGCGAGATGATAATAATTGAAAAATGATGGGTTATTTTTAACCCATTCTTCTAAACTGTTGCTGCCACTATCATTTTCTAATCTAGAGGATGCAAGAGCTTGAGCTACTCTTAACCAGCAATTCTCAGGCAGTGTCCTGATATCACTTTCACTTTCAGCAACAACCTCCTGATACTGTTCGTTCTTAAACAAGGATGAAAGAAGTAATTGGTAATGTGCGATTTCATTAGGCTCTTTGGCTATTCGTTTATGAACCTCAAACGACATATTTCTTTTTACTTGCTCGGGATTCAGTGTTGTTTTTGTAAACTGAGGCTTTATTCGTAATTGCCTTCCAATCTCCCGTGCAGAAATATGCCAGTACGAATCTTGATTTCCGAAGCTGTACCCCACCATCAAAGGGACTTTTGGACCCGCATAATAAATCGCTGGATAAGATGGACAAGTTAAAGTTGAAGAAAAAGTCCAATTTTTGTCAGGTACTGTCTTCAGGTATTTAGGCACAATATCATTTAAACATTGGGGCCAGATTCCATTTTCAGTTTTATATTGATAAACTGATTCGACAATAGGATTGCCTTCTGTTTTGACTAAATTGCTATAACCTGGCCAATAGAGAAGAACCGCCATATACGTATGAAGCAAGAGACTTAGAATTAAAATTAGCAGAAATGGTGAAGCAACTGTAAGACCTATTATAAGAAATGTTTTCTTTGTTGTAGTCATTTTCGACTCAAGTCTATAAATTGAAAATTGAAAATATTTATATTCTCTGTAATCCGGCCGCAATGTCAACTGGAATTCTCGGAGGAATTCTGGGGATACCATCCTAATTTATTAACTCTCATCCTCATTATTCCCTCGCATTTTTCAAATTCTCAATCTAAATTCTTCACACCGTCATTAGCGCAATCTGCGTCAAATAATTTTATCGCTTCTTGTGCTTTTTTGCGGCAAGATTATACTGATGGTTTATGTGGAAAATCAAACGGCCGAAAATAGATTATTTCAGGAAGCTATGTACTCTTATCACTGGCTCCATGGTCACTTTTTTAAGTTGTTTTCACTTTTACGTCAAAGGAAACAAATACTACCTTATAGGCGCAGCTCTGGGTATATTGGCTATCCTAATAGCTCTTTTTAGCAAATCCGATGACACCGAAAATACTCGTGACATCGACTAAATCTTAGTGGCTAAATACAAAGAATAAATACCAATGACTAATCAAATCTCTGTGTTTTTCGGCCATCTATCTTTGGATAGAGTGATAACGAAGTTAGCATAGTGGTCGAAGACAATATTTTTGATAGAGCTTGCTTTAAGAAAAAATTTTGTCAAGAACACAATCCGGCCGAAAACTGTGTGCTCTGTGGCTAAAAAAAATCCGTGACACGGAGCGGATGCGACGAGCCTCGCTTCGGGAAAATTGGTGTTAATTCGTGGTTAAATATTTTTGTGCTTTTTGTGCATTTTTGCGGCTGAGTAATCTGTGCAATCAGTGGCTAAAACAGGTGTTCAAACTGGTATCGTTTCGGTATCGTTTGGGGGTCGTTTGGGGTACGTTAGGGGGGCGCAAGTGTACGCCACGTACTCGCTCGGGGGTCAAAAAGAGCCACTG
>CAYSKP010000027.1:0-70380 GCA_964431645.1 uncultured Pirellulales bacterium
GTTCATGCTGCAGCCCGCAGGATGCGGCAGACGCAAAGGCAATAGCAGAAAAGCTCGGTGTTAAATTTGTGACGCTTTCAGCAAAAAATGATTTTGACCCAATAATCAAAAGCTTTATCGAAGATTACGAGAACGGCCGGACTCCTAACCCGTGTATTCGATGCAATGAAAAGGTAAAATTCGGCAAACTTTTCGGACTGGCGGATTCGCTGGAGGTCGATTATGTTGCGACGGGCCATTACGCGAGGATTGCAGAATATAACGGTTCTGCTGTAATTGCAGGGGCAAGGGCGGGCAAAGACCAGTCGTATGTTTTGTTTAGAATTCCCAGGGAAAGGATTGGAAGAATCCTTTTTCCGTTAGGTGAATTGGAAAATAAAACGGCGGTCAGGGACATTGCTAAAAAATTCGGATTGCCTGTGCATGACAAGCCCGACAGTCAGGATGTTTGTTTTGTTCCTGATGGCGATTACGTGAAGCTGCTTGAGGCATATAAAAGCAAGGCGCTGTCGGCGGGGAATTTCATAAATACATCCGGCAAAATCATAGGCAAACATGATGGATACGGCAGATTTACTATAGGCCAGCGGCGAGGGACAGGCGTTGCCGCGGGACATCCTGTTTATGTTACAGATATAAATCCGCAAACGGCCGAAGTGACAATCGGTGAAAGGCAGGACCTTGCGGCAATGGGGTTGATTGCTGATGAGTCGAACTGGCAGGCTGAAGTGCCGGAGTCATTCGATGCGACTATAAAAATCCGATATAAAAATAGAGGAGCGGCAGGAAAGGTAATTATTACCGGCAAAGATAGTTTTGAAGTGCTTTTTGAAAAACCGATAGAGGCGATTACGCCCGGTCAGGCGGCGGTTGTTTACCGTGGAGAATATCTTATCGGAGGGGGAATTATAAAAGGGAAATTATCTATCTAATCTGAAACCTCTTCATGAGCGGTGAATTTATTGAGCCAACTCGAACGTTCAGGGAATAATCGGGCAATTTCATTTACGTCTGAGCGGTTTAAATTGTAAACCCCTTCCAGGCTTAAGACTATTTTTACAATCTTATTTGAATTATCGTAAAAATTCTGCTGCCAGTAACTATTTTCATTGAGCCATTCGAATTTAATTGAGCTTATATCAGGATTTTCGGCAGGCAGCTTTTCAATATAAGCAGGAATAATGTCCCCATCCGACCTGATTACATCAATTACCATATTTTTTTCATCAATATCGAGAAATTTTACAAGTGCAGTATCGAGAATATCTTCAGGCAAAGCTATCTTACTAAGAAGCACAGTCTGGTCAGCGGCCTTGCCTATACGTCTTTCAAAAATGGAACCTGTGCGGAGTCTGCGAATTGAAACAATCCCGGAGCCATCGGCAATGATTTCGGTGCCTTTTTTGCCTGTTCTTGAGTCATTTTCTATCTGCCATTTAAATTGAGTCAGGTCCGGGCTGCCGCTGAAATAGCTGACTTGCTCCTGGGGGGAAGGAGACTTTAAATAATAATATTCTGCGGCGTTAATAACGGTATTGCTGTCAGTTTTCAGAGCGGCTATTGTATCGAGCATAAAACCGATTGACCTTGAGTGAGAATCTGTAATATTAAATATTGAGGATGGGCGGCTGTTGAAATCCAATGAATTAATCAATTCCCCATCTTTAAGGCGGGTTATAAATTTAATTCCGGTCTCGAGCAGGCCGTTATCATTGAACTCGATGCTTTTTGCAATTTTCTCAAAAATCTCTCTTGCGAGCTCGGATTCGTCAGATGTCTGCATTACCTCAATTTCGATCTGCCGGCCTGCGGAAAGGTCGCAAACGCCTAAAATTATTTGGATGCCGGAAGTGTTTACAATTGCCCAGTTGATAACCAGATTGTTTGAGGTTATCTGCCCGGTTTCGATTTTTGTTTCGGAAGGGATTTCTTCAAGACGCTGCCGGGGAGGTATTGGGTTTGCAGCAAAGAGATAACGGCACTGGGCATACGGCTTGTTTAAAACTGCGGCGATGTTATAAAAAGATTTGATTACAAATGAATTATTTTCATAGTTCCATTTTTCATCGGATTTCCACAGGTTTCCCGAGGGCATATGAACGGAAAGGCCCAGGCGATTTAGCTCGACAGGACCGGTCATTTTAAGGCCCGTTTTTGTATTCATAACAAGGCGAGCTGCTAAAAGTGAAATAACAAGAAGAGCGGGCAGTGCAATAAATTGAGCTGTTTTTTTTGTTTTATTGTTATTATTTGCCATAAATTAAAAAAGGTTCCTGACACCTTTTCTTCTTAATGTTTATTGGATGATTGAGGCGGTCGAATCTTCAGTAATTTGCTGGCCCCTTTTTAAGAACCTGCAATAAGCCCATTTGGCAAGACCGCTGATTGCAAAACCGCAGAAAATAAGAACTAAGGCTATCTGGGGACTCCAGAGTATAAATGCGATAAACAAAACGGCCCATATAAGGTGAGCGAAAGGTTTTTTACCCCTGACAAACTGGTTAACAACATGAGGATAACGAATCCTGCTGACCATAAGGATGGCCAGACTCAAAGCGATAATCGGAAGGATATAAATTATAAGGTCATCTAACAAGAAATTGACCAGTCCGCCTTCAGCCCAGCCTCTGCTGGGATTTGTAAGAATGTGAGGGACTGCATCCCGGTGAAATATTACTATACTGATGATAACACCTGCCGCCGCGGGAGTAGGCAGACCGACAAAGCTCATGTGAGCGGATTCATCTTCTTCGTTTTCGACGTTGAATCTTGCAAGGCGAATTGCAGCACAGCTCATATAGACAGCCCCCATAAGCCATATAAATCTTTCAAGAAAAGTAATCAAGACGGGGCTTGCATCATTCAAGATAGACAATTTATCGTCAATAATCTTGAGCATTATAAAGGCAGGGGCAACGCCAAAACTTACTATGTCACTGAGACTGTCTAACTGGCCGCCGAAACTCGAGGTGCTCTGGCTCATGCGGGCGAGACGGCCGTCGAGCATATCCGCGACCATTGCCAGCAGGACCATATAACAAGCCATTGAGAAATACGAAACGACAATGCGATGATATGAAAACTGGCCGGTTTCAGAGGACATTGCCTGACTTGCAAAACTGATAGCCGCAAATCCGCAGGCGCCATTTATAATGGTAACAAGTGAAGGCAGGATTGTGATATATTTTAGACGATGCCTGCGCATCCTGCGCAAAAAGCTTTCTTTCGAAGCTTCATTTCGCAGCTTTACCGGTTTTTGCCTTTCCTGCTGAATATTATTTGGTTCGAAGTCGCTCATACTTTAATAATCGGCGTTATTCCCGCTTTTACTTTGTCTCCTATTTTAACCAGGCATTTAATATTATCCCCATCAGGAGCGTAAAGTTCAGTCCGTGAGCCAAATTTTATCATACCAAAACGCTCGCCGCCAACCAATTGTGCCCCTTCGGCAGTCTTGCAGACTATTCTGCGGGCTATCGCTCCACTAATCTGGCGGACAATGAGCTTTAGATTTGGCGGCTCGATACTGGTCAGCCAAAGTTCATTTGATTCGTTTTCATGGCCGGCTTGAATATTTCTGGCATCGAGGAATTTACCTTCACGGTACATGATTTTTTCGACTTTGACTTTGCAGGGGCTGCGGTTGATATGCACATCGAAGATACTTAAGAATATGCCGACCCTGATGGCTTTGCCGCCAATAAAGGCAGGTTCATCAATAGTTTCGATGTCTTTTACAGTTCCATCGGCAGGGGCTAATAAAATGTTTTTATTTCGGGGGATTTCTCTTTCCGGGTCGCGAAAGAAAGATAATGACCAGATCACAATAATTCCGAGTGCAATTTCAACAAGTTGAACGAGCCAGGATGGAATTGAGGGGCTTGCTCCAAAGTAGAGGAAAATCATAAAAATAATTAGCCCGGCCGGATAAAAAACCATCTGGGGCCATCCGTAATTCGTTAAAGGTATTTTCATATTATAATGCTAAACTCCTTTTCGGCCGCAGGCAATAAAAATGCCGATATGATTGCCTTAAATCATAAGATACTATTTTATATAAAATATTAAGTAACTTGCCAATTGCTTTAATGAAATTATCAGCCATTAATTAATACTCATTTTAAAGAAATACGAGCTTATTTTTGTGAGGTAACATTGGTTGTATGCCGAAATATAGCTTATAGTTTAAAAGAAATATGTGCATAAAGCTTGAAAATGAATCGGTTTTATGGTATTATAGGAACTTTGGAAAGCTTGTTTAAATTATCATTTGATATTGACGCTAAACGGGGGGTTACCAAGCGTCTATTTCGGAGAAAAGTAGTGGTTTTTGGGACCGCAAAATCGCATTTATCAGCCCTGATAACAGGGTTTTTGCTTTTGGGCGCGGGTTTAGGGATTGCCGCAGAAGAGGCGAATAATAATATTCAACCCCAGGGATTAAATTACGCCGGGGTATCTGAACTTAAAAAGCTTCTCCCAAAACTTACCGGTGCAGGCGTAAAAATGGGGCTGGTTTCCAGAAGTATTACCTATGTTGACGGTGAACCCCAAAATGATTACAGGCCGGCAATCAACCATAACTGCTTTAAAGGTCTGAAATATTTTTTTAATGACCAGCAAAATAAACCCGCAGGTGTTTCATCGCACTCGACGGCTATATGCTCTATTTTATTCGGCAGGGACGCGAACGCTTTTAATGAGAAGCTCGGTGATTTCCGTTATGAAGGTTTGGTTCCCGAGGCAGAGGCGGGTATTTATGAGTTCTGGAGTTTTCTTGTAAATAATGTATTTCCATGCAAAGCCCCGGATGCCAATGTTCTCACTGCTGATATAGGCTACCAGTTCGAGGCATGGTGGACACGCGGGATAGAAGCACTGGCACAAAAATACGGATTGACGGTTGTTATGGGGATAGGAAACGGCTCCAACTCTTCGGACCCTGTTTTGTTTCCGGGAGCAGGGGGCAATGTAATCGGAGTGGGGGTTGTGAAATCAGTCGAAAGCAACGATGTCAATACGGGGCTTTCACAGTTTTCACTTGTATATCCTGAATATTCAAGTAAGGGTCTTACATCAGACGGCCGCTGCAAACCTGATATAGTCGCTCCGGGCAATTGCCTGGCGGCAGCCGCAGATGAGCCGAACAATTATCAGCCGACGGGCGACTGGTCGAGCTTCGCCACGCCGGTTGTGGCAGGAACCGCAGCCCTTCTGATTGAAAGCGCGATGGATGACGCGAATTTAAATAATGCTTTGTCATCGGATGGCGGCAATTGTGTTATAAAATCGGTGCTGCTGAATTCGGCGACCAAACTTCCATACTGGCATAAAGGATTACTGGCAAAAGAGGATGACCAGGATGTCCCGCTTGATTTCATGCAGGGCGCCGGTATGCTCAACGCGGCCGGGGCGAACAGGCAGTTAACCGCAGGGCAATATTCGCCGGGTGATTGTCCAATTACCGGATGGGACCTTAATAAGCTTGGGAACCCCAAAATTCCGGCGAATTCATATAAGATTCAGATAACGGAACCTTTGGGCAAGATGATTAGCGCGACGATCGCCTGGAACAAACAATTTTCTTTTGTGTATCCGTTTGAGCACAGGAATGAACTGGATGCGGACCTTCGGCTTGAATTGTGGGCTGTAGATTTAAATGACCCCAATAGAGATTACATGCTGGATGCCAGCGATAGCCGAAATGACAATCTGGAACACATTTACACATTGGGTGACGCGAATTTCTCGGATTATGAAATAGTTGTTTTATTCAGCACTGAGCATGAAATAAATCAGCCGGAGTCGGCTATATACGCGATTGCATGGAATGTGACACAGCAGCCCCAGCGGAATGATTCTCTATGGCTCGATCTCAGTGCCGATGGCGTGGTTAATGATGTTGATATCAATGTGCTTGTCAATAATATGACTGCAAGCATGGGAGAAGCAGACCATTACTTATTTGGTGATATAGATTCAGACGGCATGATTGATGTTAATGACCTTGATGTGATGAAAAGCTATATCGAGTCTATAGCCAAGAATTAATCATTCCTCAAAATCCTTTGTATAATCTTCAACAGTTTTCTTGCGGCTGTATTTATTTTTATGTATCTTGTGAATTATGGAAACCAGGTTAATAAAGGTCGATTCTGATAAAATTAATACTGAAGCGATAAAAGAAGCGGCAGCGATTGTAGATTCCGGAGGGCTGGCTGCTTTTCCGACTGAAACGGTTTACGGGATTGCGTGCAGGGTCAGCACTGATTGCCTTGCAAAATTAAATCAGGTTAAAGGGCGTTCAAAGGACAAATTCTATACTTTGCATATCGCGGATTCATCAGAGGTTTTCAGATATGTTCCGACAATCGGATTGCGGGCAAACAAACTGATGAAAAATGGATGGCCGGGACCGCTGACAATTGTATTTGAATTAGATTTAAAAGATTTGGCCTTGCAGAAAAAAAAGATTCCGCAGGAGGTATTTAATAATCTTTATCATGAAGGTTCGATTGGAATACGCTGTCCTGATAATAAGATAGCCGCGATGCTTTTAACCGAAGCAAAAAATCCTGTTGCGGCGCCGAGCGCCAATATCAGCGGTAAATTACCTTCAACTGAGGCAGGAAGCATCATGGAACAATTTGCAGGACAACTCGATATAATTCTTGATGGGGGAAGCTGTAAATACGGCAAAAACAGCACGGTTGTAAGGATTTGCAAAGGCGGCCTGGAATTCTTAAGGCAAGGCGTATATTCTGAGTCGCAAGTTATTGAAATGGCAGAAGTTACTATACTATTTGTGTGTTCGGGAAATAGCTGCAGAAGCCCTATGGCAGAGGGGTTATTTAAAAAACATCTTGCAGAAAAGTTGGGCTGTCCAGTTGACCGGCTCGTAGAAAAAGGTTATACAATACTATCTGCGGGCACACTTGGTATTTCCGGTATTCCCGCCAGCGATGAGGCTGTCGAGGCTTGTGCGGCCAGACAGGTCGATATCACTAAACACAGAAGCAGGGCGCTGACGACGCTTTTGATTGAACAAAGTGATGTAATTTTCGCACTAACGAGTGGACACAGGCAGGCAGTTATGGAAATGTGTCCTGAGGCCTCGAGTAAATGTTTTTTACTTGAAGAAGGGGCTGATATCGGCGACCCGATTGGAATGTCGCAGGCGGTTTACAATAATTGTGCTGAACGCATTGACAAGGCGATAATGAAAAGGATTGAAGAGCTGAAATTATGAAAGTAGCAATAGGAAGTGACCATAGAGGTTATAAGGCTAAAGAGCTGATTAAGACAATTATTGCTCAGCTTGGCCATGAGTGCATAGATGTCGGGACAGTTGACGGAAATCCAGTGGATTATCCGGACCCGGCGTATCTTGCAGCTAAGGCGGTTTCGGAGAAAAAAGCTGACAGGGCAATTTTGGCATGCGGAACTGGTATTGGTATGAGCATCACGGCCAATAAGGTCAAAGGCGTTCGGGCTGCGCTATGTTACGACGAGCTGGGCGCACGCATATCGCGTCATCACAATGATGCTAATGTTCTTTGTGTTTCAGGTGAGCTTTTAGGAGAGGTCCTGCTTCGTAAAATGGTGGAGGTGTGGCTTGGCACAGATTTCGCTGGCGGAAGACACCTGCGTCGGGTTCGCAAGATTGAGGCAATCGAAAAAGACAAGGACCCAACGTCCGTAAAAAACAACAGCGATTAATTATTTAAGAGCTGAGTATCCCTTCAATTTTATTTTTTATTCCATTTCCAGAAATTTGGATTTAGCCGGAAGATATTCTATATTTTAATCGGAGTATACGAGAAACTAACGCCTTCTCTTCTCCTCTCTTCTTCGAAGGGGACGGGGTTGCTGACCGAGTACCCAAAGCAACGGGGGGGACCTCGTCTCCCGGAATTGTAAAATAAATTAGCAGGCGTTGTCAAATGAAGGGCTGCAAACTGTTTGCAGCCCTTTTATTTTAAAAAGTACTTTAAAAATCTCCTATAAGCCAACTTTCAGCAAACGCCAAAAGGTCATCATTAGAAACTGTGCCGTCTCTGTTAAAGTCGCTGCCTGAGCACCAGTCATTGGCAATATCGCAGTTTGATTGTCCCCAATCATTTGCAAATTCCGCAAAATCTGTAAATTTGAGAGAGCATGGTGAAAGGTATATCCCATCTATTATCTGTCTATCCAGACCGGGTCCCTGCCAGGCTACTGATATATTATCGGTTTCGCTGCCTTCCTTATGGCTAACGAAAATGTAATATTTCTGCCCGGCAGTAAGATAAACGGGAGATGATTGCTGAGAAGAATATTTATCCCACTGATTCAAATCTGTGAAATCCGGCACGTAAGCCATCAAGGCTACATGAAAAAGTGACGAATCCGTACTAAGATACAGTTCACAGGCGTTATCGCCGGAAATCCAGAAAACATAATTTCCGCTGGTGACCGGATTTAAATAGCCACGAATAAGTGCGGCGTAATTATCCATCCAGTTTACAGGGCCATCGAGTTTCGTAATTAAATGTCTGCCGGTTGGATTAAAAGGATAATTTTCACTATTATATAAAGCATCTAATGTATCGCCGGGCAAATCAAGCCACCATTCTCTTAATATAGAACCTGTTCCGATTGCCGGATGTTGTGAGATTCCTGAAACTTCGACCGAATAGATGGATTCAAGGCCGGCCGAATCAACAGCGGTAGCTACATAATAATAGGTTGTATCATCTGTGACATTGGTATCTAAATAATCGGAACTGCTTAATAATAATGTGTTTAATTTTACATAGTCAGAACCGGAAGTTAAGGAACGATATACATTATATCCATTAAAATCCGGCTCATCATTATTGTTCCAGTCAAGCACGATAGAACCTATAGCTCCGGAAGCTGTTAATCCCAAAGGAGCAGCGGGGGCAATATTTGGGGCAATTTTGAGGACAAAACCGATAAGGACGTGATTGCCCGATGATTGAGTTATCGATGGGGTTTCGCTAACGCCTGAAGCAGGTTTGTGTCCGCCCATACCATCATAACCTGTGACAGAAAGATCCGCATCTTTAGTCCAGCCAGTGGTTACGGAATATATTCCAACTACAGAGCTTGCGGCAGCTTCGATGACCATATCGCCGCTATTAGTTGAAAGGGCGGAAGTCGAGATTGTGGATACACCTGTGAGGCCATTGCTTGCAGAGGAACCTACCAGTGATGTCTGATTAACGTTTTGAAGGAGTACGCTGCTGTAAGTTATACTGCCGGGTGCCGAAGTCCAGGTTGGAGTAAAAGTTACATTAGATGCCGCCTCAATGTTGGCATCATTTAATATGAAAGCGGCAACATAAGCACGGCTGGAACTCGAACCAACGATTTTATCGATAATCTTTGTCATCGAACGGCCGCCGTAGGTGACAGCAGTTAAGCTCGATGTGCCGCTGCTGCTTTTGGCATGAGCAACAAAGACCAATGCGCGATTGTAACCTGATTCTTTTGCATGAGTTGTTCCTGTTGACCATGAACCGATTATTTCAACCCCTGGAACGAGCTGGGGCCTTGCAGCTACCTGGCCGGAATTAGCTGACTCATTTAAAGAAGTATCTTCCGCAGTGACTACATAATAGTAGATAGTCCCGTTAGTAACATTGGCGTCGTTAAAATCAGAGCTGATGATAAGAGATGTGTTTTGTTTTATATAAGGGCCGCCGGAAGTGAATGAACGGTATACATTAAAGCCGTTTATATCGGGTTCAGTGTTATTGTTCCAGTCGAGCGAAACAATCAAATCGCCCCCGACTGCCGTTAATCCCGCAGGGGCAGATGGTGCTATAGAGTCGGCGGGAACCGTTGCGGAAACTTCGATTGAATCAGCAGATGAATTAAAGTTTGTATCAACAGCAGTGACAACATAATAATAGGTTCTTGTGCCTGCAACATTGGTATCTGTGTAGGAAGATACATTCGAGCGGACGAGATTAAGGCGTGCGGTTTGGCCGCCTGGAGTTGTTGAACGGTAAATATCATAGCCGTATAAATCACCTTCGGTATTATTATTCCAGTCAAGAGTGATTGTCCCTATTGCCGGAGTTGCAGTTAATTCAGTCGGTGCAGCCGGAGGAATTGTGTTTCCTTCACTGGGCTGATTGTCATTTCTTTTCAAATAAAGCGTATCTTTAACAAAGCCGCCCATTTGCTCTTTACCGACACGGAGGGTCCAATCGGTGTAAAACATCGGAGGACCCCAGTTATAGCTTGCGACCCAGGCGCTGTTGCTTATTTGACGTGCCTCTCGGAAATCAGAGATAGGCTGGCCGTAATTTGTAATCGTTCCCTGAAGGCCGGAATCAGAATCCATGCTGAAACCCCATTCACTCATAAAAACCGGATAACGCGTAAGGGCAGTATTAATCTGATTTTGATAAGCGGACAGATGACCGGAGTCGAGCCAGTGGCCCGGGTAAATATGTGAAACCATAACAATGTTATCACCTGTAAGGGGATAAGATGCCGAAGGGGTAATGACCTGGGAATAAAATGGACCCGCGACAAGGATGAGATTATTGGGTGCATAGGACCGGACGATGTTAATCCATGTCTGCATATCAGCCCTGACACTGAGCCAGTCGGCAGTGTCATGGATGTTAAAAATCCAGTCACCATTAAGGTCATTAATCGGCTCATTGAAAAGCTCGAACATAACATGGCTGTCGTTGGCAAATCTCGGAGCCATATACGCCCAGAACTGGCTGGTAGATTCTACGTGATCATAAGTATTTGCAATATAGTGCCAGTCTATAATGGCATAAAGATCTTTTGTTTTGCAATAATTTACAACAGTTCTAAGAAGGTTGTATAAATCTGTATTATTAGGATTAAAAGGATGAGGCCATCCGCTTACTGAATCGGGAGGGGTAATATCAATTCTAATGACTCTGGGATACCAGCCGGGTGAATTGCCTTCAGTATTGGTTTTATTAGTAAGCCGGTCAATCATATTAATTGCGCCGCCCTGCCAATCCTGCAGGGAGCCGAGGTCAATCAAATCGACACCTCTCAATACGACAATATTATTGCAGGGGTCTTTGATTTTATTGCCATCTGTATGAAGCCAGGGCGTGGCGCAATAAAGCGGCGATGTAATGCATACAATCAAAATAATTGATATTTTTTTAAAAATGTTATTTCCTCCATTTTCTTGACCTTCAAAATAAGGCCCGAATTTTTTATTAAAAAAAATATTCATTCTAATTGTTCTCAATTATGTGCAGTCCGGATTTTCGGGGTCGTTGCAGCCAAGCCATTGTTTTGCTAAATCGGCGAAGTCAAAGAAATCAACTGCGCCATCTCTTGGGAGAAAATCTGCATTGCCGCAATAATTATTTGCTTCATTACACTGTTGATTAAGCCAGAAGTCAGCGAACGCGGCAACGTCCGTATAATCAACATAACAATCGCTGTCGAGGTCCGATGGGAGACCGTGACCCGCTGCTATAAGCTCGGCACAGGTTGAATAAGCCGGTTCCATCGCTTTGAGCACAAAACCGATTATCACTTGCCTGTTGGCTCCTGAATGAGTTGCGCTTGGAGTTTCACTTGCGCCGGTGGCGGCTTTATGGCCGGTTACACCGGTAAGACCATAAGTGCCGACCGATTGGTCTGTGCCTTCAGTGAAACCGTTGTTGAGGATATATGACCCAAGATTGCCACAAGTTGCGGCGTCAATAACCATATCACCATTGGCTGTGGCAAGCGAGGAGGTTGATATTGGATTGCCGCTGGTCGCAATATTGCTTGCAGTTGCGCCTAACGTAGTAGTTTGGGAAACATTAGAAAGGAATACACTTGAGTATGCGGATACATCTGGTGAAATGCTCCATGTGGGGACAAAACTGCCGTTTGTCGCAGCATCAACACCGGCTTCATTTAGAGTAAATGCCGCGACATAAGCATAATAACCGCTGCTTGTTACCACTTGGTCGAGCACTTTGGTCATGGGCCGGCCGCCATACGTCACGGCCGTTAAAGAAGTATTTGCTGTGTGCTCGGCATGAGCGATGAAGACAAGTGCGCGGCTCGAGCCTGATTCTTTGACGTGAGTCGTGCCGGAAACCCATGAGTCAAGCAGTGTAATATTTGTAATTAAATGCGGTGTTGCAGAAACTTCATTTGAGGTATTCGATTCATTCAATGATGTATCGACGGCTGTAACGATGTAATAATAAGTTGTTCCGTTAATTGCACTGTTATCTAAATAAGCAGAAGCAGTCAAAAGCGCGACGTTCAATTTGATGTAACCAGTGCCCGGAGACATCGAGCGATATACATTGTAACCAGACAAATCTAAGTCAGAGTTATCGTTCCAATTAAGCGAAACTGAACTTGTGCCCGCGGTTGCGGTCAGGCCTGTTGGGGCGGCAGGCGCAATTGTGTCTGTTGGCGTTGCGGAAACCTCGCTGGAATCAACGGATTCATTCGAATATGTGTCAACGGCAGTTACGATGTAGTAATAAGTCACTGAGCCGTCGACATCGTAATCAATATAATCTGATGAGGGTACAACAAAGCTGTTAAGTTTGCTGTAGCCGATGCCTGAAGTAATCGAACGATAAACATTGTATCCTGCCAAATCTGTTTCATTATTATCATTCCAATTGAGCGAAACAAAGGAATCTCCTGCCGACGCGGATAAACCTGTCGGAGCAGCGGGGGCATTTGTGTCGCCGCCACCGGGCTGGTTCGAATCTTTATATAAATACAATATATCCTTGGTGAAACCTCCCATTTCACCTTCACCAATTCTCAATGTCCAATCTGACCAGAACATAGGCGGGCCCCAGTCATAACTTGCGACCCAGGCAGTGTGGCCGATGCCGTACTGTTCCCTGAAATTAGAAAGCGGCTGGCCGTATCCGGTAATTGTGCCGTTAAGCAGGTCCTGCGGATCGGGGCTGCCGGTTTGGCTGAAACCCCACTCTGTCATTAAAATCGGAAAAACTGCGGCGCATGTAGTAATATGATTTTGATACCAGGAGGGATTGCGCCAGTGGCCGGGATAGATGTGCGAGACAACTGCAATGTTAGTGCCGCTGGGTGGATTAGATGCAATTGGTCCGATTGTCTGGGACCAGCTCGGACCCGACATAAGGATGACAGTATTAGGTGCATAAGTGCGGACAATATTAATCCATGTCTGCATGTCGGTTTTTACAGATGCCCAATTCGCAGCATCTGAACCGAATGTGTTATTAATAGGTTCATTAAAAAGCTCATACAACACGTGTTCATCATTGGCAAATCTTGGGGCCATATATGTCCAGAACTGACTTGTTGAGGCAACATGCTCATATGTATTGGCTATGTAATGCCAGTCAATAATCGCATACATATCTTTTGTTTTACAATAATCTACAACTGTTCTGAGAAGATTGTACAAGTCATTGTTATCGGGGTTAAAAGGATGAGGCCAGCCGTCTACAGAATCCGGAGGTGTAACATTAATTCTAATTACTTTGGGATACCAGCCCGGGGAACCGCCCTGGGAATCGGTCTTATTTGTTAAGCGGTCAATCATTTCGATAGCACCGCCCTGCCATTCTTTAAGAAAACCTAAATCAATTAATGCGATACCCCTTAAAACGACAATATTGCCGGCGGGATCCTTTATTTTATTGCCATCTACGTGCAGCCTCGGGGTAGCGGCAAAAAGAGACATTGAAAAGAAGACGAACGTAAAAAAAATAACAATGCACGGTAACCTTCTCTTATCCATTATTCCATCCTCCAGAAATCAAACAAAATGAGATAATCAAGCAGAATCAATAATAAAACGACCTCCCTGTCGGGTGTGCTGTTTGTAATTGCAGCCACACTAAACATAGCAGCTTATTTTTCCTTTTATAAGAGGATATCATAAAAAAGTGGTTTAATCAAGGTTAAATATCGATTCTTACAAGGCACGAAAATCCATAAGATAAGTTGAAAAACGTATGAGAAACGATCCCGAAACTGTACCGAAAGAACCCCAAAACGAATCCCAAACTATCCCAAACTATCCCAAAACTATCCCGAAATGATAACGAAATGACAACAAGTCACAAGAGCACAAGTCATAAGACACAAGCCACAAGAGAAAATTGGATTGCCCAAATTAACATAATTTAGACCGATTCTGTCTGCTTAAAAAAATGAAATCGGAGTGCCAAGGGTTGGCACTCCTGTATATTTTTCTGTTGACATTGAGAAAGATTAGTAGTAATCACTATTATAGAGAAGATTATCCACAATCCTGAAGAAGAGCATCAATGACGAGGAAAATTAAAATAAAAAGATTTTTTGGAAAACAAAATCTATGAAACACAACCCAAAAACTTAAGGGAGGTAAATTCAATGATTAGAAAAATTATTCTCATCTCTGCGATTTTGTTTGTTCTCATGTTTTCTCAAATTACAGGAGAATGTTCTGCGGCAACGTCAGATAACTTTGTACAGGCAAAACAGAATATTTTCTCCATTATAGACAAAGGTGATTATGCCAATGCAGAATTGGCAATAAATAAAATATGTAGTGATTTCTCTGAAGAGCAGGGTTTACCTGAGGCTCTTTACTGGCTGGGTGTGAGATATGAATGGTTAGGCAGACCTGAAGAAGCTAACCGCATCTACCAGCAAGTGATTTCAAGTTATCCCGGTAATATATGGTCAAAGAAAGCCAAGCTTGGTAACGCAAGAAACAATGCGATATCACTCATTTTGCTGCAAAATTATAAAGACGCCAAACAAGCGATCGATAATCTGATAAATGTTTATTCAGGAGACCCGAATTTAGCTGAGACGCTTTACTGGATAATGTATAGATTTGAATGGCAGAATAAAGACGAGGACGCAAAACGGATCTGCCACTTTCTGCTAATTTACTCACTGTCTCAGGGGTAACTGTGCTTCTCGCATGGATTGTCCGCCAGCAACTAAAAATCAAAGGCAAATTTTTTTCTATTATTTCCGCTGTTCCGTTTCCGGTCCTTACTTTATTTGATTCCTATGTTATGCGGCTTATCAGCAAAAAAACCGAAAAAAGCTTTGGATGTGGTGCGGGACGCGGAAGCGTGTTGGTCGATATTCATGGATTTCTATGGCCTTGTCATCGGTTCAGCAGCAGTTTGAGAGTCCACAAAAATCTGGTTCTTGGCAGTATCTGGGGAGGATTCAACAATCGTCTTCGGAAAGCATACCTTTCGCTGGATCGGCCTGACAGTTTTGGCGCACGTTGTATTCGTTGCAAGAAGAAACAATTCTGTTTCGGCAGTTGCATCGGTGCTAATTGGCAAGAAAATGCAAATCTTTTGCGGCCGTCGCGGGGACATTGCAAGGTAGTAAATATTTTATATGAAGTTTCATCAAGACATGTTAATTTTATTAGTAAAACGGACCCTGTTTTTTGGAATCAATATTTAAAGTGGAAGCAAATAAACCTGCAATAAAGGAAGGATTATATTATGAAAACAAAACAATCGAATCGAAAATCCTTTTCATTTATTAAAATAAAAAGGCAAAATTCTAATGATGCAAAATCATCGCGCCGTGAGTTTCTTAAACAGACAGGATATAAATGTATCGGATTTGCCGGTATGGTGTTTGCTGCTAATCTGAGCAGGCAAGCCGATGCCTGTCTGGCGACAGGTTGTCATGTATTTTTTTGTCCAACTAGCTTTACGTGCAGTCCCTCTCCCTCTTATCCCTGTGTTGACAATAGATGCGATGAAAAAAATACCTGCTCTGGAACAACAGATCCATATTTCATTTGCTACAGAGGTTTAGGAGATGGGAACATATGCGGAACGGACAATGAATGTTTAACATTCTTTTATTGCAGAAAAGGTCATACTTGTACTGGGCATAATTGGTGTGAGAGAACCGCCTTTGATTGTCCTTCTTCGAGTAATGTTTGTACTCCTACTAGTGATACTGGATGGTAGTATTCATGTAAAAATTAACCTTCAAATAAAGGAGTTTCTTATGAAAGTGCAAAAAATATTTCAAATAGCCTGTTTAATGGTTTTTATGATTTTTTTGTGTCTTGCTGATGTTTTTGCGGCCACAAGAGCGGATGAATTATTTCAAAAAGCAATATCCGAAATGCATCAGGACAAGATGGATTCAAATTCTGTGAAATTACTACTGAACACTATATTGGCCTGTGATGATGCCAATGATGTTTTGAGAATAAGAATTCACCAGCTTCGTGCCCGGTTTAATTTTTCAAACACGGAGTTAGCGAAAAGCGATTGCAATTCAGCTATTCTGATAGCAAAAGGGCTAATTGACCAGCGTATTAGCGGAAATACGAATCTATCGCAGGATTATCTTATATGGATGTGTGATGAATATGGAGCGGCCGCATCGCTTGGAAGCAGTGTGCTTTCTCAAGCTGGTGAATTTAATGAAGCGGCAGATATGTTCCTGTCATATTCAGGAGATATTCTCAAGCTCGGGCCTTTTGTCGACGTAAATGGCCAGGAAAAAATTCTTGATTTCACAGTAAGAGGATGGTGCAGAGCTGCGAAAGTAATGAAAGATGCCAAAAAACCTGCTGAAGCGCATAAGATATTTGAAAACGCAATAGAGGTATTAAATAGACTTGATTGTCTGACTCCCGAGATGCGCGAAAAAGATGTTTATACGATGCAATTAGGGGCGTTGATAACCAGCGATGTCAATGATGAGTCATTTGGTGCTGCTGTCGCCGAGATTATTGAGAAGAATAAAACAAAACCCTGGATTGTGGATTCTTCAATTACCATTGCGAGTTTAACGAGCTTTGAAAAACGATTCATATTTTATACTAAATTAATAAATGCTCAGCCAACAAACGCTGACGCACATTCAATGGCATCACTTTATGATTCGGCATCAAGAGCCGCAAAGTTAGCAGGCCATCCCGAAGAAGCAGTAATCTACTACAAAACTTTAAAGCAGAAATATCCCAATGACCCACTATCTAATTTACCTAATTAGAAACCTCAATATTTGGACAATAAATAAGTAACGCAATAATCGGATATAGGGCAATTGAAAAAGTTGTCCTCAAGAATTTGATTGATTTTTGGGGTCGCTCTCTTACTAATCCATTCAGAGTATTTTCTTTGAATTCCTCTCTAAAGCTGATAATCACATTTTAAAAAGCCAAAAAGAAATATTTAGAATTATATATCTAAACCTAAATGGGTATAATCGGGATTTAACAGGTTGCTAAATCTGTGACAATGGATTAATATGATTCTTTTGTAAGTTTTAAGCGAGGAATAAGAGTGCGAAAAATCAGTATAGTAAAGATTATTCTCATAACAATTTCGTTTTTTTCTGTCAGCCGAAATGCAGTTTGCTCAGAGACCCTGAGATTAAATGAGCAGGGTCAATTGCAAAAAATAAGTGATAACGATGAGCAATATCTGCTGAGAGTTGCCCAGATAAAAAGGCTTGTCGATGAAGGCAGCGCCGAGAAAGTCAAAAATGCAGCAAAGCAGCTGAAAAAAGACTTTCCAGGTGTTGCTGGAGAGGACTTTAATTCCTTTATGCTGGGGGAAGTTCTGCTGGCAAAAGGAAAATTAAGCAAAGCTGTAAGGCAATATGATGTTTTTCTGGATAAATATCCAACGAGCACGTTAAAAGACGCGGCTCTTGACCGGCAGTTTGAAATAGCAAACGAATTTCTGACCGGCCGCAAAAAAACAATTCTTATGATATTTAAGCTCAGTGCATTTGAAGACGGCGTAAAAACAATGGAGAAAATCAGCGATAGGGCAGGTTCTGCTGATATTGCAAAAAGGTCGCTTGTTTTGGTTGCCCAGAGCTATGAAAAACGAAAGCAATACAACGAGGCATACCTGAAATGGTCTGAAATTTCCAACAGATGGCCTACCGGAGAAATAGCCAGGGAGGCACTTTTAGGTATGGCGAGGACTAAATACGCGTCATATCATGGTCCGCAATATGATGTATCAAGTCTAATAAGCGCTAAAACGTATTATGAAAATTTCAAGTTAAGATATCCTGAAGAAGCCAAGAGGCTTCAGGTAGATGAGATATTGACAAATATTGCAGAAAAATTGGCACAAAAAAATCTGCTGATAGCCCAATATTATGAGAGAACCGGCAGCGCAGGTCCTGCAAATATGTATTATCAAATGGTAGTTAATAACTGGCCGAGCAGTAAAGCGGCCGAAACAGCACGAGACAGAATAAGTAAAAAGAATTGGGAATGAAGAATTTAGAATTAACAATTATTTATCTTATTATTATCTCTGCTATTCTAACTATAGCGGGGTGCTCAGGTTACCAAAATTCTTCGCTGTATCCAAAGGATGTTTCCACTATTTATGTCGAGATGTTCGATAACCAGAGTTTCAAAAGGGGAATAGAATTTCAGCTTACAGATGCCCTTGCCAAACGTATAGAGGCACAGACCCGCTACAAGATAGTCTCCAATCGCGACAAAGCCGACACTTTAATAAGCGGGCAGCTTACCGGGGTCAGGGAATCGGTTTTAACGACTGAGCGACAAATAGGGAGAGCACTGGAAAAAAGCGTGGAACTTCGTGCGATAGTTAGCTGGAAAAACCTCAAAACAGGTGAATTATTGATGGATAATAAATTAATTTCAGCTTCGGCCAGTTACTCGGAGTGGCAAAGCCAGAGTTTTGCTTACGGCTCTACACTGGCGGCAAACACATTGGCAATGCGAATCGTAGAACAGATGGAATCCAAGTGGTAAGTGGGGAAATTCCATATGCATATAAATAAAAATTGAATGATATTGAGATATTTTTTTTAGCAGCGGGTTTATTATGGCAGAAAATCAAAACAGAAAACGCGGCGTAAGCAGGTTCGAGGAAAAAGGGTCGTCTGGTAAATCCCTGTCATACAGGGGCGGGCCGTTTAATCTGCTTTTGCTTGCTATTGTGATATTTACGATAACCTTCTTATTTCAGCAATGGTCAGGCCGGGTCGAGACACTCAGTTATGATAAATTCGTATCTGACCTCCGCGCCGGGCATATTGAAAAAATTATCATTGGTGATACAGAAATAAGTGGACAATTTAAAGAAGCTCAGGAGAAAGATAAAGATAAAGATAAAGATAAAGATTCAAAGGGCACCAAGGATTTTATTGTAAATTACAGGTCCGGCGGTGTTTTGGATGATTATTTAAAAACGATTATTTCAGAACAGATTGAAAAAGGCGGGCTTAAGGTTGAGCAGTCAAAAGAGAGAATCTGGCTTTGGAACCTCATTTTGAGCGTCATATTCCCGTTAGCCCTGATTGGCTTTTTATTATGGATGATGTTTTCGCGAAATCTTAGAAGCGGCGCAGGCGGTATGCTGATGTCATTCGGCAGGAGCAAACACCGTCTTCATGATAAAGAGCGGGTCAAAATTACGTTTGAGGATGTGGCAGGAATAGATGAAGCAAAAGACGAAGTGGCAGAAATCATAGAGTTTTTAAGAAATCCGAAGAAATTTCAGCGCCTTGGCGGACGCATACCGAGAGGTGTATTGCTGGTAGGACCCCCGGGCTGCGGTAAAACACTTCTGGCAAAGGCGATTGCGGGCGAGGCGGATGTTCCATTTTACAGTATCTCAGGAAGCGACTTTGTCGAGATGTTCGTTGGAGTCGGGGCATCTCGAGTAAGAGATTTGTTCAAGCAGGCCAAGGACAATTCGCCTTGTATTATATTCCTTGATGAAATAGATGCAGTAGGACGCAGGAGAAGCGCCAGTTTCGTAGGGGGCGGACACGATGAACGTGAGCAGACCCTAAACGCGATTCTGGTTGAAATGGACGGTTTTGATACCGATGACCAGGTAATTGTAATGGCGGCAACTAACCGTTCAGACATACTGGACACAGCGTTAACCCGGCCGGGAAGATTCGACAGGCAGGTCGTTGTGCCATTACCTGACTTAAAAGGCAGAGTGGAAATTTTGCAGGTTCATGCGAAAAAAGTAAAACTTGGACCCGACGCAGACCTTGAGCGGCTTGCGCGCGGGACACCAATGTTCAGCGGCGCTGATTTGGCTGCGATAATAAACGAGGCGGCGCTTGCCGCAACGATGGCAAACAAGGATTACATTGAAAAGGCAGACCTTGAAGAAGCAAGAGATAAAGTCCGCTGGGGACGCGCCAAGAAAAGCAGGGTCGTTGACCAGATGGAGCGTATGGTGACCGCATACCATGAGGCGGGGCATACGCTTGTGCAGTCATTATTGAAAGACGCGGACCCTCTGCATAAGGTAAGTATTATACCGCGAGGGCCAATGGGCGGCGCGACATTCGCATTGCCTGAAAAAGACAGGACTATGTTTACGCGAAGATATTGCATGGCTCTATTACAGGTATGTTTCGGAGGAAGAATCGCAGAAGATATGTTCTGTGATGATATATCCAGCGGCGCACAATCGGATATCCAGCAGGCAACCAGGATTGCCAAACAGATGGTGCTGACGTGGGGTATGAGCGAACGGCTTGGACCTGTAAGTTATGATACGGATGCCGGGCTTTCGGACGCTTTTTATGGTCTGCCAGTCGAAAAAGAATATTCGGAAAAGACGGCTGAAACGATAGATATTGAGATTAAGCGTATAACTGACGAAGCATATAAAATGGCCAGAGAACTTATCGAGCGCAACAAAGACAGTGTTGAACAGATAGCAAAGGCACTTCTTAAATATGAGACGCTCGATGCAGAAGAGGTGAAGATTATTCTGGCAGGCGGAGGTCTCGATAAACCTACTGTCACGGATTTGCTTGCTGTCGAGCAGGCCAAAGGTAAGAAAAATGCAGAAGAAAAATAAGCAATGTATTTTAATCCTTAGAAAGGACAATGAGGATTAGAAGCATCAGCATATTAGCACTGATTTTAATCCAGGCGGCGCCTGTTATTTGTGCCGAAGCCCCGCAGCGTCAAAAAGTCAGTGTTGTGACCTTCTGGGCCGAGCAGCAGTTCGATGCGGTAAAGCCGGGAAGTAAAAGTGCAATCGCAATCCACTTCGAATTGGAAAAAGACTGGCATTTCTACGCGTCTGCCAAAAATGCCCCCGGAGGATTGAATCTCAAGCTTGAACCTAATGAGCAGGGGACAAAAGAATTATCGTTTGGCAAAGCTGTAATTCCAAAACCAGAATGGCTATACGATAATATTTTAGAGAAAAAAATAGACGTAATCGGGGGCAGTTTCACTGCATATTTGCCGTTTACTGTAAAACAAACATCACAGGAACAAACAGTCATTGTTGAAGTCGGCATTGACGGGGCGGTTTGTTCCGCTGCGCAATGCCGCACGCCGGATTTCGGAAGCATAAAAACAGAAGTTAAGATAGCAAGGGAAGCAAATGAGCAGCAGGCTAATTTTGTTTTGCCAAGAAATTATAGTTTAGGAGCAACCCCCAACATAAAGTTGGGGGCTTATTCGTTATGGGGAGCACTTATACTGGCGTTTGCTGCGGGTTTGTCATTAAATATTATGCCATGTGTGTGGCCGGTATTACCGATTATAGTAATGCGGCTTGTAGAGCAGGCAAAGCAGAGCAAAAGCAAATCAATTGTAATGGGTCTGGCTTTTTGCGGGGGCATTTTGCTTTTCTTCGCCTGCCTTGCGGCTCTTAATATAATTTTGCAGGTTTTCTATGGCGAGGTTCTGCAGTGGGGGGACCAGTTCCGTAATCCCGGATTTGTCACGGGGATGGCAATGCTGATGGTGGTGCTTGCTTTATTTATGTTCGGATTATTCAGCATATCTGTCCCGTCATCAATAGCAGGAAAGAGCGGTTCAGAAAAAGGAGTAAGCGGTGCCATAGGAATGGGTTTTCTGATGGCGGTACTGAGCACTCCCTGCAGCTTCGGAATTTTAGCGGCGGCATTTGCGTGGGCCCAGGGACAGCCGCTGTTTCTGGCGACAATTGCCATAATGGTAATCGGCATCGGTATGGCAGCTCCGTTTGTTGTTTTAACAGCGATACCGGCGTTATTAAAGAAGGCACCAAGGCCCGGAAGGTGGATGGAGTTATTCAAGCAGACGATTGGCTTTGTTCTGCTCATTATAGCAGTCAAATTGATTGCCTCGCTGCCGGCAGATATGAGAATAAATGTTCTATATTTTGCGGTGGCTTTAGGATTTTGCGTATGGATGTGGGGAGGATGGGTCAGTTACTCAGCACCGGCTTGGCGCAGATGGATAGTTCGAATAATCGCAATCTTGCTGGCAATTGGCGCCGGGTTTGCTTTTTTGCCTGCGGAAAAACCATCCCTTATTAATTGGCAAAAATACGACAGGGAGCAGATAGAGTCTGCAATCGCCGAAAAAAGGCCTGTGCTTATAGATTTTACCGCTGACTGGTGCCTTAGCTGTAAAGTGGTTGACAAAACAGTTTATTCACGCAGGGACATTGCGGATTTAATTAAGCAAAAAGATGTCCTTGCAGTAAAAGGTGATACTACTTTGCGGGATACTCCCGCGACAATCGATTTGAAAAATATTTATAATGAGCCGGGTGTCCCGGTGAGCATATTATTTGTTCCCGGGCAAAATGAGCCATTGCGCTGGAGAGGTTTGTCATTTGCGAATGAACTGAAATCAGCGTTGGAGCAAATAAAGAAGGATTGATTTTATGGCTAAAAAATCAGCTGTAAAATTCAGGGTTGATAAAAAAGAAGCGGCACAGCGCGTAAGTAAAATAATGCCGATTCTCAAAAAAACTTATCCTGGAGCCAGTGTTGCATTGCATTTCGGCAATCCTCTCGAGCTGCTTATCGCCACAATTCTTTCTGCCCAGTGCACCGATAAGCGGGTCAATATGATTACACCTGGGCTATTTAAGAGATACAAATCGGCACAGGATTGGGCCAAAACGGAACTCAAACAGATCGAAAATGACATAAAAAGTGCCGGCTTTTATCACAGCAAAGCCTTGAGTATTCAAGGGGCTTCGAAGGCTATAATTGAGAGATTCGGCGGTCAAGTGCCTGATAATATGGATGAGCTTTTGACATTGCCGGGGGTGGGAAGAAAGACGGCAAACTGCGTATTAGCAAATGCTTATAATCAGCCGGCAATTATGTGCGATACGCATGTAATAAGGCTTAGCCGACGGCTTCAACTTTCGGAAAACACCGATCCGGTTAAGCTTGAGTTTGATTTAGCCGAAATAATACCTAAGAAGGACTGGTCAATATTCAGCCATACGATAATTTTGCATGGCAGAAATATTTGCATAGCAAGAAAACCGAATTGCCCGAAATGCGTGATAGCCCAGTATTGTCCTTCGGCTAACAAACCGGAATTGTGGTAAAAAACGGCATCTAAATTGAAGGAGACATTCACTTGATGGCCAATATAACAAGTCAGCCGATTGAGGATTTATGGCGGATATTCAGGATATTATCGGAATTTGTCGAGGGTTTTCAGGAATTATCGACTGTCGGACCTGCTGTATCGATTTTCGGCTCCGCGAGATTCAATCAGGAGCATAAATATTATAAGCTTGCACAGAAGACCGCCTATGAGATAGCAAAGGAAGGTTTTACGGTTATAACAGGGGGCGGAGGCGGAATTATGGAAGCTGCCAATAAAGGGGCAGTAGCCGCGGGCGGAAAAAGTGTTGGGCTAAATATAGAACTTCCCAAGGAACAGCTTCCCAATGAATATCAAAATATATCACTTAGGTTTCGGTACTTTTTTGTTCGTAAGGTTATGTTTCTCAAATATGCCCATGGCTTTGTAGTTTTCCCCGGGGGATACGGCACACTTGATGAGTTTTCAGAGGCGCTTGTTTTGATACAGACACTTCGTCAGGCATCATTCCCTGTGATACTTGTGGGTACTGATTACTGGAAAGGCCTAATTGACTGGATGAGCAGTAAGATGCTTGAAGAAAACTGTATAGTGCCGAAAGATTTAAGCGTCTTTTGTATGAGCGATGACCCGCAGGAAATTGCTAAAATCATAGTAAGGTTCAGAGAAAGCTCGCTGCCAAGCGGTCTGCAGCTTCCCGGCGGCGTAAAAACAGGATAATTAAAATAGTACTATGAGCAAAAAAAAGGCAATAAATTGCGTTGACCGCAGCAAAGCAAGATTAATCAAAGGCAAAGAACCTGTTAATGATTATGTGAACAGACCGGCAGAAGAATGTGTCGCTATGGTCTGGCAGCTTACAGAGGAATTATGGTCTATTAGCGGCCAAAAAAATGCTCAACAACGATTACAAAGAAATGCTGCAGTGCTTAAAAAGTTTAAGGCCGATAGACATCAGTTATAGTAAAAGCATCTTCTAAATGTTTAAGCAGGTAATTTTTTTCAGGGCCGCCAAGGTGCTCCCAAGGCAGGATTTCATCTGTCGAGAATTGTTTTTGGGCGGCTTTATCGAGATTCATGCCAGATTTTTCAAATGCATCCTTCCAGATTTGCGGCTTAAAAGTCTCGCTCCATAAATCAAATTTTGCGCCGTTTCTCCATGCGTATTCGATAACGTCTGCCAATCGCCTGTCACCGCGGCTAATTGCTGATTCGAGAATCGACTGATGTATTTCGTGAAATTTAAACTGGAGATATTTTGCATTAAGTCTTCTTTTTTCTGTGATAATTATATTTTTGGCATTCGCAAAATATTCATCAGGCTTTTGAGCAAGCCAGCCGAAAGGCGTATGCGGTTTGGGGACAAGCCAGCTTACCGCAACATTCACAGATGCGGTTCTGCCATCAAAATTTCTGTGGAGTTTGGCGAGCTTATCCGACAAACGAACAATTTGCCTGATATCATCTTCGGTTTCGCCGGGCAATCCCGCCATGAAATACAGCTTTACTTTCTGCCAGCCGGCCTCAAATGCCGCTGAGGCGGCGGCGAAAAGGTCTTCATCCTTAAGAGGTTTATTTATGATTTGCCTCAACCGTTCAGATGCAGCTTCCACAGCGATGGTCAGGCCGGATTTTCTAACTTCATTGACCAGCGTTGGAAGCAGCTTTAACTGCTGGTCAACCCGCAGGCTCGGCAAAGAAAGCCCTACATATTTATCAGCAAAAAAACTATGCAGAAGTTCAATGAGCTTTTCGATATCGGGGTAATCGGCTGTCGATAAACTTAACAGGCTTATAGTATCAAAACCGGTCGCCTGAAAGGCATTTTTTGCTATTTCAAAGATTTTATCAATGCTGCGATAACGTATCGGCCTTCGGCAGAAGCTTGCCTGGCAAAATCTGCATCGGCCGGGACAGCCCCGCATAATTTCGATACTGACTCGCTCGTGAATTGCCTGTGCAAACGGAACAATCGGTTTGGCTGGAACGGGGGCATTATCGAGATTATCTATAGCTGCATTAATGAATCTGGTTGGAAGATTTTCAATTGAGGTAAACGATTTTATTTTGTCATCTACATATTCAAATTTATAAAAGGAGGGGACATAAGCCCATTCAAATTTTCTTGCGGCGGCAAGGAGGATTTCTTTTTTTGAAAGACCATTTTTCTTTTCTTCAATTGTAAGATGGACTAAATCAGCAACAGCATTTTCCGCCTCACCTATTACAAACAGGTCAATAAAAGGTACAATCGGCTCGCAGCAATTGGCCATGCCGCCGCCGGCGATAATGATGGGGTCATCTTCGCCTCGGCTACCACTGCGGATGTGTAAGCCGGCCAAATCAAGCATATTAAGGACGTTGGTATAACACAGCTCATTAGTCATGCTGAAACCGATTATATCGAAGGTGTTTACGGCCGCCCTGGATTCGAGGGAAAAAAGGGGAATATTTTTTTCACGCATGATTTGCTCGGCATCGAGCCAGGGGGCAAATACCCGTTCGGCGGCAACATTTTGAATTCTGTTCAAAACTTCATAAATGACCGCCATTCCCGTATAGCTCATGCCGACTTCATAGGTATCGGGAAAGCATAATGCCACAGATAAATCGCAATTGGCGAGGTCTTTTTTAATCTGGTTGATTTCGCCGCCGATGTACCTGGCGGGCCTGCGGACAAAAGGCAGGAAATCCTTATCAATTCTTTCGGTCAGTATTTTTGGTTCTTTTCTTTTCACTTGTGTAGTATAACTGATAATCAGAGTTAGGATATAGAGTTTAGTGGACAGGATAAAAGTTTATGGAAAACGAAGGCAGGCGAAGGGCGTTTAAATTTTTCGTTACGGCGTGTCTATTGTCTGCAATGTATTATTTTGTAATGGAAAATATACTGCCTGCAATTGACGTTGATGGAGGAACAAAAGAAATCGGGGGGATTCCTTCAAGGATTGTTGCTACTGCCAAAAAGGAAAAAAAGGCAAAGCGTGCTATAGAGGCCGGGTTCGATGAATTAAACCGAATTGAAAAATTATTAAGATATGATTTGAATAGAATCAACACCGAGGCATTTGTTCGGCCTGTTAAAGTAAGCTTCGAATCATTTGAACTGCTTAAAAAAACTGAAGAATATAGAGCCATTACAAATGATATTTTTTATTTTATAGACTCTGATGTAAATAGCGCATCATACAAATTGATTCTTGACGTAAACGCCCAAACTGTGAAATTTGCAATTGAAGGAATGCGGCTGAACTTAGAGCAAATAGATAAAAGCTTTGCTGTTGATAAAGCTATCCAGATTATGAGACGCAAAAGAGCAATTGGAGGGATGATACAGATTAGTGGGGGCATAAGCTGTTTTGGCAAGCCGGCCCATGGTAATAGCTGGTTAATTGGAATACAGGATTCGAATTTGCCGGATGGTAATTCTATGGTCATCAAGTTGAGGGATATGGCGGCGGCAACTAAGTTAAGCGGGGTTACTGTTATTGCGCCAAAAGCGATAGATGCAGATATTATCGCTTGTGCAGTAACCGAACTGGGGACGCAAAAAGGATTAGAGCTTGTAAATTCATTAATGGGTATCGAGGCAATAATATTTACACCTGATGGTGATGTAATCAAAAGCAATGGGGTAGATGTATATTTAGAATAGCTGTAGAAATTTAGGTATAAAAAAACCTCCGGAAAGCCCGGAGGTTTGGTTTCATTAATTTTTTATTTTATTCGAGATTCAAGGCCTCGCCAAAAGTTGTAAGGTTATTGGCCCATTTCTGTGCCTCTTCGATATCAATCTTTTCTTCTTTAACAAGGCGGGCCAGGTGGCGTTCCATAGTAATCATCTTCTCATCATAACGATTCGTAGTCTTGGTCTGAAGCTGCGAATAAATCTGTTCGACTTTACCAGTCCTGATGAGGTTTGCTGTAGCGTAATTATTGTTGAGAATTTCCATCGCGGCAATTCGGCCTTTGCCGTCTTTGCGAGGAATGAGTTTCTGGCTGATGATGTAAGCCAGTCCGAGCGAAAGCTGATTACGGACCTCGTTTTGCCTTCCCGGAGGGAAGTAATCAAGAATGCGTGTGATTGAGCCTGCTGTATCTCTTGTGTGCAGAGTAGAGAAAACCAGGTGGCCTGTTTCGGCGGCCATAAGGGTCATGGCGATTGTTTCCGCATCGCGCATTTCGCCGACGAAAATGATATTGGGGTCTTCACGCAGCATCGAGCGAAGGCCGTCGATAAACGAATATACGTCTCTGCCGATTTCCCGCTGCGAAACGAGGGCCTTTTTCTGCTGGTAGACATATTCGATTGGGTCTTCGATGGTGATAATCCGGTTAGCATGCTCCTCAGTGATACGATTAATCAGCGTAGCAATAGTTGTCGATTTACCAGCACCGGTGACACCTGTTACCAGAACAAGGCCGTGCTTACGATTTATGATGTCATTCCAGATATCATTTGGAAAACCTATTGTTTCTACAGCAGGAATATTTGCCGAAAGTGCACGGATGGCCGCACAGATACCATCGTTTTCTTTAAAGACATTAATTCGAAAATGCGTTTCAGCGAGCCTGTATGAGCAGTCAACGCTATGCAGCTCTCGCAGCTTATCGATACTTGCCTGGCTGAGCAGCGGTAAAATCAATTGCTCGGCCATTTCCTGAGTAAGATTTGGGCCTTTTAATTTTTCGAGGTCACCATCAACACGATAACTGGGAGGGGCACCAACCTTTAGATGCAGGTCTGAAACCCGGGTTGCGCCCATCTGCTCAAAATAGGTTAGCATGTCTTGAATGCTTAATTGTCCCATATCCTCTGTGGGATATACGTTTTTAGCGACTTGTGTAAGGACTGCCATAATTCGCTCCTGAAAAAGACAAAACCATATAAATTATAGCTTTTAGAAACGCGGTTTCCAAAAGCCTTAATTACAGTATTTTTCCTCTTGAGGTGTATCGGCAGAAAATGGGGGCTTAAAAAGTATAATTTTTGGTTTTTAGCGTTTTTTGGGACGATTATCTGGTTTTTTTACTTTGGGATGCGGCGAGCCATTCATTAAGGTTTTTAGCCAGAATTTTGACATCTTTTTTGGACATTATGTGACTTATGATTGCAGGCGGGATTTTGAGATTGACCATTGCTTTCTGGGCGCGCTGCCAGAGTTTGTCCCTTTTTGCGTCGGTTTCGGCCAGATAAAGCTCACTTACCAATTCGCTGAGTTTAGAAAGAGAAATGGCACTTAGGTTATTATAATAATTCGAGATGACATCTTTCTGATATGCCGAGTATTGCTGCTTTGACATAATTGCACCCAAAAAATCGTTCTATAGAGTTCATCCTTGAAAAGCAACAAGTAGTTTGCCTAAAAATGGCTCAGAAATCAAGTGGCAATAATAACATGGTTGGGTATAATCTTTCAAAAGCTCCGGCCGGGATGGCCGCATTGAAAATCATTGAGGATATGGGCGAAAAGACATCAAAACTAATTTTGATTACATTGGTGATGCTGACTGGTATTGCAAAGGCCATTGACAATACCCAGGCAAGGGCATTCGAGGGGCGGGATGTTCAAATCACATGCGAAAAACTTACATATTATGATGCAAATGGAATAAATCTCAGCATAGCTGAAGGTTCAGTTTCAATCAGTGCAGGTGCAGATGCATTCACTGGGGAAAACGCAGTTATATGGCTTAACAGAAATAGTCTCATTAGAAAAGTTGATGTATGGTGCTATTTATCTGGAAAGATTTGGGCAACTAAACACAAAGGGACGGGAATACCGGGACTTAATTGGGAGTTCATTGACGAAAATCGGGATTTAAAGACATCAAAAAATAATGCGTTGATGGTCCATTTTGAAACAAAAGGCGAGATTTTTTTCAATTCAAAGGCAAATGAACGGGCTAATATCCTTGACAGAGAAATTTATAATGAGGCATATAATTCGGCAGCGAAGGTTTATAAAAACTTCAAAGCTGAATTTGGTTCAGTTGCTCCGGCTCAAATGATTTCACATAAAGAAGTCCAGCAACAGCAGCAGCCCGCGGCCGCAAAAAAAACAGAACCTCAAAGAAGTGAAGAGGGATTTGGCGGACTGGGGTTTATTGACAGGCTGTTTGGGCCCGCAAAAAAAGCAAAGCCGATGCCTGAAAATATCCCTCAAAATATAAAAATCCGATATCCGATAAATTTAGCGCCCGCCGGAGAGCAGGAGCCTAATATAGACTGGGGCGGTTCGGCCGGGCTGGCCGCAGGCGAGCCGGCTAAAGCTGAGCAGTTCGCCACAATAATAGGGCGTTTTTATCTATGGCAAAAACAGAATGAGCAGGGTCTGCTTTTTGAAATGCAGGCTGATAACGCGGTTGTATTTTATTCGAGTCAGAAAAACAGCTCGGAGGAATACGGAGGAGTAAAGGACATTGGTTCCAAAGGATTGATTAAGGCAATTTATGTCAGCGGTGATGTTGTTTTGACTGAGGGTTTACGCACTATACGCGCAGACGAGGTATATTATGATTTTGAGAATAAAAAAGGTTTGGCCGTAAATGCAGCTATGCGGACCTTCGATATCGAAAGAGGAATACCGATTTATATCCGTGCAGCTAAGATCAGGCAGATAGCAGAAGGTAAATTCGCGACAGAAAACGTTATAGTGACTACAAGTGAGTTTGCAAAGCCGCAGCTTTCGATGGAGGTATCAAGTATAATTGTTACTGATAGAACAACTGTAGACCAAGAGGCAGGGCAATTTAATGACAGCAGCTATGATGCACAAATGAAGGACATCCGTCTTAAGGCGGGGGACATGACGATATTTTGCTGGCCTTCATTAAGGAGTAATCTGGAAAGGCCTGATGTGCCGTTCAAGAGCTTGCGTATCGGCAATGACAGCATCTGGGGAACGACAGTTGAAACTCGCTGGTTTTTGTCTCGTCTGCTTGGTTTGCGCGAACCCGAAGGAACAGACGGCACATTCAATTTGGATTACTTCAGCAAACGCGGCTTTGGAACGGGAATTGATTTGGATTACAAGCGGGAAGACCGATTCGGCACAATAACAGGATATTTAGCGCATGACCATGGAGAAGACCGGCTTGGAAGAGTTGATTTCAGGAAAGACCTGGAGCCGCCGAGGGATTTACGAGGAATATTCGCCTGGGAACACAGGGAATTTATGCCTTATAACTGGCAATTGAGCACCGGTATAGATTATGAATCTGATGAAAATTTTCTCGAAAGTTACCGCAGGCATGAATATAACACGGGCTTTAACCGTGAGACTTATCTTCATCTAAAGAGGATTGAGGATAACTGGGGAATCGCAATATTAGGCAAGGGACGGATTAATGATTTTGCAGATGAACTGGAAGAAATCCCTACAGGCGAATACCATCTTACAGGTCAATCTATTTGTGACGACAAGATGACATTATACAGCGACACATACGGAGGAAGATACAGGCAGCGGATAGGCAATGATCATGATACGATAATAAATGAAGATAATTTTGCATTCGTAAATCACAGAACAGAACTTGACGTGCCGTTAACGATTTACTCGGTGAAGACAGTGTCATTCGCGGCAGGCACATTCGGTTACGATGACAGGAGCGGATTTAATAGACGCCTTGTGGATGGCGGCAATGAAGGCCGATTTAATGAGGAAGCTGTGGGAATCGGCGAAGTTGGAACCAGAGCGTCTACAGATTTTTGGAAAATATATCCAAAAGCAAAAAGCCGGTTATTCGATCTCAACGGATTGCGTCATATTATAACACCATCTGCTGCAGCATCTATCTATGCGGAAAGTGACCCAACTGTCGAGCAGCATAATGCATTAAGGACAGAAATAACACAAAGATTGCAGACAAAACGCGGAACCGATGATCGCATAGTAGACTGGATGCGACTTAATGTCGGAGCAACATGGTTTGAGGAAAATGAAAAGAGATCGCCAGACTCGGGACCTTACAGATTCCTATGGAATAACCCGATGACCCCTTTGCGAACGATAGCTATGCCGGGAATACTTAATGGCGATCTTGGTCAAGGATTGAAGAAATTCGAGCAATACGGCCCGGTCAGGGACTATTTAGATGCAGAATATATGTGGCAGATAAATGATATGACGGCTTTATTGAGCGATGTATATTATGATATTCACGAAGGGACAATTGAGCAGCTCGATATAGGGTTTTCGCGGATGAGGTGGCCGGATTTGAGCTTTTATATAGGAAGCAGGTATTTGCGCAACACGCAGATATTGGATGAGCATGGCACAAACGCTTTTGTGTTTACCGCGAGTTATAATATAGATGAGAGATACACACTTGTGTTTTCACAGCAGTATGATTTCGATTATGGGGCAAATGTCGAAAGCGAACTGACTTTAATCAGGCGTTATCATCGGATATTCTGGTCATTTACATTGAGCACAGATGCGTCTCTCGACAGGCAGTCGGTTGTGTTTAATCTCTGGCCGGAAGGCGCGCCGGAATTAGCCGGCAGCAGATATTCAGGCCTTACGGGACCCGGTGGATATTAAATAATTGCCGCTTATTCTTCCTGAGTAACCGGCTCTGAAATTTCATTTACTTCCTCTATCATCGGGCGAGGCTGTTCGAATATATCAGTGGAGGTCTTTGTCAGGTTTTCGGCACGATAAGAAGGGATTTTGTAAACCCAATTTTTATGGTTTTGCGAAAATTCCTCAGCGGCATCGCGTGCCAGCAGCTTGGCTTCCTTGATTTTAAGCTGCTCTTCGGTTTCAACTTCACCCTGGGTTTTTGTTATTGGGGTTTTATCTGAAAAATCGGCATCACATTTTAGAAACCAGTCTTCGCCATCTTGTGCCAGCCAAATCGAATAAATTGTAGTATCCTTTAAACGGCAAAGATATCTCTTATCAAAAATTAAATTTGCTTTAGCAGATTCAGAGTTAACATCTTCGATGGTGAGGCCTGAAAGCGCGGACAGAACCTTGTTTGCCACATCGATATTGATTTTCTTACCTTCAGGGAGGATTTCATAATAAACAGTTTTTTCATCAGGACCAGGGCGCAAGACGTATGTTTCATTGGGACAGCTTACGGTAACGGAGTTAATGTCATCGCGCTGGACATTGGTTAACTGCTGCGAGATATATTCAATTGACTGTTTTTTAATAGCGGGTATCTGAGCGGAGGCAAGATATACCTTATTATCATCGACTCTCCTGATAAACCCAAGTCCCTGACCTTGCTGTTTTTGCCTGCCGATGACGATACCTGTCAATAATGTTGAGTCGGCTTTGTAAAATTTTACAAGAATTCGGGCATCATCTTCAGTAACGCCAAGATCTTTATGATTTTGGGAATTTTCTGTATAAAGCTCATTTGTCTGGATGTCGAGGCAGGTTGTTATGAGCTTATTTATCTCGCTGGTTACGGCCGGATAGTTATTGAGATTGGCTATAACGAAATTTGCGCCGCGGCGATTAAAAATAACTTCTTCGCCGGGTTTTCCTATTGTAATTTTCGCGATTTGGTCAGGGTCAAGACCCTGTATGAGATAAGCAATCTGTGATTTTTTAGCGTAAGGTTTGTCCGCGAGCTGTGCCATAATAACGGCAAGGACAATAGATGCAGCGGCCAAAACAACCAATAAAGATAAATTCCGATTACTCATATTTGACTCCAGTTCATTATGAGAAGTTATGCGTCACTTGCGTGACTTATATAATGTCTTTTCATTACGCCGCGTCTTAAACCAAGGCCTATAGAGATTAGCAATACGACTGCGGGTGCGGCCAGCATATTGAATGCACGAAGTTTGTTGCCTAATGTCTCTATCTGCTGGCGTTTTTGCATTTTTACTTCGCGCAATTGCTGGCGGGCCTTTAACTTTTTAAGCTCGAGGTCTTTTGTCTTCTGTGCAAGGGTGCTGCCGATTACCTGTTTTTCCTTTTCATTTGCGGAAGTTACAAGTTTTTTCAATTCAGTTTCAAAGCCCATGATTTCGGCATTAATTTTGGCAACCTGGTCTGCGGTTTGGGCCTCGGCTTTTTCCTCAATCTGGTCAACAACAGTAAACGGCCTCTGGAAATTACCGCGGGACCTGATTGAGATAAGGTCGGTAGAGCCGGACAGGTCATCGATGGTATTCATCAACAAAGCGCTATTGTCACCGACGACTATATTGCCGAAGAGCTGGTTTCTATAGTAAGCAAGAGAATTTGATAAAAAGTCAACATCCGCGTAAACGGCCACGGCACAATTTTCCTTTGCCTCAGTAATGCCTGTTACCTGTGTTTTTATTTTCGGGGCGTTTGGGTCATCCTCCGGCGGTTCAGACACAAGCACAATACCATCAGGGAAGGCACTTTTAAATTTACCAGTCAGCAGATAGCCCATAGTTACAGGTTTTGTGCCCTCTGAAAATTTCTTCATAAGAGATTGAGGGTCGAGCATCTGCAAATCGAACGGGCTATCGACTCTGAAGGAGTTGCCTTTTGCGGTAGTCATAAGAAGAGGAGTCCGCTCGATTTTATTTTCATTATTGGAATCAGCAGGTAAAGGCAGTTCGTTAAGAATACCCGCAAACCATACGCGGACACTGTTGAGCTGAGCCGTAATTACGTTATTTCGGTTAAAGCTGGCAGGTGCCGCAAGATTAAGGAAGGCGATGATTTTTTCCATCGAGGGGCTGCCCGCCATCTGGGTGCCGGGGGCCAATTGTCTATCTCCTGCAAACGTAAGCTCAGGCATATCGAGTCCCCAGTTGTTTAGAAATCTTTTCAGGTTCGAACTTTGAGACACCTTTTCGGACTGCATCATCGCCATTTGACTTTGCTGCTGGTCAGCATAGCAATACGGGTCGATGCAGATGATAGTCCTGCCGCCTTTTAGTATAAACTGGTCTATCGCGAAAACAGTCTGAGCCGGGAAATCTTTGGGATGAATTACAAGAAGGACATCGATATTGTTGATATCGTTTGTATCTGCCGGAATACTTTTTACATCATATTTTTGCTTGAGGTGCTCGATTATGGTCCACGCCATTTTGGGTTCCTGACCCTGCATAATCATCATTTGAGCCATATAATCGCTTGATTCGCCCATTACCGGAAGCGAGCTCAGGACGCCGATATTTTTTTTCTGGCGTGTCATCACCGTATCGATAAGAGAGCTTATATCATATTCGATGAAATTCTGGCGGTCGGGTGAAAAGAAGGGAATCGATTTTTCCGCACCGAACTGTGTCTGGACGACAAGTCCAAAGACGAAATTTTCTTCTTCAGTTATCGGGAATTTTTTCAGGCCGCTGCGCGTGGCTTCGAGCTCGTCATCCGAGAAAGGCCTTGGATCGATTATCTCAAGATTGACCATTCCTTTGGAGGCGGCTGCATATTCATCGAGCAGGGCCTTAATGAATTCATAGTAGTTATTAAAATATTTAATCTGGTCGGGACCCTTCATGGAGGCAGTTTTAGCGTAATAAAGCTTGAGCTTAACAGGCTGATTCAGTTTGCCCAGAATCGATTTTGTTCCCGGGGATAACGTATAAAGCTTCAGGCCAGTGACATCAATTTTAAGCCGCTTGCCTATATTCTGGCATATGCTTATGAAGCTAAACGTAATCAAGAAAACTAAAATGACAGCCAATATTATTTTAATTGTTTTATTCATTAGCCCGCCTTCCTTTCTTCAAGAACAACTGTGCAGGCAGCAATCCAGCCGATAATCAACAGCAAAAAATATGTAACATCCTTGAACTCAAGGACGCCTTTTTGAATCGATGTAAAATGACTTTCGAAACTCATATTTCCAATCGCCGCAACCAGACCCACAGGCAGGAACGTCGAAAGATAATTCATAGTCGTAGGTACCCCTGCAAAAATCAAAACGGCACAGGCAACAACAGAAAGCACAAAGCTTATTACCTGGTTTTTGCTTAGAGCCGAAAAGAAACAGCCGACCGCCAGAAAGCCGCCGGCCATAAGGATGCTTCCTAAATAACTGGTTATTATTAATCCTATATCAGGATTGCCCAGATAGAAAACAGTGATAATCATCGGGAAGGTCAAAAAAAGTGCTATTACAAGGAAGAACCAGGCGGCGAAAAATTTACCGAGCACCGCTTGTGTAACAGTTATTGGCAGTGTAAAGAGAAGCTCAATCGAACCGGTTTTGCGTTCTTCGGCCCAGAGCCTCATAGCTGTGGCCGGAACAAGGAAGGCGAATAACAAAGGCATATTTACGAAGAAGGCAGTCATGTCTGCCTGGCGAATCTCAAAGAAGCCGTTTTTAAATGTCATATAGCCGGAGAAGAAAAGAAAAACCACAAGAAAGACATAAGCGATAGGCGTGGTGAAATATGACTTTAGTTCTCTTTTGAATACTGCTTTAAAACCGCTCATATTTTACTCCAATTATTTTTGATGTTTTCAGGCAACTTTAGTTCTTGTGATTTTTCTAAATACCTCATCGAGCGAGCAGCCGTATTTTTTCTGCAGTTCGGCCGGTGTTGAATCGATGATGATTTTGCCTTTTGAGATGATTATGGTCCTGCTGCATACGGCCTCGACTTCTTCGAGGATATGAGTTGAGACGATGATACATTTTTCTTTTGCCATTTTACTGATGAGCTGGCGGACCTCATGTTTCTGGTTCGGGTCAAGGCCGTCTGTCGGTTCATCAAGTATAAGCACCTGCGGGTCATGAATAAGTGCCTGCGCAAGACCTACGCGGCGGCGGTATCCTTTTGAAAGTGTGTCGATGGCCTGATGGTAAACCGAGTCTATTGAGCACATGGGGACCACACGGTCAAGGGATTTTTTTCGTTCACTTTCTTTGATTTGGCGGGCGTCGCAGATGAAGTTTAAAAAACTGCCGACGGTCATTTCATTGTATGCAGGAACATTTTCAGCGAGATACCCGATGGATTTTCTGACTTCGAGGGGGTTTCTCAGGATATCATAGCCGCAAACCGATGCAGTGCCGCTATCAGGACGTAAATAACAGGCAAGCATTCTCATTACAGTGCTTTTGCCCGCGCCATTTGGACCAAGAAAGCCCAGCACTTCGCCTTTTTGGACATCAAAGGATACACCGTCAACCGCGACAATCGGCCCGAAACTGCGTCTTAAATCTTTTATACTTATCATTTTTTCTCCTAAGAGTACTTTCATAGCCCTTAAAACCCGCGATTTCAATACTGATAATGCGGTCGCGCAGGTTATGAAATGACTTCTAATACAACTATCTATATCGTCAAAAAAGCCATTATTTGTTCAGCGTTTCGAATCCTAAAAAATTTCGAGGATTAAAGCGTAATAGCTGTTCACATCAAGCTTTATGGCTATACGCGGGACATAATCAAAGGTTCTTAAATATACTTTTTGTGATTAAATGATTTCAGCGGTATTTTGGACAATCCATCCGTCGCTGCCGTCAGCGAGTTTTATATGAAACCATCCCGGCCGGCGTTCCATCAAATCAAATTCAGTGCCGGTATGAAGCGGGGCCTTGAAACTGGTTGGGTAATTTGTGCCGTCACCCTGATATGCCGCCACCTGGTCAGCAATTATAACACCTGAGAGGTTTACAGTTCTGGAATATTGTTCGATAGAAAGCGAGCCGATAAAACATAAAAATAAAATAGCTGCAATACAGGTTATGAAAGTCAGTGATGTCCTGCGGCCGAACCAAATCATATAGGCCAAAGAAAAGCAGAAAACAGCAAAACAAATGAATGACAAGATAAATTTTGCCTTCATTGAAAGGCCATAATGCCAAAAAAGGAGCGTCTGCAGAACCTGCTTTTCTGTCTTTATTTCAATTTTATCCATTCTCCTGCTGCGGGCAAAAGTAAGATTTTTCTCAATTTCTGAATTCGATTTATCGAGATTCTCTGCCCGTCTGTAGTTCAGTATGGCATTTCCGATATCGCCTTTGAGCAGGTATGCGTTAGCAAGATTGCAGTAGAGCTTCGGATTTTTTACATTACCTTCATGAATAATTTTTTCATATCCGAGAACTGCTTTTTCATAAAGGGAATTTGCTTTATCGGTATCATTTCCTGCGGAGTTGGCTTGTCTGAAACTATCATTGGCCTGGTTAAAGATAGAATCCAATTGGTCTTGGGGCAATTTGGCTGAACCTGATGCGGCCGCTATTAAGAAGAAAAACGAAGATAATAACCTTGTAATCATAATTTTGATTTTTTATCAATGGTCCTGATTAACTGAGAAACATTATTAATTGTTTCATTATCAAATTGTCTGGTGACGGAAGAATAACGCGATGCCTCACAATCGCTGATAATGTCCCTGAACTGATTAGCCGATTGGCAATCCTCTGTGCTGGAAATTATCACCTGTCGGCAATCCTCGGCCGTAAGGGAACCGGCAACCTTATCAAAACGCTGACCGATATACTGCTTCATCAGTTCGGCCAAAAGTTCAGGATGATTTTGAATTTGTAGCTCCATATTCTTTAATTGTTTTATGGCATTGGCGGCGGCACTGCGTCTGCGTTTACGTGCTGCCATTTCGGGATTAGTTTGCACAATAGATTTGGCGAGAAAAGTTGTAAGCAGGATAGCTATAGGAGCGAGCCAGCCTGCTAAATAAATGGGAGTCGTAATTGCTGCCATTAATGAGAATCCCGTATTTGTGAGGCAATCAGGCCCTTCATAATTTGCGCTTATACCTTTTTTAACAGCTTCCACTTCTTTTGAAACAGGTGAAAAATCCCTGCCCTCTACATCGGCTGTTGTAAGTATCCTTGCAGGTGAGACCTCGAGCTTTATCGGGTCAGTTTTTGCGGTGACATATTGACCTTTTTCCGCATCGAAATAAGAAAGCGGGATAGATGGTATTTCAGTAATTTTATCATTGGCAGGCCTTATTGTCTGGGTAAAGACTTTAAGACCATTTTCGACTGCAGGTGGTGATTTCTGCGAAGGCATTTTGAAATTTTCAGTTAATCCGCTGATTTGTTCTAATTCGGGCCATTGAATGGGCTTTAGATAATCGCCTCCTATTTTAATTGTAAGAGTAATCGGGTCCCCTACGCTAACTTTAGCAGGGCTTGCGGCGGCGGAAATCATATAACGGCCGACCAGGCCATAGAAACCAGGGGGTTTATCCTGCCCAGGCAGGGGCAGAACGGATAATTTCAGCGGCACAGCGCTGACTAAGAATCGTTTGTACTGAACGCTGCTGCCGAAAAAATTATCGAACGGGTCTCTTGAACGGGTACGTCCAACAGCAACATCAGCGGAAACCGAAGGTGTCCCCAAATTAATTTCACCATCGTGCTTTGGAATCAAAACTTTGCTGTATGTCAAAAGTACCGCATCTCTGTTTTTTCGATTGATTCGGTATTGCTTTGTTGCTTCATTATCTTCAACGAAGAATTCATCGCTTGTAAGGGCAGGTATATTAATCTGGTAATCGCCGATGTTCGAATAGACATAAAATTTTACAGTCATTATTATCGGCTGGCCGGCATAGCATTTATCTTTTGAAAGCGTCACCTCGAGTTCAATCTGGTCGGTTGTGCCGGGTTGAGCGATTGTCAGCACGACCTCGTTAGTTTGGAATTGTGTGCCATTAACAGTCACGTTTACTGCGGGTATATGCATTGGGCCGGGCTGATTTAATGCCGTAAGGGTATAATTCATTATGTATTGCTTCACCACAGTTGTCGTGGTTCTGCCGTTAACAATGCTTATGGATGTTTGAGAATTATTACCGCCTCCGCCGCTTCGTGGGTTAAATTTTGCAAGCGGCGATATATCTATCTGGCCGGGCTGATCATGGCCATCTATAATTATCTGGTATGTAAACTGGTCGCCTGCATAAATATCCCGAGAGGTATCCACAGAGGCAAGCACACGAATATCTGCGGCTTTTGCATCAATAGATGCAAATACCAAAATTACTAATCCAACGATGTAAAACAAATGTTTAGTCATACTACCAATCTTTATCGACGTTCTGGAAGCCGGGTCTTTGCATCATTTGACGCTGTTCTTTTTGTTTTTGCTCATTATCGAGGATTTCTTCTGCTGTAGCATCAGGAGCGGCTTGCTGTTCTTGCTGCTGCTGTTGCGCCTCATTTGGTTCCTGTGATTGATTTTGTTGCTGTTCGTTTTGCTGTTGATTATCCTGCTGCTGATTCTGCTGCTGTTGCTGCTGTTGGTTTTGTTGGTCAGACAAATTCTTTAAAGCTTTTTCAATTTCATCTGCGGCCTTATCCTGAGCTTGCTTTGCCAAACCGGCTTGTGAATTATTTAATTTTTCAGCGGCATCCTTTTGTTTGTCAGTCGCGTCCTGAAGATTCTGGGCGGCCTGCTGCATCTGCGGATTGGGAGTATTGGGGTCCTGCTGCTGCTGGATTTTCTCCATTGTCTGCTGAGTTTTATCCTTCAAATCAGATTGCTGCTTAGCGATATCCTTGTAATCCTGCTGAGCCTGCTCCTGCGAGATGCTGTTGTTATCTGCATTTTGTTTTGTCTGCTGAGTCTTATCAGCTAAAGATTTTTGCTGCTCAAGCAATTGCTTTAACTCTTCCTGAGTTTGTCTTTGCTGCTCTTGCTGTTGTTCCTGCTGCTGTTTTTGCTTATTAATCTGGTCAATGATATCTTTGATGGTTATTCGAGCCACTTCGATATTTTTCGCTGCCTTTTCATTGGCTGGATTGATATCAAGAACCTGTCGCCATGAGCTGATTGCCTCCTGCATATTTTGCAATGCCTTCTGCAGGTCGGAATCCTTCAGTTTCGAGCCTTGTTTAAAGAAACAATCGCCAAGATTGTATTTTGCTTTTTCGACCAGTTTCATGTCTTTGCTTTCGGCGGCAACTCCCTTATATAAATCAATTGCCTGCTTAAGGTCATCGAGACGATATAGGCTGTCTGCCTTGTTGAATTTTGGCTCGATTATCTGAGGTGATTCCGTCAATGCGCGGTCGTAGCCATCGGCAGCTTCTTTAAATTGTCCCTGTTTATATAATTTATTCGCTTTGCGCACGATGCCGCCGGCAGATTCAGCACGAAGCTGCTGATCTGTAAACAACAGTATTAATGAAACCAAAAATAACTTAAGCTTTCTTCCGCTCACTTATCAGCACCTCGCAAATTAAAATCAAAATAGCAGCAGCTAAAAATATCTGAAATCTTTCATCATAGGTTATCATTGTGGCCGATTCGGTTTCTCGCTTCGCGGCTGAAACAACAAGCTCCTGATAAATATTACCTAAATCGAGAGTTGTTCCAGGTTCAATTCCTATATATCTGCCGCCCTGAGTCTCGGCGGCAATTTTTCTCAGTGTATCAGCATCGAGCTTGGACCATACCTCCTGACCTTTGTATTTCAAAAAAGTTGTTTGGCCATCCGGACCTGTGAATGGTATGCGTGAACCTTCATTTTCATTGCCTAATCCGACAGCGATTATTCTGATTCCCTGCGCGGCTGCTTTTTGTGCTGCCTCGACGGGGAAACTGTCATGGTCTTCACCATCGGTTATAAGTATAAGGTCTTTGTATTCGCGTGACTGCTTATCAAAAACTTCTTCGGCGGCCTTTCGCAGCGCATCGCCTACGGCTGTACCGCCCTTTGAAGTGCTTTCAGTAGATATCTCCGCCAGTGCCATTCTTACAAACGCGTAATCCTGTGTAAGGGGACATTTTACTGTTGAGCTTCCGGCAAATGTCACAATAGCGATTCTGTCTCCTGTTAATTGTTCGAGCAGGTCGCCGATGGCTATTTTTGCCCGCTCGAGCCGGTTGGGCTTTATATCTTCAGCCAGCATGGAGCGGGAAGTATCAAGGAGGATAACGACATCTCTGCCTTTTCCTTTTATCTCAAGGGACCTTGGGTTCCACCTTGGCTCTGTGATTGCCGCAATGATTGCGCCAAAAGCAAATATTAAAAGCGCTGCTTTGAGGATTTGTTTTTTAAGACTAACGCCAATATTGATTTGCTTGAGCATTTCCATGCTGGCAAGCACCTTTAATGCTGAAGCTTTTCTGTAAAAACACCAGCCGTAAACCGGCAGCAGAACTGCCGGTATTATAAACAATAGCCACAATGCTTTATCGTTTCCAAGATTCATATTTCAACCTTACGGAATTTTCCTTAAAATTGTGCAGCTTGCGACCATTTCACAAAGCAAAGTAACCAAAGCCGCCGTTGTCCATGGTCCGAACCTTTCAGCATATTGGGTGTATTGGACGGCTTTAACCTCGGTTTTTTCTAGCTTATCTATTTTTTCAATTATTTTTTTAAGGGCATCCGCGTCATCAGCCCGGCCGTAAAAACCGCCGGTAGTCTCGGCAATGGCTTTAAGCAGCGGCTCATCAAGATCCTGCTCAATGGGCATCTTAAATGTCCCCATCATAGTCTGCACAGTCGTAAATGCCTGGCCGGAACCGATACCAATGGTGTAAATTTTAATCCCCCACTTTTTAGCAAGTTCCGCAGCCTGCATAGGGGTATATTGGCCCCTGTTATTTGCGCCGTCTGTCAGCAGGATAATCGCCTTGCTTTTTATCTTAAAATCGGGCTTTTCGGATGTAGATATCATTCTCGCTTTAATAAGCTTTTTATTTCTTAACTGAATCTCTTCTTCGGCTTTTTGCAGACGAGCAGCTGCCAGTGATATTGCATCGCCTATAGCCGTCCCGTCTTCACTTCTAAGCCGGACAATATCGGTGTTCTTTAAAAATTCAAGAAGGACGTTATGGCTTATCACCAGGGGACAAACTGTATCCGGGAAACGGGCGAATGTAACAAGTCCGAGTAAATCGCCGCTTCTGCCTGCCAAACCCTCTTTACCCATAATAAAATCAGAGAGAACTTTTTTAAGTGTTTCAAAGCGATTAAGCTTTTGGCCATAGTAATCCATTTCGGCGCCCATACTGCTGGAGTGGTCGACAACTATTTCAATTGCGACACCTTCTGTGCTGATTTCCGATAAAACTGTTCCTTTTCGCGGCCGGGCAAGCGCGATTATCAACAGCACCAGGCAAACAAGGCGTGCAGCTGCAAGTAACGGCCGTAAACGCACACGCCATGAGACCGGACAATTTTTCACATTATTCAATGATGAAAAAGTAACTGCGGCCGTATGTTTCTTTCGCAGCATCAGCCAGCCAAGCAGCGGGATAAACAGCAGCAAAATTAAAGCCCAAGGCGAATACAGCTGCATTTATGCACCTCCCGCACTGAGAGGTTGTGCTGTTTCTATCTTATCGGTGACATCTATTTGCTTAATTTGTGATTTTGTCTGCTCGATGAAATTCTTCGCTGAATCAAATGTGTGCTGAATCTGCTCATTTGTCGGACTATGCTTTGCGAATTTGACAAGGTCGCAGTGAGTGAGAAATTCCGCCAATGATTTTGAGTGATCCTGTGTAAGGACTCCGGTATCCCGAATTTCGAACAGAAATTCTTCTGTTGTTCGCTCTGGGGCTCTGAGTTCGAACCTGTCTTCAATATAATGCCTCAAAATATCGCTAATAGCTTCATAAAATTCCTTGACCTTGCCTGCCTTTATCAAATCCTGATTTATAAGTGCCTGCAGGCGTGCATACGCAATCTCATGGGCGGGTCTGAAAATCCTTACAGCTTCTTTTATTTTCTTTCTGCGCAGATATAACCATAAACCTGATGAGCCGCCGGCAAAAGCTAGAGCAGGTAAAAGCAACCACCAGACTGGTTTTGCCGGGATATCAACTACATCTTCGATATCTTCAATTGTAAGTTTTCCTCTCTGTTCACCTAATAACGATGTCACCTCGATATCAACCGGTTCAGTCTCGAGCTGGTATGTCTTGCCGGTTTGCTCATTTGAATCGAGGAATTCAAATGTAAAGGCGGGAATCGGGAATTTTCCCGATATAAAGGGCTCAAGGCGATACCGATATGTGCTGACAATATTATTATTCACATCGAGTCTGCCGCCAGGATTTTGCCAGTCAACAATGCCGAAACTTTCCAGCACCTTGTCGACCTTTGGCATATTTACATCGTAACCTGGGCTGATGACGGTCTCAAATTCGAGCCAGAGGGTGTCGGCTATTGTGATTTTATTTTTATCAGCACGCAGATGCACAGTAAGCGGGCCCCGGCTGTATGATTTGTCTATTTCATATGCCTGCTGTTTTTGCAGTGCTTGCCCCGATTTTTTGCAGCCTGCAAAAACCAATAAAATAGCGCACGCGATATTCGCGCTTATTTTAAATATAATTCTGCTGTTTTGTTGTTGATTTCTACTCATTAGGCTCTTGTTTGCCGGCTCCAAGTTCGGCATTGTGAATGATTACATTATATTTATCCATCATTTCAGTGATATACTGCTGCTGCACATCTCTGCGTTTTTCACCCATTAAGGATACTGCAGCCTGCTGACGAACCTCATCAAAACTTTTCTGCCGTTTTGCGGGTTGGCCGTTTGCGTCATTGACATCTTCGGTGTATTTAGCTTTATTTACTTCATAATACGTTTTCAAATCAGAGTCAGTTATATGAATTTTTGAGGCAAGCTGATTATCCATCATCTGCTGGCTTAAGACCTCTCGTGTTAAATCGCCGATTAATCTTTTAGTCTGCGCCTTATCACTTAGCCCTTGTTCGAGTGCCTGCCTGTAAAGCACCTCCTGGGCAAGCCATGTCCTCAGGAACTGCTGCTTTGCCTGCGGGCTTTTATATTGCTCGAGCGCCTTCTTTTTTTGCTCATTAAGCTGCTCGGTCGACATAAACTGGGATAATGAAATCATCTGATTATCTATTGTATTTTCAATAAAGGAATCCAGGTCTGCGGCGGTGATTTTTTCAGGTCCTATTTCTGCCAGAATTTTCTGGTCAGGGCCTGCATCCTTTTTCATGCTCGTCCTTTGCATCAATTCATAACGCAATGCGGAAAATTTACCCATCTTCTGGAGACAATTTTCTACTCCTGCTTTGATACTCGATTCGAGCTCGGGCTGATTTGATGTTAATTCGCTGCGATAATAATATTCCACTGCCTGGGGGAACTTTTCTGCTTTTTCCAATAGAGTGGCGGTATTAAATAATACCTTTGCTCTTTGTGCCGATGTCAGTGTTTCAGATGCTAAATAATCCTGCCAGACCTTTGCCGCCTGCTCATAGAGATTTCTCTGTGCAAGCTTTGCTGCCAAATCCTCAGCCTGCTTATTGGTAAGCCCCGCAACAATTGCTGAAATAGGTTTTTCACCTTTTAGGCTTATATATAAATTGAATGCTGTTAAACCTGTTAAAACAATGACAAGCAGCAGCAGGACAATAATGGCAGGATTACGCGTTTTTTTATTTTGCGGAAGTGAAAAGTTTAATTTCTGTTCATCCATAAATATAGCTCCAAACTATTTAATTTCAGAAACGCCTGTGCCTCAGATGGAAAAATTGAATCAGGTCGTTAATATATGGTTTGCCTGTGCTTATATTAATACTGTCAACGTTAATCGAGCGAAGCAAAGTTTTTAATTGATTGAATCGCTCGGCACTTGTCCCTTCATATTTTCTGCGGAAACCGCTGCTTGATGTATCAATCGTAATCGTCTCACCAGTTTCAGCATCCGTAAATTCGATTATGCCTACTTTGGGCAAGGCCAATTCTGCCGGGTCGCTGACGGGCACGGCGATGCAATCGTGGCGTTTATTTAAGAGACTCAGTTGTGTTTTAAAATCTGTCTGCAGAAAATCTGAGACTAAAAATACTGTTGCCCTTTTTCGAACTACCTTTGCCAAATAATCGAGAGCAAGAGGTATATTGGTCTGTTTTTTGGTTGTCTGGAAATAAAGCAATTCACGAATTAACCTAAGGACATGCCTGCTGCCTTTTTTTGGTGGTATGAACAATTCAATATTATCGGTGAAAATCAAAAGGCCGACTTTATCATTATTTTTTGCGGCGGCAAACGCGAGAACTGCACAAAATTCGGCGGCAAGCTGGTTTTTTGTTTTTTCCAAAGTTCCGAACCGGCCGGATGCGCTTAAATCAACGGCAAATATTACTGTCATCTCGCGCTCTTCGACAAACCTTTTTATATAAGGTTTGCCGGTCCTTGCGGTGACATTCCAGTCAATTGTGCGGATATCATCGCCGGGCATGTACTCTCGGACCTCGTCAAATTGCATTCCCCTGCCTTTGAAAACGCTCTCGTACTGGCCCGCGAAACTGGCGTTGACCGCCCGCGATGTATAAATCTGTATCTGCCTGACTTTTTTTATCAATTCCTGTGGAATCATTACTTCAATCCGAAATCCGCAATGTGAAATCTAAAATTCCTTTACGGCACTTCGATATTATCGAAAATCGTCTGGATTATATCTTCGCTTCTCTTGTTCTCGGCTTCCGCTTCATAGCTGACAATGACCCTGTGCCTAAGGACATCCATACCGATACTCTTTACATCCTGAGGGGTGACATATCCACGCTGCTGAACAAAGGCATGTGCTTTGGCCGCGATTGCAAGGTATATCGTTGCTCTTGGGGAAGCGCCATAGGTAATCATATTCGTGAGTTTCAATCCGAATTTCTCGGGCTCTCTTGTGGCCGTGACTATGTTGACGATGTAATCCTTAATTTTTTCATCGATGTAGATTTCATCAACGACTGCCCTGACTTCGGCAATTTCATTTGGAGTTATAACAGGCTTTGTATCGAACTTTTTATCTGTCACTGCCATTCTATCGAGAATCTGCCGCTCCTCATTTTTATTGGGATAATTAATCTTGAGCTTGAGCATAAACCTGTCCAGTTGTGCTTCGGGCAATGGGTATGTCCCTTCCTGCTCAATTGGATTTTGTGTCGCAAGGACCATAAATGGGGATGGGAGTTTATGGGTCTCTTCTCCAATAGATACCTGTCTTTCCTGCATGGCCTCCAATAATGCGCTTTGGACCTTTGCCGGTGCCCTGTTGATTTCATCAGCGAGTATTATGTTTGCAAACAACGGGCCTTTGCGTGTATAGAATTGACTGTCAGATGCACGGTATATCTGGGTACCTATCAAATCAGCGGGCAGCAAATCCGGGGTAAATTGAATTCTTCTGAAATCGGCATTTATTGCCCGTGCCAATGTTGTCACCGCCAAAGTTTTGGCAAGGCCGGGGACGCCTTCGAGAAGTATATGGCCATTGGATAAAAGTCCGATAAGCATCCGTTCCAGCATATATTTTTGGCCGATTATGACCTTGTCCATCTCTGAAAATAAGGTCCGGACAAACTCACTTTTTTGCTGAACTAATGCCCCAATCTGTTTGACATCTGTCGTCATATATAATCTCCTCTAAATACAAACTCAAGCAAAACCAAATACTTCTGAATAAAAGCTGTAAAAAAGCCTGTTTTTGCGTAAAAAACTCAGAAAAATTACGTTTTTCACATAAAAAGGTTCGGCAAAGCATATAAAAAATTTGATGTTTTTTAACGCCTCATCAGGTTATATTTTCATTGAAATTACAGCCGAAAAAAGGCTGATAGTCAATCGCTTTAATTAACAAACTTAAATAAATACTTTCTAGCCGCTTGTTACCAACTGCTCAATTTGCCTTTCCATGGCCGCCGTATACTTTCCCTGGCGGGCGGCGCTGCAGCATTTTGCACGATGATATAATATCTGCTGGGCCATGGCACTGTTTTCGTAATGACCTTTCCATGTTTCCAATGCAGGCTGCTGGATAGCGCGGGAATATGAAAAAGTAAGGGGCCACGGCAGTCTCGATTCGAATCTTGTATGCATAGCATTGAGACGGGCCGCTGCTAAATCGTAAGGCTGACCTCCGGATAAGAAAGCTACTCCGCCTGTTGCGGCCGGAACAGTTCGCAAAAGGCAAGTCACTGTTGCGTCAGCCACTTCTTCGACAGATTCCTGTCTTTGGCATTTGATTCCGGGAAGAACCATGCTGGGTTTAAGAATTGTTTCTTCTAAAACAATCTTTTGAATATTAAGTTGGTTGAAAACGGAATGTAAAACCTCCTGTGTTACTTCAAAGCATCTGGTCATCGAATGGTCGCCGTCAATGAGAACTTCAGGCTCAACAATGGGGACAATTCCGGCTTCAAGGGACAAAGCGGCGTAACGTGCCAGTGCATTAGCGTTTGCTTCGATGCATCCTCGTGTGGGAATGCCTTCACCAATGGTTATTACGGCCCGCCATTTTGAAAACCGGGCACCCATTTGAGCATATTCTTCGAACCTTTGCCGAAGGCCATCGAGACCTTCTGTAATTTTTTCGCCGGGATGAAAGGCCATATCTACAGCATGCTTATCAACTTTTATGCCTGGGATGATTCCCGTTTCTTTCATGATCTTAAGGAAGGGCGTTCCATCTGATTTTGATTGGCGTATAGTTTCATCGAAAAGAATTGCGCCGCTTATAAATTTTCCAAGATTGGGAGTTGTTAAAATCATTTCCCTGTAGGCCCTGCGGAAATCTTCAATTGACGGAACACCGACTTTTTCAAACCGGTTGTTGCATGTAGTGTTGCTTTCATCCATAGCCAGAAGGCCTTTGCCTTCTGCCATAAGCTGTTTTACAGTATCAATAAGGTCTTGCGCACTCATTTTAATCTCCTTTAAATATGAATAATTGTCTGTGATAAAAAAGAGGGAAAGAAGTGGCATCATGCTTAAATTTTAATAGTATTTTGCTTAAGAAGTGCTGCAGCAGATGTGCTTTAAAAATGAATTTATTATTTTATCTTGCCTAAAAGCCGCAGCAGCCCGTCAAGAATAGTAAGAGGATGAGGCGGACAGCCGGCGATATATAAATCAACAGGAACTATCTTATCTGCAGCATTATGAACCTGCGGCAAATCTCGATATGGACCGCCTGATATAGCGCAAGCACCCACAGCAATGGTTATCTTGGGGTCAGGCACGGCATCGTAGGTTTTTTCCAGTGCAAGTTTCATATTATCACTGACCGGCCCTGTAATAAGTAAACCATCGGCATGCCGGGGAGAAGCAACAAATTGAATACCGAACCTGCCTAAATCATAAACAACTGTGCCCAGGACATTGGTATCGGCCTCGCATGCGTTACAGCCGCCGGCGGAAACCTGTCTTAGCTTCAAAGACCTGCCGAATAATTTTTTCATCCGCTTATCAAATGCTTCAGCAAGTTTTAATTCTCCATTGCAGATTATCAAATCTTCTTTTGTTCTTGCCGCCAGACGATATTCTTTACTAAGTTGTATCGCTCCAGATGGGCAAGACTGCTGACATTGCCCGCAAAATAAACATTTGCCCAGGTCAATATTTAGAGATTTTGTTTTTGTAATTGCATTTGTCGGGCAATTGTCAATGCAGCGACTGCAATCCCGTTTACATTTTGCAAAATCAATTAAAGGCCTGCCGCGAAATCTTTCCGGAAGCGCAGGTGTGTGATTTGGAAACGAAATCGTCCGGTATCCCTGCTGCAATCTTGCCATTAAAGCCTTAATCATTTCGTCACCTATAAATCATGGCCGCAATAAGATAAATTGAAACTCTTATTGCAAAGCGGAAAATCTGAAATCTGCTGGTTTCTAAGTGCTATTGCCAGGCCTGTCCAGTTGTGAAAAGAAGGGTCAACAATTTTATAATGGCTCAATTTCCCATCTGTCCCTGTCAACCCGACGTGGCATATCTCGCCTCGCCAGCCCTCGATAAGACTGACACATATTTTATTCGGCAAAGCCGCTTTTATCTCCGAGTTAATTGGCCCGTCAGGTATCATGTTGAGCTGGTCATTAATAAAATCGATAGACCTTTGTATTTCAAGCCACCTCACATAAGCCCTGGCAAATACGTCACCTGTATGCCAGCTCGAAATTGGTATCTGTGAAAAACAATAAATTCCTGCGGGAAAATTAAACCGTGAATCTATTTCCATGCCGCACGCCCTTGCAGGGACACCCACTAACCCCAGTTTTTTACAAATATCCGTCTGCACAATACCTGTCTCTTCAAAACGGGCAAGGACCGAAGATGTGTTCCAGAGCAAATCAGCGGCGACATTCACATCTTTTAAGTCCCTTGCAAGTTTTTCCAGCAGCTCATCGCAATGTTGTTTATTTATATCGAAACCGGCCCCGCCAGGAACAACTAATCCCCTGCCGAATCTATTACCGCAAATAAGGGCAGTCATATTGAGAAAATCACCGCGAATCCTGCCGCAAAAAGACGATGTTGGAAGATAGCCGACATCCCCGGCAAGAGCCCCGAGATCACCTGTATGATTCGCTAATCTTTCAAGCTCAAGAGCTATCCCGCGTAAAGTTTGAGCACGAGGTGAGACTCTGCAATCCGAGAGTGATTCCATTAGCTGGCAGTATGCAGTCGTGTGGCCGATTGTTGTATCGCCTGCAAGTGTCTCCATAAAATGAATAGTTCTTCTATCAGGACCGCCGGTCAGCGTTCGTTCAATGCCGCGGTGCTGATAGCCGAGCGATATTTCAAGATTTAGAACATTTTCACCAAAACATTGAAATCGAAAATGTCCCGGCTCGATAATTCCCGCGTGCACAGGGCCAACAGCGACTTCGTGAATCTCTTCTCCTTCAACCTTGAAGAAATCCATCACTGATGGGAGTATTTCAGCTTTTTTATGAATGATATTTGAGTATGAATTATGAAACCGAACTGGCTTAAGCCATGGATGTCCCTCTGGGGATATTGACCATTGTTCGTATATCTCACGCTCAAACATGTGAGCCTGTGGGCAATCGGGTGTAAGCGAAGGATATTTATCCGTCACCTCTGAAGATAACACCGAAAGATTACCTGCATTATCGTCAGCGAGAATCGCAAATAAACGAAATTTCTGCGGAGTTGCCGGATACGCGAAAAATGATGTTATTCTTTTTCCTGAGTTTACGGCCTCAATAATAAATGACCTAAAGTTGTTTATTCCAACTACAGGAATCTGCTTTATATCGACGGACTGGCAATTGAACAATGATATTGAATTTCCTGCAATCATCAATATCCTCCTATTGCCGAAGCGACACTGTGAAGCAGCCTGTCAAAGACAGGTGGAATATATAGTCCAAGCATGAGAGTCATCGCCCCTAATGCAAGAGGCGGCAGAATTTTAAATACGCCGGCGGGTCTGTCTTTAACCTGTAAATTGTCGTTTTTTTGCCCTTGTGTCATATTCAAAAAGGCTGCTGACATGCCCACAAAGACAACAGCAAGTAACGAAAGAAAAGCTATAGCAATACCGATCCGACCCTGCTCAATCATGGATTTAACAATTGTAAATTCGCTGACAAAAATCCCGAAAGGCGGCATCCCTGAAATCGCGAGAAACCCTCCCAGCCACAAAACACCCGTTATGGGGGAAACAGATAAAATTCCCTGGACCTCTTTAGTTGTTTTTGTTTTATAAATAGCGATTAGATTGCCCGCTACCATAAAGAGCATAGCCTTTGCAACGGAATGATTGACCGCGTGAAGTACCGCACCGAAAGTTGCACCCGCCCCGATGCCTACACCTAGAGCCAGAATACCGATATGCTCAACACTGGAATATGCCAGCATCCTTTTATAATCGGCCTGGCCCAAAATGAAAATGGCTGCCCACGCGATTGATATCAACCCGAATAATACAAGAAGTCCCTGACAAAATTTTGCTTCGCCGGCTGCCGAGCAAACCTGATAGCACCTTAATATTGCGAGAAAAGCACAATTTAAAAGAGCGCCTGAAAGCAAAGCAGAAATTATTGAAGGGGCTTCGCTGTGCGCATCCGGCAGCCATGTATGTAAAGGGGCCAAACCCATTTTTGTCCCATAACCTACGAGGAAGAATAAGAAGGCTGCCTTAAGCCACTGAATATTGAGATTATGTCCCTCTTGTATAAGAGCGTTTAAGACTATCGCCGTCCCTTCGGCTGCAGGCTTTGTGTCGGCTATTACTATGAAGAAATTGCCTAGCAGAGCAAGGGCGATACCGACGGAGCATATCAGCAGATATTTCCATGTGGCTTCCAGAGAGCGATGATGCCGATGAAAATATATCAATGGCGCACTGGCCAGTGTTGTCGCCTCCATTGCCACCCATAGTATTCCAAAATGCTGACTCACTGTCACCAGAGTCATTGTCGCAAGGAACGCCTCGATACAAGCGCAAAAAATTGCTTCAGGGGCATTGGTAAAGATTGTCTCTTCCTCGAAAACCTGTTTCTTATTCCGCGCTTCTCCGGCGAGATACCCGAATGTGTAAAATGAGCATGCCAAAAAAAGCACACTGGTAATTGTTAAAAATAACAGGCCGAGTTTATCTAACATAATCCAGCCATTAAAAAGGGGTGCAGGCTCAATACTCCACGCTATTATAGTAACGCAGGTATGGCCTATAGCCGCGAGTATGAGAATGATTCTGCGTAACATATCGTTACGTATTATCAGCGATAAAACTGCGGCTATCACTGGAATCAATAAGAGTGCAAGAATCATAACCTCAGCTCCTTAATCTCGAAAGCTGGTCGGTGTCAATATGGTCGAATTCGCGATTAATATGGAAAATCGCAATACCCATTACGAAGACTGCCACAAATATATCAAGCAGTACCCCAATCTCAACAAGCATCGGCTGCTGCTTGACCAGTGCTACTCCGAAAGCATATATACCATTTTCCAGGACTAAGTAACCAAGAACCTGTGTAAGCGCCTTTTTTCTGCTAATGATAAGAAACAATCCTGACATAATCGTAAAGAACGCCACAGGCACAATCAATGGAGACATCAGCGGCTGTGGAAAAGGCAGACGATGGCTGAGCCACATACAAGTTAAAAATGCGATTGTCCCTGCAATGATTGAAATTCCGTAACCAATAAACGGCTCTATTTCACGCTGTATCGACAGCTCTCTAAGGGTCCTGTTGAGCATCCACGGGAATACGCCGCCTTTTAAGCTGATGATGACTATTGAAAACAAAACAAGATGCATTTCAAAATTCCATTGGTTTAATATTAGAGGCAGAAAACTAAGCGCAACACCCTGCAGGGCTACAATACGAATACAAGCGCCCATCCTGCTTAGACCTAGCAGCATCAGATTTGTTAAAACAAGAAATATCATTATTAAATCAGCGGTATTATTCATTCAATCACCTTAACACCAGCGCCAATACCGAAAGTGTTGTCGCACCAATCAAAAGCTGCGGCACATGAAGCAGCCGCAGCCTGGCCATAGAGGACTCGATTATGCCTACAAGTACAGCCAGAATAAGCATAGCCGCCATTGCTGATGAAGTATCGATCCAGATATTGTGGGTATGTATCGGGACTGTAATACCGATAATGACCTGCCCAAGCAGCCACATTTTCAGCACAGCGGAATAAAGGATGAATCCGAAATCCGGTCCGGAATGGTCAAGCACCATAACCTCATGTATCATTGTCAATTCGAGATGAGTATTCGGGTCATCGACAGGTATCCTGCAATTTTCCGCAAGAAAAACAATCAAGAGAGCAAAAGCAGTCAAAATAAGGACAGCACCTGAACTAATCCATAAGCCCGGCACTACTGTGGAAAACATCTGGTTAAGGGATATAAATCCTGTGCATTTTGCAATGGCGGCAAGACCAATCAAAAGTGCCGGTTCTGATAATGCAGAAAATGTCACTTCCCTGCTTGCCCCCATTCCTTCAAAACTTGAGCCGGTGTCCATGGCGCTAATCACAGTGAAAAATCGCATTAAGCCAAAAAGATAAATAAATAAAATCAAATCACCATTGAAAGATATGGCAGCAGGTAAACCCCCGAAAGGCATTAATAATGAGGCCGTAAGTGTTACGGCAAATCCAAGCAGAGGACCGGTCCGGAAAATCCATGATGTTGTCCTGCTGTAAACCGCCCCTTTTCTAAAGAGTTTGAAAATATCATAATAAGTTTGAAATAAAGGCTGTCCCCTTCTGCCTGCGAAAACGGCCTTAGTCCTGTTTATCACTCCGAGTAAAAATGGCGCGATAACGATTGCGAGAACCGGATTTGCTAATTTCAGGATTATCATCTCACATCAATTTCCAAATTAAAAGGACCCAAAGAGTCAAGGCAATATATAAAATGTAAATCTGAAGTCTTCCCTTCTGAAGCCAGTGAAGCTGCGAAAAAGACGAGCTGATCCATTTAAACAGCGGCCGATACATATATTTTTCACTTAAATCTGATGTGTTCGTGTGAAATGCCGAGTCCTTGGGGAAAATATCTTTAATTACCGAAATCTTTTTCAAACTCCCCAAAAACATCTTGAATAAATCAGTTAAGGGCTGGGCAAAAGATGCGGCAGTGTATTGCATCCTTGCATCAGGTCTTGCATAACCGCAATCCCATGTCCCCACGTTTCTTATAGATCGTGCCGAAAGAACCAATTTACGATAAATCGAGAAGATGACTATCAATCCAGCTAAAAACAAAGATATAATTACAATATATGTCAGCGCCTCTGATGTGTTTACAAGTTCAAGGCGAATTGTATTAATCGGAATCGATGTTATTGCGAAAATCACATTCTCTGCAGATTTTATAATCAATGGTGAGCATATGCCTAATAAAACACATAAACTTGCAAGTATTATCATTGATATTTTCATAAAAAAACCGGCTTCGTGCGCCTCTTTTGCGTGATTACTTCGAGCTTCGCCTAAAAATATTACTCCGAATGCCTTTGTAAAACACGCAAGTGCAAGTCCGCCTATTAGTGACAAGCTTCCTACGACAACCAAGGCCGGGATAATAGATGCAAATCTCTCGCCCAAGCCATTCTTGAAAACTCCCAGGTAAATCAAAAACTCACTAACAAAGCCGTTCAAAGGAGGCAATCCGCAAATTGCTATTGAACCGACTAAAAAAGTTAAACCAGTTATCGGCATTCTTTTTATAAGTCCGCCCAATAAATCAATATGACCTGTTTTGGTAGCGTGAAGCACCGAGCCTGCTCCGAGAAAGAGCAATCCTTTGAAAACTGCATGATTTATAACGTGAAATAATCCGCCGGCAAAACCAAGGATTGCAAGGGCCGGCATTTTCATATTCATGCCCAGAAGCCCAACACCGAGACCTAATGTAATAATTCCGATATTTTCTACGCTGTGATAAGCCAGTAATTTTTTTAAGTCATGCTGCGCAAGTGCAAAGAGAACGCCTAGAACTCCTGAAATAGCGCCAATAGCGATAAGTGTCCAGCACCACCAATTAGGAGGCATTCCTAAAACTGTTAATGCCCTGACCAAACCATAAATGCCGGTTTTTATCATAACCCCGCTCATTACTGCCGAGACATGGCTCGGTGCGGCTGGATGTGCGTATGGCAGCCAAATATGCATTGGCATGAAACCAGCCTTTGTTCCAAAACCGATTATCGCAAGAATAAATAATATGCTTTCCATTGAAGATGGAATCGCCGGAATTTTATCAAAATCCAATGAGCCCGCCTGAATTCCGAGGAGAATAAAAAATATAATTAAAAAAGCTGTTCCGATATGTGTCGCGATAAGATAAATCCAGCCTGCGTGACGAACCATTGGCTTTTCATATTCGAAGGTAACCAGGAAAAAGGAGGCGAGCGACATTATTTCCCAGCTTATCAGAAACAATAATCCATTTCTGCTGGTTACAACAAGAGCCATTGATGCCAAAAGAAGATTGTAAAAGAACCATGAAATGCCGAGATTTTTGTGTTGGCGATATTGCCAAAGATATTGAGCACCATAAATTGCGGCAATGGCGGTAAGTCCAAAAATTGGAATTAAAAATAAAGCTGATAATGCATCTATTTGAATGAAAAAGGAGCCGAAAGGCATGCTCCAGTTCAAACGCAATGATTCGCAAGTGCCTGTGATAAGGATAGTTATAGAAGGGATTAATGAAATAGCGCTTCCGATTACGGCAGAAGTTGATCCCAGAATAGTTGCAATTAATGGCTTTCGGCCAAAAAATAAAGAACTCAAACCGCCTGCAATGATAATCACCAGACCAGAGATGAAGAATTGCATTTAGCTTGCCTCTCTAACTTCAGCAGGGGCCGGACTTTGAGGTGAGTTTGGGCTTGTTCCATTGGATTTTAGATTGGCTTCGACACGCTTAATTTCAGCATAAATTTCATCGCGGGTGGCCTGAGTTTCTATGACCTTTCTGAAGGCATCGTCACGAAGCGCAAATGCAAGTCTTGAAAGGAGATACAGATGGGCTTTAACTGTGGGACTTATAAGTGTAAACAGGCAAGTAACGGGCTTGCCGTCAAGAGAGCCGAAATCGATCGGTTTTTCAAGGAAGCATAATGAGATAATTGGCTCTAACACATGGAGGACAATGGGGTTACGGACGTGAGGGATGGCAATGCCGTCGCCGACGGCGGTTGAGGCGATTGCCTCGCGCGCTAAAAGCACTTGCAGCAAGAAGTTACGATCGATTTCTTGAGGCAGCCTCATTAAATTAACGACGGTTTTTAGGGCGGATTCTTTGTTATCGCCTTCGATACGATAGTAGATGCCGCCCTGCATTAATGCCGCAAGAAGTCCGCCTGATGGGAGAGATGTGCCATTGGGCTCCATGAAAAGGTCGGCAGAGACGCCAATTTGCTTGGAAGTGGCCCATTCGAGCAGTTCTGCCTTATTAAAACGGTACTGATTTCCGAGCTGATAGGCGGGGAGATTACCCTGCTTTAGCCATCTGTAAATCGTTTTCTCATTTACATTTAGGAGCTTTGCTACATCTTTTACTGAAAGCTGCATTTCATCACCCTATTGATATATGCTTTCTATGCAATGGACAATTGTGGACACAATAAGATAAATGTCGGCAAATGTCAAGGCAATGCATAAAGAAAGAGGATTTGGTGTATGTAAGTTATTTGTTTTTAAGGTATTATTGCTTGGAATTTTTTTAAATTTTTTGCGATAATATGATTTGAAACGTGCTAAATTTGATCCTGAAACGTTTGCAAATGATAGAGAAACGATCCCGAAACGGTACCCATATGATACCTAAACGATACCGATATGAATGCATCTGAAAAAATGAAAATGGATCCTCGGCAGAAGGCCAAGGAGTACACCCGAGGACCTGCGCTGCGCTCGGAAACGATAGAGAAGTGATCCCTAAACTATCCCTAAAGGATACTTTTCGATATCGATATGACTACCAATTTTTTAGAGACAACTGACAACTTAAGGGAGATGGCGAGAAGACTGAGGCTGAAGATTCCAGTCGAAGATGACATCTCAATTTTAGGTGAGCCAATAAAAATTGGAACTCTTAATGCGCCGAACCGGATGGCGGTCAACCCGATGGAAGGCGCGGATGGAGACAGCATTGGCAGACCTGGTGAACTGACGCTGAGGAGATATAAAAGATTTGCGGCCGGAGGATGCGGAATTATATGGGCGGAGGCGATGGCAGTTGTGCCGGAGGGCAGGGCAAATCCAAGACAACTATGGCTAAATGACAAGAGCAAAGATGAATTCGCAAAAATGATTTCAATGATGCGCAAGGCCGCACATGATTCGATGGGTAATTCGCATAATCCAATCATAGTTGCGCAACTGACACATTCGGGGAGATATTCGAAGCCGGAGGGGATTTCAAAACCTATAATACCGCAGAGGGACCCATATAGGGACGCGATGAAACCTCAGGAGAAGCCGAAAAAAATACACGGGCAAGATGCCCGTGTTACGGGGCCGATTGCTACCGATGAATATCTCGATGGGTTGATTGGGCATTATGTTACGGCCGCGAAGATGGCATTTGAGATTGGATTTGACGCCGTGGATATAAAGGCATGTCACGGATATTTAATCAATGAGTTATTGGCGTGCTTTAAGAGAGAGGGAAAATACGGCGGGAGTTTTGAAAACAGGACGAGATTATTGCTTTCTATCATCGATGCGGTAAGACAGGAAGTTGGAAGTAACAAAATCATAACTACACGGATGGGGATTTATGATGCTATACCATATCCATACGGATGGGGGGTGGATAAGAAGGATTACAGGAAGGCGGATTTGAGTGAGCCGAAGAAGCTATTTAAATTATTGGCACAGCGAAATATTCCAATGGTTAATATCACGATTGGAAATCCATATTATAATCCGCATTTTAACCGGCCGTTCAATGAGCCGATTGCAGATGGGTACAAGTCGCCGGAAAAACCGCTTGAAGGTGTCGCCAGGATGATTGGACTGACAGCCCAAATGCAGAAGGCATTTCCAGGGATGGTTTTGATAGGGCCGGGATATAGCTGGCTACGCCAATTGATGCCGTATGTCGGGGCGGGGGTTTTGAAGAATAAAATGGCAAGCGTGATGGGCGCAGGCAGGATGTCTTTTGCGTATCCGGATTTCGCCAGGGACATTATTAAAAACGGCAAGATGGACCCGAACAAGGTCTGTATTGCGTGCAGCGCATGCACACAGATTATGAGGGATGGGGGGACAACGGGATGCGTTGTTCGGGACAACAAGATTTACGGGCCTATTTTTAAACACGGCAGGATGAGTAATAGAGATAATCTGCCGAAGCCATAGAGATTATAAGCCGCAGAGGTCACAGAGATAATAATTAAAAAAATTAGAAGAGACAAATTGAACAAAGAACAGAGAACATAGAATGCAGAATACAGAACAAACTTTCACTTATTTTTTAGTTTTTAATTTTTAATTTAATATTTAGGCATCCTTTGACAAAGCTCCCGATAACGACTTTCGAGGGCAGGCAGAGGACACAGAGGTTTTTAAAATTTAGAATTTGAAATTGAGAACTTAGAGTTTAGAATAAAATCCAAAAAACGAAATACGAAACAAGCACGAATTCAAAAAATTAAATTTCGAAAACATAGATGAGACAAAAGGAAGAAGATAGAGAAAATTCAATATGAGCTCCCCATTATCAGAAGATGTTTTCAAAAAACTCTCATGGACAAAGTTAATTCCTTCTGAATTGATGAGCAGGGGACGAGATCTAGCAGATATGGGCACAAATAGCATTGGTTGGATTAAGAAAGATGCTCTCGAAGTCATTAAGATATTATCGGAAAATAGATATAAAATTTTAGGAGGGGATGTGATCGATATTTCTAAACAAACACCTTATTATACATATGATAACTGGTCTTGTGACAAGGAGACAAAAGACATCACCGATTGGAATAAAATGGTAAGAATATCGTACAAAATTGCGAATAACTACATAACTAAATATCGAGAAGGCAGACGAAAAATCATGTATGATATAATTTGTGCTAATCCAGAAGAATACGCCCATATACAAGAAATGACTCAAGAACAGAAAAGAATATTGGATATTAGAATAAAAAAACACGATGGATTTATTGCAAAGCTTAAGAAATTAATTTCAAAGAAAAAGGGATTTGACACTTTTTAAAATTCATAATCTTTAAGGGACTCATGAACAAGTTTGAATACAGTTTTGGGTTTACTGGGCCGTATTTGCACATAATTGTGAAAAAAGAATCTGACATGATGAATTACGCTAAAAATCTTAGCGATCATACAAAATTGAGTGTTTATTATTTAGACTCCACAAAATGTAAAACGCGTTTAATGTTTTTTAAAGAAATTGCTAATTCTTTAAAATTTCCCGACTATTTTGGACACAATTGGGATGCATTGGAGGAATGTCTTTCAGATCTCGATTGGATTGCGAATAATGGATGGGTCCTTGTATTTCTCAACGCAGATAAGCTGTTAAATGAAAAAACCAGGGATTTTAAAATATTGATAAAATTACTGGATGGTGTCGGAAGGGAATGGTCTCAACTTCGCTGTTATGATCAACTGCACAAGATTGAAGCAAAGCCGTTTCATTTCTTATTTCATGTCAATCCTGAAAATGAGCAAAACCTGCGTACAAGGTTTGAAGATATCAATAAAATTGATGTATTAAAGCATTAACTTTTTAAGATATTGTCCACAAATTAAGGAATATGAATGGATGTATTAAGTGTAAGTGATTTGAGGGAAGTATCCAACTTGATGCATGATTCGGAATTCGGGGAGGAAGATTTTGGATATGATGAAAAAAATAAAATATTTCACATCAATACAGAAATGCCGATTTTTGAGAAGAAATTTTTTTGTTTGGAAAAGAGAGTACCAGGTCAGATAAACGAAAGATTCAAATTCGAGCTTCATAACATTGAAAAATACAATCCGAGAAATTTGAACAAAATCAGGATGGGTAAAGGACTTGGAGGGGTATTTAATTTTATAAAGATTAGAGACAAAGGGCATAAGTTAACTATTGTTTCTCAAGAACTGCATATCGATTTAGAATTGAGTAAATTAGAAGGGGTATTTGAAAGATATTAATGATTTTGTGTCGCCCGCTACGCGGGCTATAAGGAGGGTGGATTTGTTGTTCCCGGCGTGTAAACGCCGGGCTATTAAGGTGACGCCCTCTAAAGAGGGCTAATAGGATTGCTGATTTTCGATTGCAGATTGCGGATTTATAATTAATTTTCTCGACTCGTTGCGATCACTCGGAATGACAAAAATCTGGATTCCCGCTTGCGCGGGAATGACAAATAAGATTATGGGCAAAGTGGACACAATGGACTTAATGGAGTAACTGGAAACGAGATTCTTCGCTATCGCTCAGAATGACAAATTGATGGGCTAAAGCCCATCCTACAATAAATTCATTTTCGGAACTACTATATTTTTGTTTTGTTCTTTTTATAATTAGGATTTAGAATTTGGTTCGGATTGCTGGTTTTGGCACAGGAAATCCTTTGGATTTCAGAGGGGTGAGCACTGTAATAAATAAAAAACGGTGTTAATCCGTGTAAAAAAACGATATTAAATCTCAGTCCGAATGAAACGAGGAGTTATGAGCACAAAAAAAACCAAACCAGTTGCAATTGTTACCGGCGGGAGTAGAGGCATAGGTAAGGCAATCGCTATTGAATTAGCGGGACTTGGGTTTGATATATTTATCAATCATTTTGACTTTGCGGATGGTCGGCCGGAGGAGGGGGCGGCGAAAAAGACTTCGCAAGAGATTGAGGCAAAAGGGGCAAAATGCATTTCGCTGCGGGGGGATATCAGCAGCGATAGTGACCGGGAGGCGCTTGTAAAGGCGGTGAAAGAGGGATTCGGCAGGTGCGATATGCTTGTAAATAACGCGGGAGTAGCGCCAGCCAAAAGGGTGGACCTTTTGACGGCGACGGAGGCGAGCTTCGACAGGGTATTGAATATTAATTTGAAGGGGCCGTATTTTTTGACGCAGGCGATCGCAAGATGGATGATTGAGCAGAAGGAGAAATTTGAGCAGAGGAATTTTCGCATTGTCAATATCGGCTCGATGTCATCTTATACAAGCTCGACTGCGCGGGGGGAATACTGCATAAGCAAGGCGGGGGTGAGCATGATGACGATGCTTTACGCGGACCGGCTGGCGGAATTCGGGATAGGGGTATTTGAAATACGGCCGGGAATAATACAGACGGATATGACAGCCGTTGTCAAGGATAAATACGATAAGCTTATTGCTGATGGCCTTACGCCTATTAAAAGGTGGGGTCAGCCGGAGGATATCGCCAAGGCAGTGAGCGCGATTGCGGAAGGGAAGATGGATTTTTCGACGGGACAGGTGATAAACGTTGATGGGGGGTTTCATCTGAGAAGACTGTAACCTTGCCACAAAGACACCAAAACACTAATTTTTTTAATTAACTTCAATATATTTCTATGGCTGCGTAGCTCGGTTGTGGTTGTGCGGCTCGTTACGTAAATCGTAATTCAATTTACGGCAAATTGCGCGGGCGAGACGCCCGCGACACGAACAGCATGGGCTAAAGCCCATCCTACGACTGATTTACTCGGGGGCAATTATGGTATATCGAGCCAGAGGGCGCGGAAGGTTTTTTTAGAGGAGTCGAAGAGGAACTTATTGGGGCAGGTGCCGTTTGCGTTCAATTCGCCGGGATAGCACTCGTTCGGGTCGGCGATAGTGACGGGCAGGGTGCCGTCATCGCTGATAAGAAGTAATTTAGAAGAATCAGTAAACGGGACGAGTGATTCGGGGCTGAAGTCATCTAAATTCAAATCTTTGACAAGCCGGGGGGCATCATTTATATCGCCAGACCAGCGGTATAAGGCAAAAGGACCGCTCTCTTTACTGCTTCCGGCAATGATGAAATAAGATTTATGGAATGGTGAAAATTCCATTGAACGTATGCCGAGGCCGGCGAGGTCCCAGAGGATGGGTTTTCCGAATACAGGCAGAGCCTCCTTATCAACGATATCGTCGGCGTTTTTGAGAGGTATGACGAGGGCACGCGGCCGGCCTGTGGCCCTATCGACGGGACGCGGATTACGAAGGCCGATGTAAAGGGTATTATTATCGGCGGATGCACAGAGGGCTTCGATATTGAGGCCGTCTTCTTTTGGCGCAAGTTTTTTCAGGTCTTTTTTGGTTAATTTTGCGCCAATCATTGCGGCCTCATAAAGACCAAGACCCTGCAGATTGTCATCGGTGAGCATCGCATGGACAAGTTTGTCATAAAATTTGCCGGCCGGCTTTACAGTGACATTCAAATCATTGATTTCGAAGTCAGTGGCGAAAAATCTGTATCTATTCGGCCGGAGTTTGCCATCTGTATTTCGGCCATGGGAGGTTATCCAATATATGCGCTTATTGACCAGGGCAGCTCCTTCGATATCTGATTCGGGGTGTTCCTGTTCAACCTGCAGGAATTTAGTTAAATCATATGAATAGACAGGCTGCCCGCCGGTGAGATTATACATACGCAAAATATTATTTTCGTCATCGGCGATTATCGCGAAGTCTTTTGATATGGCAATAGCGGCAGATGCGTCACTTGCGGTGTAAAAAGTTATCATCCTTTCATCAGAACCCTCACATATAGAGGCCATCACAAAAATGAGGATTGAAAGCATGATTTGAAGCGCAAGCCGCATATTTCTATTTTAGCATAATTTAATAGCGCGGTTCAAGGGGACTGAATCAATAAAAGGGTAAGTTTTTGGCTTTATGTTTTTTATGTTTTGTGGTAGAAAAATTGATTATGAATATAAAAGAAACGATAGAGGTTTTGGTCAGGGACGGGTTTATTCTTGTTTTTAATGAGGACAGGTTAGATATAGTAAAGACCGCCGGGGCGCTAATGGAGGCGGGGATTGGGAATATGGAGGTGACCTGCCGGATAAAAAAGCCGCTGGAAAAGCTGAGCAGGCTGCGAAAAGAGCTGCCGGAGTTTGCGGCGGGAGCGGCAAGCCTGATTGATTATCCGGAGATGCTTAAGACAATCAATGAAGCAAATCCAGACAAGGCGATGCCAAGCATTGATGAGGTTGTCAATGCGGGGGCACAGTATCTGGTGTCGGCTGTAAATTTCAGAAAAGAGACCTACGAAAAATATGGGGGAAAATTGCCGATAATACCGGGATGCGGAAGCGCTACCGAGATTGTGACGCAGTTTTCGATGGGGGCGAATCTGTGCAAGGTTTTCCCGGCAAAAGAGCTTGGGGGAGCGGGATTTATAAAGGCGATTGACCCGGCTATACATAAGCTGATTTCACTTGTCCCCACAGGAGGGACAAACGCGCAGAATATACCAGATTACATAGATGCGGGCGTTCTGGTTTTGGGCGGGTCGTTCAGCGCGATTGAAAAAAATGTATTTACGAAGATTATCGAACAGCAGGATTATAAGCTGCTGAGCAGTGAATTGAAGAAGATGAAGAGTTTGATTGACGAAAAGCGAAGACAAAAATGGCCGAAGATTGATTTTGGGAAGTCTTCCTTAGAAGAAATTTGTAAAGTAACCGGAAGATACTTTAATATTTGAAGGAAATCCCAAATAACAAAAAACAAATAACAAATAAATTCCAAAAGCAAAATTACCAATGCTCAAAAAAGGGAATACATTATGTTTTGGGGCTAATCTTGTTTTTCCTTGAGTTGCGCGAGGATTTGCTGAAAAGAGACCAAATCTTCTTTATTTGCGAGAACCAGCAGGACATCTCCGTTTTCTATGACTGATGAGCCATAGGGAATGATAAATTTTCCTTCTCTGGAAATTAGCACGATGAGGCATTTATCAGGGACACCGAGTTCACTAATCATTTTGCCAACAGCGTGAGAATCGTAAGGAACAAGGACATCGGTCAATTCGGCATCAAATGTCTCGGTTTTTTCGAATTCGAGCGGGTATAATCTTTTTTCTATCAGGGGAGCTGCCAAATTCAGTATTTTTGAGACAAAAGGTATAGAAGTGCCCTGAATAAAGACGGAGGCGATAACTATAAAAAAGACGATATTAAAAATAGTGTCTGCATGGCTGATATTTGCCGTAAAAGGAAATGTCGCAAGGATGATAGGGACAGCGCCTCTGAGACCGACCCAGGACAGAAGAATTTTTTGTCTGAAATTTATTTTAAAAGGTAAAAGGCACAAAAAAACGCTGACCGGACGGGCGACTAACATAAGCAAAAACGTAATCAGCAATCCAGGGCCTATTAATGGAACGATATGGGAAGGGAAAACAAGCAATCCTAATGTTATGAACATTGTGATTTGCATGAGCCAGGCGATGCCATTGTGAAATCTCATAATCGAGCGTTTGTTGGGGAAGTCGGCCCTGCTAATCAAGAGGCCGGCAAGATATACCGCGAGAAAGCCGTTACCCTTAAGAAAAAAAGCTATAACATAGGTGAATAACACTAGGGAAATCATAACAACCGGATAAAGCCCTTCATATTCGAGCTTCATATTTTTAATGAGAAAAATAATTATCTTAGCCATTATATATCCGATAACAGCACCAATTGACATATCAAGAATGAATCTTGGAACCAGGTTTAAGATGCTCATATCTTTTACAGTCATAACGCTGATGAACCCGAGTGTTAAAAATACAGCCATCGGGTCATTGCTGCCTGATTCGAGTTCGAGCAGAGGTTTTAAAGGTTTTTGGAGGCTTATTCGTTTGGAGCGTAAAATAGTAAATACGGCGGCGGCATCCGTTGACGAAACTATGGAACCGAGCAGCATCCCCTCCAGGATAGAAAAATTCAAAATATAAACGGCAAAGAAACCTATAATAAGTGCAGTTAACAAGACGCCGGCCGTTGAAAGAACAATTCCCGCCCCGATTATTGGCCTGATATCTTCCCATTTTGTATCGATGCCGCCGGAGAAGATAATAAAAATTAGAGCAATTATGCCGATGGACTTGGCAAGATTGGGATTATTAAAATAAATACCGCCGATTCCCTCAGAGCCGGCGAGCATGCCTATCGCTAAAAAAACCAATAATGCCGGTATCGCGAATTTATTGGAGAGTTTACTTGAAATGACGCTGATAAATATCAGTAAGGCAACCCAAAATAAAATATTTTCAATCGACATATTTATCCGTCTAAAATTTAAGAGTCTATAATGATAAATTAAATTGATAATTTTTAAATCTAAATAAATTGATTATTTTGCATTATTTTTTTGGCGGGTTTGTTCATATAAGTAGACCGTTTCATGACAATTGCCGGATTTATTCTTTATAGCTATAATAGACAAAAACTCTGGAAAACAAAATGGAAGCTGTAAAGATAGGAAGCCAAAAAGCAGTTATTCATAGATACAATACAGTCATCGTCGGGGCGGGGGCAGCGGGACTTAATGCGGCCGTTCATCTTTACGAGTTTTTCACACAAAAAGGAATCGACGATGCTCAAAACAAGATAGCGATAATAACGGCAGGGATTGCATTGGGCGCTTCGAAGATGAGCGGCTCGGACAAGCAGACATATTACAAGATGGGGACAAGTCCTGATGTCGCTGACTCGGCGGAATCGTTTGCAAAATCGCTGACCGCGGCGGGGTGCTGCCACGGGGACTTGGCGATTGCGGAGGCAATCGGCTCGCTGCGGGAGTTTTATCATTTAGTCGAATTAGGAGTCTCCTTTCCGCATGATGCAGCGGGGAGCTTTTTGGGTTATAAGACCGACCATGACCCGTATGAGAGGGCGACTTCGGCGGGGCCATTGACAAGCAAAGAGATGAGCGAATGCCTGCAGAGACGTGTGGAGGATTACGGGATTAAGATTTTTGATAATCAGGAAGCTGCGCAACTAATTAGAAAAAATGGATTAATTGCCGGCATTATCACGATCGATAAGAAGGCGTTGAATTCTAAAAATTACGGAATAAATATCTTTCAATGTGAAAATCTGATTTTGGCGGCAGGCGGACCGGGGGAACTATATAAGACAAGCGTTTATCCGAAGGGACAGACGGGGATTCATGGTCTGGCGTTTGCGGCGGGATTAGCGGCTGAGAATCTGACTGAATCGCAGTTCGGACTTGCAAGTACGAAATTTCGATGGAATGTTTCGGGCTCGTATATGCAGGTGATTCCGAGGATTTTCAGCACAGACGTAAACGGCAATGATGAAAAGGAATTTCTTGCAGACTATTTTCCATCGATGAGCAGGATGGGGACAAATATCTTTCTAAAGGGATATCAATGGCCTTTTGACCCGCAAAGGATTGAAAATTGTCAGTCATCACTTATCGATATACTTGTTTTTAACGAAACGCAGAAGGGCAGGCGGGTATTTCTGGATTTCAGGAAAAATCCAATCGGCAATTCCAACATGAAGACGTTTGCGATTGAGGAACTTGAAAATGAGGCACTCGATTATTTAAAGAAAACCGGCGCTTTGCACAAGACTCCAATAGAGCGGCTTAGCTTTATGAATCAGCCGGCGATTGATATTTATAAGAAGCATGGGATTGATTTATGGAAAGAACCGCTGGAGATTGCGGTGTGCGCTCAACATAATAACGGCGGATTTGCGGTCAATTGCTGGTGGGAATCGAATATAAAGCACACGTTTATTGTGGGCGAAATGACGGGGACACACGGTGTGAAGCGGCCGGGAGGGGCAGCTCTGAATTCAGGGCAGGTGGGTTCACTGCGTGCGGCAGAATATATCGCGAATGTTTATGGCGGCGATATGCCATCGAAATCTTTGGCAGCTAAGGAGATTAAGAATCAGACAAGGGATCTGATTGAAAAATTATTCGGCTTTGAAAAATCAAAGGGTCTTAAGGCCAAAGATATAATAGAAGAGATTCAAGAACGAATGACGGAATCAGCGGGTCACATCCGGGAGATTAATAGCGCGCCAGATGCATTAAAGCAGGCAATTGATTTGGTAAATAAAATTAAACATGAAGGAATTGCAGTAAGAAATAAAAAAGATATTACTGAGGCAATCAAGGCGGAGCATCTTGCATTGACAAGCGCGGCATATTTGAAGGCGATAGTGACATTATTGGCACAGGGAGAGGGTTCAAGGGGGTCGCATCTGGTTATTTCGAAAGACGGCATTCAAATTGAGGGGACCGAGTTAAAATTCAAGCCGGAAAACATGGAATTGCGCAATTCGATACTGAAAATTGAATACGATGAAGAAGAACAGGATTTATTTAAGTGTGAAAATATCATGTTGAGGCCAGCGCCTGTCGAAAGAAAAGCATTCGAGACGGGATGGAAGGATTACAGGTTAGGGAAAATCTATGAATGAGCCGCATGTGACGCGGAAGGCGCTTGCATTGACACTTTCGGCGGCACTATTGGGCTGGATGTTTGACGGATTTGAGATGGGGCTTTTTCCGCTTGTTGCAAGGCCGGCGCTGATGGAATTGATGGGAGCGGAGGCGGGAAAGACGATAGGGACATGGTTTTCGATAATAATCGCTATGTTTCTTATGGGGGCGGCGTGTGGAGGGATACTTTTCGGCTGGCTGGGCGACCGGATTGGCAGGGTGCGTGCGCTTGTATGGAGCGTGGCGACTTACGCGGTGTTTTCAGGATTGTGCGGATTTGCGATGCAGCCGTGGCAATTAGCGGTATTGAGATTTATCGCATCTTTAGGAATGGGAGGCGAGTGGGCATTGGGAGTGGCGCTTGTGATGGAAGTGTGGCCTTCGACGTCGAGGCCGATGCTGGCGGGACTTATAGGCGTGGCATCAAACGCGGGATTTTTGCTGATTGCTTTGATGGGCCTGGGGCTTACAAAATTAATTAATGAAATCGGAACGTTTTTCTCTTTTGTCGGAATGCCTGACAATTGGAAGGGCGCGCTATTATCAAATTCGGCGTGGAGATTGATTTTATTTTTGGGGGCGATACCTGCTGTTTTGACTTTTTTTATAAGGATGTTCGTGCCGGAATCGCAGAGATGGAAAGAGGCTGCCGCACATTCGCCGAGAAATCGTGTTGCGGATATTTTCAAAGGGGGACTGGCAAAGCCCACAATACAGGGGTCGCTTTTGGGGGCAATTATACTTCTGGGGACATGGGGCTCGACACAGTGGCTGCCTGCGTGGGCCGACAAATTGAGCGGGCAGATTCCAACGGCAAAATCGTGGACACAGATATGGTCGGCTATAGGGGCAATGACTGGCGCTTTTACTGCGGCTTATATTGCAAAGTGGACTAGCAGGAGGATGGCTTATTTTTTGCTCTGTATCATGGCAACAGGAACTTGCGCTTATCTATTCAGGACGCCTTTTGAATACGGAAATAGATTCCTGTTATGGGTGTTTATCGTGGGGGGAGTGACGGCCAGCTTCTTCGGGTGGCTGCCATTGTATCTGCCGGAGTTGTTTGCGACGAGGGTGCGGGCGACTGCGCAGGGATTTGCGTATAATATCGGCAGGGTGCTTGCGGCGGCGGGGACACTGGCGGCGGGAAGTCTTTTGAATTATTTCAATGAGGATTACGCCAGGATGTGCGCGGTTGTATGCCTGGTTTATATAATCGGAATTGTTTTCATCTGGTTTTGCCCGGAGACGAAAGGGAAGCCTCTGCCGGAATGAATCTTTACCGCGGAGACCGCAGAGAACAAATATAAATTTCAAATCTCGAAATCTTTCAAATTAATTCCTCCAGTCGGCCTTCGGCCTCGGTCGGAATGACGGCTTTTTTATTTCGCGGGATTCTTTCGTTCAATCACAGGTCCTCAAAAAAATGCGCAGGCTGAAAGACGGTAAACACGGGCTGGAAGCCCGTGCAACAATTGAAAATTGATGGGCTAAAGCCCATCCTACATTTGACGACTAAAGCTTCGAAGGGCAGGCAAGGCGCGGGCTGGAAAAAAATTTTACGCTTTCCAGGGGCGTTTTCTGGGGAGCTCTTTTGACAATATGCTTTTTACGATTGCAACGTCTTTTTTGACCTGAAAATCGAACATCCCCACACATATAAAATCGGCACCGTTCTCAAAGGCGAACTTAAAGCCATCTTTGGGGGGAATTGCTCCGGCCGCCAATACTTTAAACGCTATCCACGGCTTATTCACCTCTTTCATAAGCTCGATGGTTTGTTCGACGTCCATACACCAGTAATTATCCGAGGGATTCTCAATGACATCTAAATTCTGGTCCGCCCGTTTGCACGACCAGTAATTGCTGCTGTGCAGGGTCTTGACATAGAAATCAGGATTTAGTCCCCATGTTTCGGCTGCGTTTATCACGTTGAGCATATGGGCCCCGATGCCGCAGGGTATTTTGTTTTTGCGGACAAATTCCAGGGCTTCGCCTAGCTTGTCAAAGTGATTTTCCTTAAGCCATTTGTCACCAATGACTCCCTGCATATATATTGCTGATACTCCCCAGTCGATCGACTTCTTGAGACTGGTTTGGACATCATTAATATTAGGATGTCCCTCCGCAATCCACTGGATTTTGCCGCCCCTTTCCTTCCAGTATTTTTTGATAATGTTCATCGGTTTTTCCCTGGGATCGGTTATAATGGTGTTTACCCCGCTTTCCTCGAGCAGCTGGAGAGTATCGAGAACTTTTTGCTCGGTATTGTAGCTTCTCATCAAATCCGAGACATAGCCTAAATCCCTGCTGTGAGCCCAGCCGCTTATGAGATTTCCGCCTGAGATAAGCCGGCTTATTTTGAGATTGCCTATTTTGCCGGTCGGCATACCATTGTCGGAAATATTTAATTGGGGTTTAGCGGCATCTTCTTTAATTTCTGCCGATGCGGACTTGCGGTCCAGATTTAAATTCAGGGCAGCCCCTGCCGTGGATGCAAGAATGGATTTCTTCAGAAAATTGCGGCGATTTAAATCTTCATGCATAATTCACCTTTTTCAAAATTTGGAATTTTGATAAGCTATTGAATATGATAACATAATCTCTGAAAACTTACATCTATTATTTTTGAGGTGCGGTATGGATGAAGTTCATAGAATCAGACGGACATGCTGTCCTGGCTGCGGGGAGCAATCGGGAATTACGCGAAGAGGTTTTTTGCAGGGTATTGGCGGGATGACCGCCCTAGGGACGGCGCTAACGGGATTGACCTGGTCGTCACTGGCAGCAGCGGAAACCAAGCCGCAAAATCTATTGAGACGGACGCTTGTGGTCAAGCCTATACTTGTTTACGAGACACCCAATCGCAGGCCGCAGACGAGCTGGCGCAGCTGGGGCGGGATTCAAACGGAGGAAGATGCCCGGCTGGAAGTTTCGCGCATAGAAAAGGAGCTAAAGGGGCTGATAGGTAAAGTAGATTTTCCGGTAGAGTTCGCAATAGTGTCGCGTGTGCGCAGCGTGAAAGATTTATCACAAATTAAGGACGCGGGAACTTCGGATGTATTTATCGTGTATGCGGCCGGAGGCGGGATGGAAGTTTTACACGAGATTGCCAGGGTCGGCAAGCCGATGATAATATTTTGCCGTCACAAATCGGGACCGGTATACCTGTGGTACGAGATTATAAGTCCGCGATACCTAAGACAGCATACTGATACGCTGGCGGTCAAAGGCATTGATGAAGGTGACGTTGTTATTGACAGTCAGGAAGAAATTTTATGGCGATTGCGGTCGCTTTGCGGATTGAATAATACGAAGGGAACCCGTATTGCAGCAGTGGGCGGCCCCGATGCGTGGGCACAGCCCAAAGGCGTTGTGCCCCAGCTTGTCAAGGAGAAGTGGAATTTTGATATCGTGACATTTTCCTATGAGGAT
>CAYSKP010000028.1:0-10960 GCA_964431645.1 uncultured Pirellulales bacterium
CTCCTGCAAACGATCCACCCACAAGTCCGCGAGATCGCTATCCTTACGGGCGATGGTCAGCCGGGTGGCGATACGCTGAAGATTTTCAATCAATCCCAGTCGTAACATAATGGGAATGGCCCACAACTCGCCCAGTTTCAAGTAATCCACCTTTTGGTAAGCGGCGATGAAGGCGTTGAGCGGTCCCGCATCAATCTGTGCATCTACGTGCGCGATCAATTCAAGCACGATGTCGTAAACGCGAGGAAGTCCGGCGGATGGACCGTTCACCAGGCGAGGCAGCTCCCGGCTGTAGCCGCGGGGCAGATGCCGCCTGGCCATTTGTATCTGCTCTTCGATCAGGTAAAAGTTATCCAGCAGCCATTCGGCGGCTGGAGTAATTCGCCGGCTTGAATTTACGGTAAGAGTTTCGTGATTGAAGGCCTGGAGGGTCTGTTCATTTACGTCCAATCGAGCCAATAGGCGATTGAAGCTTTGTTGAGTGACGATTTGGTGCTCCGCTGCCAATGCTCGGGCATGGCGAGCGAGTTGTTCGACGCTGAACAGCTCGGCCCGCAAAGGCGGTTCGCTTGCGCGAGAGCGCGTCTGCCTGGCCATCCAGGTTTGCCAGCGTAACGAAAAATCCTTCATGTTGTTCTTACTTTCCGATCGCTATTTCTGGACCATTAGCTGGTTTCATGGATGATTCCTTCATCATTCCGTAATCCAAACGAAACCAGTTTCACTCGCGTGGACCTGTAATACGTGTGAAGAATGCTTCGAATCCAAAAATCTTTCGCGATTCTGTATTTTGGTATTTCATCTCGCCTGCTGAAGTAAACATCATCAAGTATCACATTACCCAAGGCTCATGATAATGCCTGGTGTTATAAAAATGTACTATTATTTTCGAGTTCCTCCGGGTATTCCCACATGCGCAGCAGTACCTGTTCTTTATTGGACCAATGATTCTGAAGACCGATCGGACAGTAACCAGAAAAGAAACATCGCTCTCGGAAAAACCTGAGAATAGTATAGAAACGACGCCAACAAGCTTCAAATCTGCAAACATCGGAGTAACAGTCCGATGGCATAAAACCGTAAGCCGTTTAAAAACAGAACTTATAAACTCATAAATAGTGGGGACGAAAGTGCAGTTTGAATGGGCGATGCAGGAACTCGAACAACCCCAATTTGAGCTATCAAAAACCCCGATTTTAGACAAGAACCGTGCAAAATCCAGCGCACTTAATGCACCATCCTACCCTCAAGACCCGAATCTAATGTTAATCGTCAATAGCTGGCTAGGGCTACCTGTGCATATCAAAAAGTCAATTCTAACATTAATCCAAGTAGTTTGTAAAGGAAGTGGAACTATGAAAAAACTATGACAAATCAAAAGAGGTAATCTGAAACAGTAATAACAAACAATTTAAACTAATTCTGAAAGGAAGAAAACTATATCTACGGAAGTAACCGAAACAATGAATACTTGTGATAAATTCCCCTTATTAGCGTTATTAGAAGGTCAGCAACATATTTTATACGATTCACTAGAAGAATATGGCCGACTTTTGACAGCATAGAATCATCCAGCCCTGCTGCTACAATGGTCTTTGAATTGATAGAGCAGAACTTGGCTCGCTTATATGAACTCAAAGACAAAATAGAAAAACTACTTCATAGCTTTAAATATGTAGGTAATATAGAATGCGATATCGATTTCGTAGATTATTACTTTGGTGGTGATGACCTAAGTGTTTGCCATCGAAGAAATAGCGAATGTTCTGTTCCCTGCCCGTGTATTTGGGAGATGTTACAGGCGAGATGCCTGAGCTACTTAAAAAGCTGGCCTTGTGAGGAAGGGCAATCAGGAAAACAACTAGTATTTTGTAGTTCTGTTTTAACATGATTGTCGTACGTCGAAAGAAGTGGCAAAATTTGAAGCCTTGTAACGAGGATAATTGCCGACTATTAGTATCCAGATACTACAACTGGACTACAACTACCGGTGCGATATATACTCTCTATGCGATATATACAATTATCTAAGTTATTGAAATGGCGATATTTATAAAAATAGGGGATTCTTCTGGAAAATTAGCAAACCGTTACCTTCAGCCTCTCGGTCACCTCTCCGAGAACAACAGTAGTTTATTACGTTGGATAGTTTATTACAAGCACAAAAAAAACGGCTGATGAATTAATCATCAGCCGTATTGTTAAAAAACGATTTAGTAAGTTACAGAATCACAAGTTTCAACATTTGCCGGAGAGTCATAGGTCAAATCAGTTCCTGTTACGTTATTTACACAGAAAGACCAGGATGTGCCTGTCTTTGCCCTGTATTTTGTTGAGAGGAATGTTACTTTGCCGGATGTATCCGTTGTTCCATTGACATTATTGCTGGTGGCGCCGCTGAAAGCCCCTGCAACTGAAGCCCCGCTGACCGGCGTTCCTGCTGAATCAACGATTGTAACAATGGCTTTGGCCTGATAGAACGCGGCTCCGGCACTGACAATACTCATATCAATGCTGCTGACGTGCACGTTAATGGTTTGAGGCGGCGGGGGAGGTGTGCCTGAAGGCTCCTGTCCCCATATAAGCTCGCCATTGTCATATAGGCAAATATATTCGGTTAAGCCGGTAAGGTCTGTCGGCTCATATGTAAACGGATTTGCAACCATTCCTGTGCGAGACCAGTCATTAGAGGTGTCCCATGCGGCATCCGTTGGCCCGGCCAGTGTAAACGTAGCCATTTTTTCACATTGCCCGCGGCCGCCGGGAAATATCTTTGTGCCGGTGAAATCGGCAACGACATAATAAATGTTTCCGTTCCATTGGAATGGGCCCGAAAGTGTCGCTCCCTCATGCTGGCTTAATGATTTAGTAATGTCGTTTACAGTAAAACCGGCTGCGAAGGTTTCAGTCAAGTCAAAGAAATATTTTGCTGAAAGCTTGTCTTTTACAGTCGCAGGCCATGTGGAACGGTTACCGGCCTGGATAAGGACCTGAATCGAGGTTGCTGATTCTGAAAGCAGACGGGCACGGACGATATAATCGTCCCTTCGCTGTTCGAGCGGTTCAAAGTAATTCTGCGGGAAATTGGAAAGAGGATTTCCGCCATAAAGTGAATACATTTTTGCTAAAGCTCCCACAACAGCGGCATCATAGTCACAAGCTACTTCGTTTGTCGTGTAATTGGTGCGGTCATCGCTGTAAGCATCGTTTTTGGCAGGCCCGCCGACAAGTGCCCCGATAAGCGTGTGTTCATTATTTGGCGGGTCATCGATATCGTTATACCACGCGCCGTGTGCGTTTCTGTGATGCGGATTCTTAGGTGAGTTGAGGCCAAAACCAATCAGATAGCTGCCGTTACGAGGGTTGGTTCCAAGCGTGTATTTAATCTGGTTTTCAGCAAAGGTTTTGTAGGCAGCTTTTTTCGATGCGTTTCCAAGAGGGCTATCGGCCCAGACGAATGCCATAAATGAAGCATTGGCCGCATACCGCAGGCATCCCCAGGTATCGAGCCAGGCAAGTCCGCCAGGTGTATATGTAACTCCGCCGCCGGGCTGCCAGAAATCCAGGTTGCGTTCTATTGAATCAATATAAATCTGCTTTCCTGTTAATCGAGCCAAGAGTATTTGCGTCATGTAATGCATATCATCCCAGGAATGTGTCCACTTGTATCCCCAATATGCGGTCCTGCCTTCCTTGCCCCAATTGTTAGCACATGATTCGGCTTTTGTTAAATAAGCGGTATCTCCGGTTGCTATATAAAGCCATGCGGCTGCGGCCGCAAGTTCATCCCAATATCCGCTAAAGGAGGTATAGTAGCCGCTTGCGGCGGTGTAGCCGGCATCGCTCTTAGTATTGTATGCAAAATCAAATAACTGCTGAGCGTGAGTCAGGCAGGTTTGAGCGTAAGCTGCATCTGTTTGCTTTAAAACGACAGAGGCGGCTGCTAATGCGGCGGCAGTTGCCCCTGTGACGCTTGAGCCGGGTGAAGCTGATGTAACTTTATATGATGGGCGTGACATTACCTCTTCAATGACTTCGACAGGTCCCCACCATGCATGGTCAGCGCTGCCGGAGCCGACCTGATAATAAAATTCGTTTGTCGCCGTGTGGCACTTGATGAAGTAATCAGTTCCCCATTTGATTGCATCGAGTGCTTCATCGAGCTGGCCTGCATTTGAATAGGCGCTTCGATATTCATAAACTCCCCAGCTCAAAGTCGCTACTGTTGAGGCCATTGGCAGACCGAACTTAACATTGTCCCCCGCGTCCAGATAGCCTCCGGTGAGGTCTTTACCCACGTCTGCTCCATCATTAAGGCAGGAATTGGCACGCCAAATAACAGGATTATCCGCCGGCAGTGCTCCTGTGCGCTGCTGCATATAAAAATAAATTGATTTCTGCATCGCCTCTCCATAGTTATATGCGGCGAAAGTTTGGCTGATAATCAGCAATGTCACTATACTCGTGATTAGATATGTTTTCTTCATTTTCCTTCTCCTGATTCGTTAATGAATAATTTGGGTTGCTGTTAAGTAATTAATTGAATCCCGCGCACCTCCTTCCTCTCCGTTGCAAATGAGAAATGTCCTTCAATGTTGTTATAGATTGTCCCCCTCGGATGTGTCAAACGGCTTCTTTGCTTTAAGTCACCCATCCCTAAAACTCCAGTTCCGGGACTCTCTCATCAATATTGTTGGCAATAGTTCCTTCTAAAGCCTTTTTGACCTGTTGATTGCAAGTTTGTTAACATAGTTTGGGACAAAAGTCAATTCGCAAGTAAATTTAATTTATGGTAATTGGCGCATAAAAAAGGCCGGCTTATGATTTGCCGGCCTTTTCTTTTTTGAATAAATCTATTCGCCGCCTCGGACGACCATCGCAAGCGAATAGACTTTGTAATTGCAGGTTATATAAAGCGTTTTATAATCTGGACCACCAAAGCAAACATTTGCACTTTGCTCCGGTATCGATATCATCTTAAGCAGTTGACCAGTCGGCGAGACAATCCAGAGGCCGCCAAGGCCTGTAAAATATAAGTTTCCGCGTTCATCGATTGTCATTCCATCCGGGTCATAGTAAGTAGAAGTTGTCGGCTTGAAGAATACAGAACCGCTGCCCAGTGTCCCATCTGTATTAATCGAGAATACCCACCATCGTTTGTAACTATTATAGCTGCTGGCACTTTCAGCAACATAGAGCTTTGTCTCATCGAGAGAAGTGATGATGCCGTTTGGCTGCCATAAGCTGTTATTGACTCTCGTGCTGACGCCATTTGGTTCAAGCAGATATATACCCTGACCTGCGGGACCGACGCCGTTCCAGTCAGGACAGGTATAATATATGTCACCATTCATAAGCTCGACGAGATCGTTCGCGCTTTTGGGGGTATTTGCAAGAACAACAGTATCCTGTGGACCTGATGCGCCGATAATGTGACTGCGAATCTGCTTTGTGCTTTCATCTGCTGTGAGTAATCGCCCATCATGTGAAAGAAACGTGCCATTGGCTTGATTAGATGGTGTCATCCAGACAGTTGCGTTCCCTGGAGAATCGAGACGTAAAATCTGATATGTTCCGCTTGTTCTGATTCTTTTGGTAAAGTAAAGTTTGTTAGTATTTGGGTCCCATGTTGGTCCCTCAAAATTATAACTTGAATTATAATAGACCTGCTGAAGTGTTGCACCGGGAACAACCACATCGTTGGTGAGCAGTGCCAGCCAGTTATCGGCGAGGACATAAAGGTCTTTTTCGTCAATTACGCCGTCACCTGTTGCAGACGATATATCACAGCAGGGGTCGTAAATATCATCGCCCGAGATGCCGCGCCAGGCATTGGCAAAAATCGCAAAATCGCTGAAATCAACGAACCAGTCTCCATTGAGGTCAGGCCAGCCGCCAGTTGCAGCGGTAACAAGTTCGATACCGTTTCCTATCCCTAGATTACGGCTGTATTGTTTGTCTGTTGTATTATTCCAGTGCTCGTGAACTCCCTGACTTTGGATTTCGATGCCGTCATTATCTGGATCATAAAATGTATCCGAGCATGGGTCCGGCGCCAAAGCCGCTTCATGTAGATAATCGTCTGCACCATCACCTCCGGGACCGTCAGCTTGCGGCCATTCATTATAAAGTAAATCAAAACCTACGGAGTCAATAGCTAAGGGATCCTGTGAAGCGAAAAAGCTTGATGCCCAGTCATTATTGAAAGGCGCAGTTTGCCACTTATATGGAAAATCATGAGACCAATCCAATGCATGTTTGTTCGGATATAATCCGTCAATGAGATAAAGGAAGGTTTTACCGCCAATATCCGGGTGGCCCATAAGATCAACAAGAGGCCTGTAATGTCCCATTCCGGGACTTGTCCAAATCTGCTCGTTATGCAGATTATAGTAGTTGGCCCTATCGGGTGTTCTGCATAGTGTGCCGTAATGATTTTTACCGCACATTGTAACACCCGCTTGATTGTAATGGCCTTTAAGATTTGCGAAGTTGATTACGTAATCGGCATTTTTGTAACAATTTGGGATGTAATCCTTAATTATTGCGATACTTGAATTAGGATCTGACCAATAGAAGCGAGTGCTGGAAAGAGCCGTTTTGCCTCGACCGCTGTTCCCATAGTAATCAAGATAGTTTACATCCGGAAAACAAGGGTCTAGATAATTAAAGTAATCATTTGCGAAGGAACCTAAAGTATCGCCTACAGTAATATCGATGTCATTCACACCGGCAATATTTATGAGCTGCTCAAGAAGGGCATGTATAGCCTGAGGCGAAGTATTCGGGTAATTGTCACGAAAAGTGTAATTAGTGGCATATGAGTAGATAAGTCCAACGAAGTTGACCTTTATCATTATTTTCTCGCCTGGCTGATACCCTACATTACCTTTGCCATGTTGTTGATTGAAGTAGCGGAATAACGAATCCCAGGCTGCATAATCTGTGCTTTTGCCTGTTAATGCCCTCAGTGATTTTGAAACCATTTGGTTAACAACCGTTTGTGATGTATGGTTCGATTCCCACCAGTAGCCATCGCTGACTCCCTGTCTTTCTGGACTGCCTAACCAGTTAGTGGCATTGGGATCGTGAATCCAGGCGACGCGGCCGGGGTGAACGCCCTTGCCAACGCCAATGGGAGAATTTGCCGGCTGCGCAATACGTGCAGGCGGAACGGCCATTGCATCATCCTGAGAACTATAGGAAAGAGCGACATATATCGAAGCTACACTTATGACTATGCATATTGCCGCAAGAACATAACTAGAACGCATAAAATGTCTTTTTGCCTTGTGAAATGCGATTGTCGAAGCTGCCAATCCAATAGCCCATATTATAAATCCTGATGCAATTGGAAATGCCAGACGCTGGCATGGATATGATGCACGAGAAGGTTTGGGTATAACACGTATTAAAAACCAGATTAATGCACCTAATCCGGTAATTGGAAATAACCACCACGAAAAATGAAACTTTTTATCTGATTTGATATTTTTTCCTGTTTTGGGACAAACACGAGGTTGAACTTGCCTTTTTAGAAATGACATCATCACTCTCCTATTTAAGGCACTGTTGTTAAGACCGACGGGATTATTTTATCAAAATTAGGCATAATAGCAATCATTTATGCCCTTATTTACTTGATGGCTGCAGAAAAAATCGATTATTTCAGGACCTTAGATTAAGTTATGAGGCTTATTTGTTTCAATACCACAAATCTTTTCTTAATTTATTATCTTTGAGTCTTCGTGTCTTAGTGGTGAAACGTTTGTTTTGCCTTTTTCCAAAGTAGTTCGGTAAGTTCCTTAATTCCCTCCCCAGTTACGGCTGAAATCGCGTAGATTCTTTTTTTGAGCTGTTTTCGTAATTTCTTTACAACATTGCCATCCGGATCAAGGTCGATTTTATTTGCGACAATTACTTCAGGCTTTTTGGCAAGTAACTTACTGTATTTTTCGAGTTCTTTGCGGATCTTACGATAGTTTTTCACAGGATCTGAGTTGTCAGGCGGCATTATATCCAGCAGGTGAACGATTATTCTTGTTCTTTCGATATGTTTAAGAAATTCGAAACCCAATCCGGCTCCTTCATGAGCGCCTTCAATAAGACCCGGCAAATCCGCCATGACAAACCTGCGTTCATCGGATAATTTCACAATGCCGAGGACCGGCTCCAATGTAGTGAAAGGGTATGGCGCGATTTTGGGTCTCGCGGCCGAGCATCTGGAAATCAATGTGCTTTTGCCGGCATTTGGCATTCCTACCAAACCTATATCAGCTATTAATTTCAACTCGAGCCTTAGATTGCGTTCCTGTCCGGGTGTGCCTTGCTCAGCAAATCTTGGCGCCTGGTAAATCGAGGTTGCGAATTGTTTGTTTCCTTTGCCGCCTTTGCCGCCCTGGCAAATACAAACCTTCATACCAGGTTCGTCGAGATCTTTTAATAACAGATCTATATCAGTATCGTAAATGAGAGTTCCAGGGGGGACATGGATTATTAAGTCCTCACCATTTGCCCCGCTTTTATTTTTGTTTGACCCGGCTTTGCCATTTTCAGCATACCAATTGTGCTTGCCTGCGAAATCAAGCAGGGTATCTATGTTGGGGTCGGCCAGAAAAAAGACGTCACCGCCTTTGCCGCCATCTCCCCCATCAGGGCCGCCTTTTGGGACATACTTTTCCCGCCGGAAACTTACTTTTCCGTTACCGCCATCACCTGCTTTGACATGAATTTTTGCTTCATCAATAAACATATCCTTACATTATAAGCAAAATCCCTATTGATTAAAACCCTCAAGATGATTTTATAATTCAGACACTAAGATATTCAAGAAGCGAGAAATGAAAAGAGATTTCACATAACAGATTCATTCTGTCAAGACGGTAATTTAGGATGACAAAGAAATTAATATTTTTTCTAATCTTCATTGTAATTATCGGGTCGGGATGCCAAACGCTTCCTAATGTTTATAAAAAGATTGCTGATGTTCCTTTTTCAGACCAGCCGCCTGAAATTATATATGGAAATCAAAAATTATCCGCTGACCAGAGCCGGTCTGTCATAGATAAGCTGCAGCAGCAAACCGGCCGTTCTGAAATCCTTAATCGAAACTTAAAAGTAATGGAAGCTTTAAGCAGAGAGTCATTTACGTTTGGCAACGAGGTATCCTTGTTGGTTGATGCGGAAGCTGCCTATGCAGCAATCTTTGAAGCTGTAAAAAAAGCAAAAGAAACTATTAATATCGAAACGTTTATTCTTAGGGATGATATATTCGGAAGTCAGCTTGCAGAATTATTAATCAAAAAGCACGCAGAAGGTGTTCATGTTAATATCATTTACGACAAAATAGGAAGCATTGAAGCCCCCGATTCATTTTTCAACCGGTTACAGAATAATGGAATTAATGTGGTTTCCTTCGGTCCATTTAGAAAACAGCTTTTTAAGCTGGGTATTGACCATAGGAAAATTCTTGTAGTAGACGGTAATGTGGCAATAACAGGCGGTACAAACATAAGCGGGGGATATTCCCAAAAAGCAGCCGATCGGAATTTTTCGAAAAAAGTATTGCCCTGGCGTGATACGAATATTCAAATTGAAGGGCCCGCTGTTACGCAAATACAAAAAATATTTTTCGATAACTGGGAAAAACTAAGCTGCCCTGCGTTGACAGATGCTGATTATTTTCCAGTGATAAATAAAAAGGGAGAATCTCTTGTCCAGATAATTACAAGTTCTCCTCATGATTCCAAAGCAATGACATTTATTATGTATGTTTCAGCTATAACATTTGCCGCCCGTTCAATTCATATCACAGCAGGTTATTTTGTTCCCGATGACCAGCTTTTAAAAGCATTGACAAACGCGGCAAAACGGGGAGTCGATGTCAAAATTATTGTTTCATCTTATACAGATGTTCCGGCAGTCCTCAAAGCAGGTCATTATGATTATTCTAAACTTTTAAAAGCAGGTGTTAAAATCTATGAAAGAGATGGTGTTGTTTTACATGCAAAAACAGCCATAATTGATGGTGTCTGGTCGACAGTTGGAACTTCGAATTTAGATTACTGGACTTATCTCAATAATGACGAATTGAACGCAGTTATCCTTGATACTCAGTTTGCCCGGGAAATGGAAAAGATATTCGAGGAAGATATCGGAAATTCCAAACAAATAATATTAAATGAATGGGAAAAACGACCTTTTTCGCAAAAACTGGGTGAATTTACCCCTCATTTATTCAAATACTGGCTGTAAAAATATCTATACAACGTTGACTTTTCGGCCAACGAATTTGACTTTGCCATCACTTACTGAGAATAGTGTGTAATCTCTGCCCATCTGGACGTTTTTGCCAGGGAAAAATTTGGTGCCGCACTGTCTTATTATGATACTGCCGGCCTTCGCTATTTCGCCCGCGTATAATTTTATGCTCCGATATTTCGGATTACTGTCTCTGCCGTTTCTTGTTGAACCTTGCCCTTTTTTATGTGCCATAATTTTGTTCCTCTTTTAAATTACTAAATCATCTAAAACAATCTAAAATACGAAACTGCCTGCATTTTGTCCAGCTTTTTTTAACTTGAAATGCGAAAAAATTGAATTTTAAACCTATTCTTCTGCCTCAATTATCGCCTTCATTTGCGATATTGGGATCAATCCTTCGGTTGCCAGCTTGATTTTGCCTTGCGGATTGATGAAAAAACTGCATGGAATGCTGTTTACATAAATATAAGGAGTTGGCATATCAGCCTGATTAGCAGGGATTACAGGGTAATTTATTACTCGATTACCGTTGACGAAGGACTTTATTTTATCAACTGTATTTCTTCTATCAACATATGATACAGCAAGCATGACGAGTTTGTCTTCGCCCGTTTTTTCTCTAAGTTCAATTAAATGCGGTATTTCGGCAATGCACGGGCCGCACCAGGTCGCCCAAAAGATTAGCATTACATTCTTG
>CAYSKP010000029.1:0-22736 GCA_964431645.1 uncultured Pirellulales bacterium
TGTGGAAAAGGTGAGCACAGGCCAATGACCCTTGTATTTGCAAAAGAAAAAACAGAAGAGGCAATCAAAGAGGCATTGTTGGACCACAGGTCGGCCGTATATTACAAAAACAATATCATTGGAGATGAAAAGTACCTCAAGCAAATATTTGAGAAATCTGTCGCGATAGAAAATAATGAACTGACAATTAAGGGCAGAGGCAAGGCCTTTTTTCGAATAAAAAACAGCTCCGATTTGGATTTTGAAATGACGGCCGATGGAACTGCTGAACATATTAAGGCGCCTGCAAAAATTATTCTTGATGCCGATCGAACTATTTTAATAACAATAGAAGGTAAAGATAAAAGTTTTTCTGGCACACAAAAAATACGCATACCTTATAAAGTTAAAAATCTTGTAGTTGCGCCTGATGAGGGCCTGCATATCGAATTCGAAATAACTGTTAATTTTATGGGGTCAGAAACCAATAAATGATTAGCAGATGATAAGATAAAATTCTAAAAAACCAAAGATTTGCGTTATCTGAGACGCTAAAGGGCTCCTAATAAAGACAGATGCAGGGTCAATATGGATAAGGGTATTTTAAAACAAATAGTGAAATGCTGGGTATGTTTGCTCATCTTTTGCGGGATAAGTTTTGGCGCTGAATCTATAGATGCGAAAATTCGGCAAAATCGAATGGGTGAGCTGATTATAAAAGCCAAACCGGGGGCTAAGGTTCACATTGAGCAGTTGCGTCATGACTTCTGGTTCGGAGCGGCTTTGTCAAACCATGCATTTAATGGGGATATGAATGCCGATGATTCGGCCAGGTACAAACAAGTGTTTCTTGATAATTTCAATGCCGCAGTGACGGAGAACGCCTTGAAATGGGGCGTTATGGAGCCTGAAAAGGGCAAGGTGGACTATTCGATTGTAAATGCGATTCTCGCGTGGACGCAAAAAAATGATATCCCGCTTCGCGGCCATAACATTTTCTGGGGCATATCCCACTGGATGCAGCCCTGGCTTAAGACGATGGACGATGCGACGCTGAAAGAGACACTAAAGTCCCGTGGTCTGGATATCGGGAAGCGCTATCGCGGAAGATTTGCTGAATACGATCTGAATAATGAGATGCTGCATGAGAATTATTATGAGGATCGACTCGGGCCCGGCATCACCAAAGATATGGCTGACTGGGTACATGAAGGCGATCCCTGCGCGGTTTTATATTTGAATGATTACGATATACTCACCGGCAAAATGCTGGATGAGTATATAAAGCAGATCCAGAGATTTCTCGACCAGGGTGTGCCGTTTGCCGGAATTGGGGCGCAGGGTCATTTACACGGTGATTCTTTTGACCCAAACGCACTGCAAAACGCACTGGACAAGCTGGCGGTTTTTAATCTTCCTATCAGGGTGACAGAGTTCTGCTTTCCAGGCCAGCGCTCAAGGTACTTCGGAAAAGATGTCCGGCTTTCTGATAAAGAAGAACAGGCCAAGGCAAAGGCAATAAAGGAATACTACAGCATTTGCTTCGCCCATCCGGCAGTCGAAGGGATTCTAATGTGGGGGTTCTGGGAGCCAGCCACCTGGATTCCGCAGTCTTCACTCTATCGCCGTGATTGGTCACCTACTCCGGCAGCCGAGGCCTATCGCGACCTTGTGTTCAAACAATGGTGGACCCGGTATGATGGCAAGGCAGATGAGAATGGTCAATGCCGGGTGAGGGTGTTCTATGGTAAGCATGCAGTGTCATGTGAAGGAAAGACAAGGCAGGTGCAGCTTAAAAAGCAGACCAGACCAGTGACCGTGAGCTTCGATTAAGCACTTATGCCGGGCTGAGGCGATTGACGATATCTAATGAAATGTTCGCGATTGTGGTAGCACCTGGAGCCAATCACTTTCTGTCACCACAGGATGTAAAAAAGGACGAACAGGATTGCAACTGTTCCCTGTTTTTGTAACAAAATTATCGTTTTTCTCTTGAGCAAAACCTTACGCAATAATAGTATGATATATAAATAGTTAGTTCTGCCAAGGACTAGCGAAGAAGAGACAACAATATTTTTCGGGAGACATTTATGTTAGTAGTAGAATCATATGCGATAGCGGTGGCAATGTGTTTTGTAACGATGCTGTGCTGGGGGTCATGGGCGAATACGCAGAAGCTTGCGACAAAAGAATGGCGGTTTCAGCTTTACTACTGGGATTATGCAATTGGCGTATTTATATTGTCACTGATTCTGGCATTTACATTAGGCAGCCATGGGACAGCAGGAAGAAGTTTTATCGCAGACTTAAAGCAGGCACAGTCGAGCAATTTAATGTTGGCATTTATCGGCGGAGTGATTTTCAATCTTTCAAACATTCTGCTTGTGGCGGCAATCGATATTGCGGGGATGGCTGTTGCATTTCCTATCGGAGTTGGTCTTGCACTTGTTATTGGTGTGGTAATTAATTATATCGGCAGCCCGGTCGGCAATGCGCCGCTGCTGTTTTTGGGCGTTGCATGTGTTGTTGCTGCGATTATACTTGACGCGATTGCATATAAAAAGCTCCCAAATACCGGGCAGAAAACAACTGCAAAGGGCGTGATAGTTTCCATTGCAGCAGGTTTGCTGATGGGATTTTTCTACAGGTTTGTCGCCAAGTCAATGTCGCCTGATTTCGTGAACCTTGAAGCGGGAAAACTAAGTCCATATACGGCCATTGTGCTGTTTTCTTTTGGATTACTGATTTCAAACTTTTTATGGAACAGCATTGTAATGGCAAAGCCATTTGTGGGTGAACCTGTTCCACTGGGCGACTATTTCAGAAAAGGGAATATGCGGTTGCACCTTGTCGGGATACTGGGCGGTATTATCTGGAATATTGGTATGTCGTTCAGCATAATCGCATCCGGCTCGGCGGGGTTTGCAATTTCTTACGGACTCGGGCAGGGCGCTACAATGATAGCAGCCTTCTGGGGCGTTTTTATATGGAAAGAATTTAAGCAGGCTCCGGCCGGAACAGGCAAGCTGCTGTCGCTGATGTTTCTGTTTTACATTGCAGGATTAGTTTTGTTAATAATTTCAAAATTGATGTAATAAGGATAGAGAAATAATATGGCTAAAAAAATCATTGTGGTTGGCAGCAGTAATACCGACATGATATTGAAAACAAAATGGATACCTAAGCCGGGAGAAACGATAATTGGAGGAAAGTTTTCAACGGCAGCCGGCGGTAAAGGCGCCAATCAGGCGGTTGGGGCGGCCAGAGCCGGCGGGCAGGTGACATTCGTTGCAAAAGTTGGGAATGATGTATTCGGCAGGCAAGCCGTTGAAGGATTTTTGAAAGACGGCATAAACATCAAGTATGTTTTAAAGGATGATAAAGAACCTTCCGGGGTTGCGTTGATATTTGTTGCTGATGACGGCGAAAACAGCATAGGCGTCGGCTCAGGCGCAAATGCAAAGCTTTCGGTTGCCGATGTTAAAAAATTAAAAGAAGTTATCCTTTCCGGTGACATACTTTTGACACAGCTTGAAACACCATTGACGACAGTTAAGGAAGCGGTATCGATTGCAAATAAAGGCGGCGTTAAGGTGATATTGAATCCGGCTCCGGCGGTAAAGCTTGGTAATGATATTTTGAAGAACGTTACAATACTGACTCCAAACGAAACCGAGACCGAGATATTGACCGGCATAACAATAAAAAATCAAAATGATGCCCGGAAAGCTGCCGAGATTTTGCAGAAAAAAGGAGTTAAGATAATAATAATTACGCTGGGTTCGAAAGGAGCATATGTTTGCTGCGATGAATTTGAGGGTATGGTTGAAGGATTTAAGGCAAAAGCTGTAGATACAACTGCTGCCGGCGATGTATTTAATGGTGCGCTGGCTGTGGCGATATCGGAAAAAATGCCGCTTGCCGAAGCTGTCAGATTTGCGAATGCAGCGGCGGCGATATCAGTAACACGGCTTGGCGCTCAGCCTTCAGTTCCGCAAAGAAAAGAAATTGAAAAACTATTGAAAACAAAAAAGTAATTCACAGGAATCGACCAAGCGTCTCATCACCGGATGCGTTATTGTTGCCGCCGTAATAATCGACCAGAAGCGACATCAAATTAAACAATAAAAATATTCAAAACAGCCATTACAAAAAAATCCTGAAAAGCTATAATCATTTTATGATTAATCAGCTTATATTTTGGCAAAAACTAAAATCGTTTACTTTTCTTTTTTCAATTTTCTTCAGTTCTTATTGTTTTGGCATTGGTCAGGAGCAATATATCGATTCAAATTCTTCAAAAGGTTTTTGCATTTCTGATATTAATTATGTTGCTGAAATTTATGTTGATTCGAATGATTATCCCGGAGTAATCAGGGCAGTTGGTGATTTGCAGCAGGATATAAATCGGGTTACCGGCCTTTTGCCGAAATTAAATCACATAGTTTTAGCCCCAAACACAATAATCATCGGGACTATAGGAAAAAGCACCATAATAGATAGGCTTATTAAGGGTAATAAAATCGATGCAAATAAGATTGCTGATAAGTGGGAATCTTTTTTAATTCAAACTGTTACTAATCCCGTTGATGATGTTAATAATGCTTTAATAATTGCAGGAAGCGATAAAAGAGGCACGATTTACGGGATATATGACCTTTCAGAGCAAATCGGGGTATCGCCCTGGTATTGGTGGGCAGATGTACCTATCCAGCATAAAGATGCTCTTTTTGTAAAAGAGGGAAAATATATTCAGGGACCTCCCGCAGTCAAATACAGGGGGATTTTTCTAAATGATGAAGCTCCATCCCTTACCGGCTGGGCAAATGAAAAATTCGGAGGGTATAACAGTAAATTCTATACGAAGGTTTTTGAGCTTCTCCTTCGATTAAAAGCAAATTATATCTGGCCTGCGATGTGGAACAATTCCTTCGATACCGACGACACGAATAACCCCAGGCTTGCCGATGAATACGGAATAGTTATGGGGACATCACATCATGAGCCAATGATGCGGGCATGGAAAGAATGGGAATGGAAAGGTCATAAGAAAGGAAGCTGGGATTATTCGAAAAATGAAAAAATTATCAGTGACTATTGGCGAGAGGGTCTTGCGCGAACAAAGGATTATGAAAAGATTATCACAATAGGAATGCGCGGCGATGGCGATGAGCCGATGAGTCAAAGCGCTAATATAGCTTTGCTGGAAAAAATAGTAGCTGACCAGAGAAAAATGATTTCCGAAACAATTAACCCTGATTTATCCAAAGTCCCCCAGATGTGGGCTCTATATAAGGAAGTCCTGGATTACTACAACAATGGAATGCGAGTGCCGGATGATGTGACTTTATTATGGTGTGATGACAATTGGGGCAATCTCCGCCGTTTACCGACTCCCGATGAGCTTAAAAGAAGCGGTGGTGCGGGTATTTATTATCACTTTGATTATGTAGGGGGTCCCCGTTCTTATAAATGGTTAAATACTAATTATATTCCCAAAATTTGGGAGCAAATGAATCTTGCTTGCAATTATGGTGCAACAAAAATATGGATACTCAATGTAGGCGATTTGAAGCCTATGGAATTTCCAATAGAATTTTTCATGCAGTTAGGCTGGAACCCGCAAAGATGGCCTAAAGAAAAAATTTCTGAATTTACTAAATTATGGGTAAATCGTGAGTTTGGGCCTAAATATGCAGATGAAATCGCATACATTATATCTAAATACACAAAATACAATGCCAGGCGTAAGCCGGAATTGTTGGATACTAAAACTTACAGTCTTGTAAATTATCGGGAAGCCGATAATGTAATCGTTGATTACAATGCTATCACAACCAAAGCAGAGCAAATCTACGCGGCTTTGCCTGATAATTACAAAGATGCCTTTTTTCAGCTTGTTTTATATCCCACAAAAGCAAGTTTAATTATCAATGAACTTTATATTACGGCCGCCAAAAACCAGCTATACGCAAAACAGGGACGTGCTGAGTCTAATGACCTTGCTTCAAAAACGCGTGCTTTGTTCAAGGCAGATGCCGAATTATCTCGATATTACAATCATGAAATGGCAAAAGGCAAATGGAACCATATGATGGACCAGACCCATATTGGATACACATCCTGGGACCAGCCAAAACAGAACATTATGCCTCAATTGACTGAAATCAATGTCCCTGATGAGGCAAATATGGCAGTAGCAATCGAAGGTTCAACATCTTTTTGGCCCGGCTCATCACAACCTCCTGTTCTTCCCGAATTTACCAGATATGCGCTCGACTTGAGATATATTGAAATATTTAATAGAGGTCAAAAGCCTTTTGAATTTACGATAAAGCCAAGCGCCGATTGGCTTATTATTTCTTCTTCAAAGGGAGTAGTTGAAAAGGAAAGAAAGGTCTGGTTGGGTATTAATTGGAGCAAAGTCCCGAAAGAACCCAATGAAATAGCTGCAGGTTACATTGAGATTACAGGCAGCGGCTCAACTGTTAAAATCGGTTCATTTAAATTGTCAGAGCCAAAAAAAATAGATTTTAGAAGCTTCATCGAAGCAGATGGCTATGTTTCAATTGAGCCTGTACATTATACAAATAAAATCGATACTCGTGAAATTCCCTGGGAAAAAATTGAGGATTATGGCCGGACCGGTTCAGCTATGACTATTTTTCCTGTAACTAGCCCCAGGGCAAATCCGCCTCAAGACTCGCCTTGTCTTGAATATAAAATTTACTTCTTTCACAAAGGAAATTTAGAGGTGGAAACTTATGCGGCTCCTACATTGAATTTTCTTTACGGCAGAGGGGTTCAAGTTGCGATTTCATTTGATGACCAGCCGCCGCAGGCTATAACCCTTGTGCCTCAGAAATACAATGCAGGTGATGGAAATGCCGATTGGGAGCGAACTGTCATAGATAGTGTACGCAAAGTAAAATCTTCCCATAAAATATCAGAACCAGGATATCATACCTTGAAGGTATGGATGATTGATCCGGCTGTCGTAATAGAGAAGATTGTAATAAATACAGGAGGGCTCAGGCCCAGTTATTTTGGGCCGCCCGAGAGCTGTAGGGGAAGAAAGTCTGATAATATTGAATCATTCTGGAATACACCATTTGCAAATGGGAAATAATTCCTAATTCCTACTTAGTGGCTGATTTAAATAGTAAACGATTGCTTAAAATATAAAAAAATTAGGTGATTTAATGAAAAAACCCTATTTTAAGCAATTTATTGGGTTCGTATTTGTAATCTTTCTCGAAAACCTAAAGTTTTTATAAAAACGGAAAAAACCCTTGACTTGTGCTGTATTAAAGTTTATTTTATAAGTAAACGTTTACTTATCGCCTGATAATAGTTAGAGAGTCCGACGAATATAACGGATATTATCGGTGTTGTAACGGAGAAGGGTATGAAGACTGATAAAAGAGAGGATAAGGCATTTCAGAGAATATTTCCGGATTATGCTCCAGATGCTGTCAGAGTCTGCGCATGTTTTACGGATACAAATATTACACAAATTAAATCGGTTGAAGTCACTCTAAATAATTGTTAAAAGTTAAGAAGGGTAGTTAGTATTAAAACATTTTGAAGGAGGAGTAAGAGTATGAATAAAATATTTAGTATTTTGCTTGCTCTTGCATTGACATCTGTGAGTTACGCAGGTGTTATTGGTAACTGGGAAAGTATGCCCACAAGCGGTGATGGCTGGATAGACTGGTCTAACAATGCGGGCGCGGGCGCGGGCGTTCAAACCTTCGCGAAGTACACTGCCAACACGGCCTGGCATACGCTCGGCAACCAAAGCCTACAACTGACTCAGAGCGGCTGGGCACAGACGCTTGCAATTAAGCTGAATTACCTTGGCAAGAACAGCGAATTTCTCGACAATAAGTTCCTTGAATTCGATGTTGCGGTTCCCAATATTGGCGGCGATGGCGGCTGGGGTAAAATTGAAAACGTAAGCCTTAATGCAAGCGGTTTTTCATGGGCTGCGCTCCCAGATTCTACATATATGATAGGACTTTGGGCAGGTTCAGGCACAGTTGCGCACCATTTCAAGATTGATTATTCTGCCGCAAAAGCACTTGTAACAGCGACAGCGACAACTGGCTACATTGAGCTTATATTCACAACCAACAATGATAGTTTAAACAACATCATGTTGTTTGACAATGTTCAATTTACACCTGAGCCGGCAACAATGGCTCTGATGGGACTTGGTGGTCTTGCTTTAATTCGCAGGAAACGCTAATTTTCTAAAGCTGATTTTGTTTTAAAACAAAAACGCCCTCGCATTGTTCTCGAACGCGAGGGCTTTTTTATTATCTTAAAATTTAAGAAGCTTAATTAGTTTAAATTCCTTTCATTAAATCAGCAGCAAAGGATTTGAGCGGCCCGGATTCAATTACGGAACTGTTTGTTCTTTTTTGAACTTCTTTAATGAACTGCATAACTAACTGTGTTAATACTGCTCCAGGCCTCGGGTATGCGGCAACAATATAATGAGGCCCGGGTTTCGACTCTCCTTGTTCTTTTTCCAATTCAGCCCTGAGATTATCCGGTGTTATCAAGGAATTGCCGTATTTGAATACAACATTATCCATTGCTTTATATACTTCTTTGCTCTCTTTGGTAAATCCATAATAATCGAGAAGCTGCGCAAAGACGTAATTGGATGTTGTATAAACATCTTGTCCCTGTTCTGATTTTACCTTGCCGCCGTCCTTTGTCCGGCACATGGCCCAGCCCATAGGTGTCTTGTTATTGGTGTAGATTGTTTTAAGGATTTGTTTTGCCCTATCAGCAGGAATAAACGGCTCTTCACCTATGGCAATTAAATACCAAAGGCTGTCGAGCTGATTAGTCCAGACATCTGTATTTGTTTTTCTACTAACGGGGTCATAGCATGTTATATAGTATTGCAGTCGTTTGCCATTCTTGTTTTTAACATCTGCCCATAATTTTTCAAAGCCGGCAAATGCCTTTTCAAAATGCTCCTGATAAAGTATTTTTGCCTGATTATCTTTCATCATTTCTGCCATTTTTATCATTACCTGACAGCAGGCCAAAAATGTTGTTACATCGTAAGCATCCACACCAAATAGAACCAAATTATCGAATGTGTTCTTGACCTCCTCGGGATTGCCTTCAGGAATACCATCTTTATCGATATCGAGCTCCATCAGATGATCGAATCCGAATTTTAATGTGTTCCAGTTTTTTTTCAGGAATTCGATATCATCGAAGAACTTAACATTCCTAAGAACTCTTAAAACTAGTTTGGGGAAAAGGTCAATCCAGTAATTATTATTATACCAGGCATAATCGCTCACATTGCGCAGGGCGTGGCCTTTAGGCATAGCCCCAACATCATGGGCGACGCTGCCTTTTACTTTAAAGGCATCTCTAATCTGGGTCATCGAAACATTCTCGTATTGTTCAGGGTGGTCACGGAAATGTTTTCTTGCTTCGACGAATGATGCATGATAATGATAGAATCGAGGTGTGGGATCTTCTGCAAGTATCGAATCAACAAACCTTTGACACAGTTCCTTTTCAATATTTGGAAAAAGAACCATCAGGACCATCGAATACCAGTCCACATCCGACGGGTCAATATAGGCGTAATCGAAACATTCAAGAAAACGAGCAAAGTCGTTACCCTTTTTGTCTTCAATCCACACGGCCGCATTTGAAAGAGGAAAACTGAATTCATTAAAAATCAGTCTGGCCAATCTTATCGCGCCCGCCTTGTCACCTTTATATGACGGACTTTTTTGTATCAGGTCAAATATTCTGTTCTGTATTGCTTCAGTTTTGCTCAACCATTTAGGATAGTTATCAATCGCGTTTTTGGCTATATCGATGGCTCGGGTTTCTTTGTATTTGAAATACTTGACGTATTTGCGTTCAAATAACTTGCCGTCAATAAACCTTTGCTGCGGAAAATCCAACCCAACGGCAAATGGTATTGTTTTAGTTTCCTTCGGCTTTAAGGCAAACGTAAGGCTTACAGCCGCGCCATAATCCTGATTAAAAATAGGCGCTCTCTTTTCATAGAAGCTGCCGTCATCATTCAATAGTAAATCCTGTTTTAAGCGGTTTAAACAAAAACTCGGGTGAGTATCAATTTTAATGCTGTCCATTTGCGGGACAGCAATAACCATTCTGTCTTCACATTCGGTGCTGGCCATAACGACACCGATTAGACCTTTCGAAATGAAATCTTTGTGAATTTGGCCTTTAACAGGTGTTGAGCATACATAAACAGTGTCCTGGTCTGTGGGCTTTAATTCTTTTTCCGAAAGATTAACAAGCGAGGGTCTTGGTATAACAAGTGTAATCTGATGCTCTTTTTTGGATGTATTGGTTATTTGGTATTCCTCAATACCTGCTGGTATCACTGCCTCTTTAGTGCCGGCTAATAAAGGAGAAATGAGTTTTCTTGTTATCGTTACATTCTCTAATTTGTAGCTAATCTGAGCCAAAGGTGTAGCAAGAGAAATTGAAATCTGTTTTTCTGATATAGGAGGATGATAATAATTTTTCAATGCAGGGACATCATCAGGGCCTTCCACCTGAACCGGGTTTCGTGCGGTAAGCATCGAAAATTTATCATCAACTCGGACAAACGGAGACGATGCGAATTGAATAGCATTATGATTTAACAAGATAAGCCGGCCGGCATTGTTTAGCCTATTATATAGGCCTTCCGGAGATATACCTATTGAGCAAGTAGGGGCGCCCTGCAGAAAAATTGTATGGGGAAATTGCAGGGTCTTGGACATCCCTTGAAAATGGACGCTCATTTTATTTTTGACGTAAATGTCGCTAATCTGGTTGCCGGAAATCGTGTAAACATCTTCAATTCTCAAGCCTGCCGCTGCCATTAAAATATCTCCTTACTTCAAAAAATGACAGATTTGTAACACTCGTTTAATAATCATACAATAGCCGAAAACCCGGCTTTGGACCGGATTTTCGGCTTGGTATTCGAATACTTCTTATCAGCAAAAAAACTGCTTATTTGTACATTTCATCAAAATATTTTTGAGCAGATACGACGGCTGCACGCATCATATCCTCAGCCTTTGCTGTTTCCCGATTTGCCAGGACAGTCATAAGTTTCTTTTTATCCAATTGTTTGGCTGCCTTATCACAGGCTTCCCAGCTAAGGACGCTTCTGATGACTCTATCGATTCCCTGCTCGGCATTATCGTAAGCACGTGTTTGCATATCGTGGCCTTTCCATCGGGAATAGCCTGCCTGCTGGAGAAGACCGGCAATGGCGATATTCATGCCGTTGATTCTTGCGCCATGGTCAATGTCGTATTTGCCCGGGCCGCCGAGAATAATTCCATCATTGTAACCCTGGCTGTTAAGGTGCATATGCACCATCATATCATTATCCAGTTCCTCGACACTGTCGTAAACATGATCAAGACCAATCATTTCCGAATGGCCGAATTCCTTATTAACGCCCTTGTTTTTTCTTGATACTCCGAATTCATCCTCGATTTTGCGCCAGAAGAGTATCGCGCTTGCCACTGTTGGAATCAGCATTGCTGGATGTCCCTCATTAGGCTTTGGCTCGAAACCTATATGGAGATTGCCGCCTTTTTTCTGCTCATATTTGCACAGACCGGCAACACTTTCTTTTAAGTTCTGATACATCTTTTTAACGCCGACTGTCGCGATATCATAACCAAATGAGCCGTTCCATATCACAAAAGCAGGCGCCTTATCAGGATGCCATGCTTTTTTCAGTGTCCCATATGCAAGGTCTACTGTTTTTGTGCCGAGTTCCTCTGCCGCTTTTCTCTCCTTTGAATCTAAAGAAGAAATGCCGCCATATGCAAAATGGCTATGGGCACCGGGTGTAATCATGGCAAGATATAATTTATTGCTTACGAGTGCATCGGCAACTGCTGAAGCGTTTTTGTCATCGACTTCGGCGTCATAATGCATCTCGATGCCTAATTCTATGTCCTTGGGCAGGCGCGGACGAATCTTGTCTGCCGTCAATTTAATCATTTCGGGCGTGCCGAATTTTCCGCCCCATTCAGGCCGCATATCACCGGGAACAAATCCGCCTTTTCCCGGATTAAATGTCCATCTGCAAATACTGTGTAAAGACTTTTCCGCCATTTTCATTTTCTCCTTCAATTTTAAGATTTTTTTAAAAAATTAAATTGGTTAGCAATATGACAAATCAAGACTTAACTGTTTTTTGGGTGCATTCTTTACGGCTGTTTCTTTCTGAATCCCAAGTTTGACGGGCAATCTGGTCTTTGCCGAAGGTTTAATTTTACCGAATAGCAGTTCAACTGCCGCTCTTATTGAATCCGGTGTCCCGCTGAAATTACAAACTACTGCATCGGCCTCATTAGTTGTCCCCTCAACGTAGGGGAAGTTTGTCACAACAACAACTTTCTTGCCTGCCTCTTTAAGTTTCTTTGCAAGCAGCCGGTTATTGCCTGTCTTGACGATACGGGCATAATAATTGGTCATAACTACCAAATCGACCTGCTTTGCTAATTCGAGACATTCTTTAAGCTCATCCTCATTTGCCGCAAAATCGGTATCCACCAGAATAAGATTTTGATTATGCTCAACCATGTCCTCGCAGAACATATGCTGATGCATATATGGGTCTTTGCCGACAAATTCGTAAGGAATACGCTGCTCGATAACAAGCATTTTCTGCTTTATGCTCAAGGGCAGGATTTTATTATTATCACGCATTACAATCAGAGCTTTCTTTGCGACATCCCAGGAGAAATCGATAATCGGTTTGCTCAACGCGAACGCCTGTGCCTTCTTGGGGTCTTTTTTGCCGGCGCTTTCGAATAGCCCCTGGTCATATTTCATTCTTAATAAATGAGTAACTGCCTCGTTAAGCCGCTCTTCAGAAATGTCCCCATTTTCGACTGCCTGTTTAATTCCGAAGAAGCATTGAGACCTTGATTCATCATCTGCCTTTAACAGTATCGTATCGCATCCTGCCTTTATTGCCATTGCGCAGGCGATGGGAAGAGGCCATTTTTTAAGTATAGCTGCCATGCCGATTGCGTCCGAAACAATTACGCCATCGAAGCCTAATTCTTCTCTTAAAAGACCCGTAAGAAGCGTTGGGGATAATGTCGTTGGGTATTTATCATCAAAAGCAGGGTAAACAGAATGGCCTGTCATAATGGCCTTTACACCCGCCGCGATTGCCGCCTTAAACGGAACTAACTCGACTTCGTGCATCCTTTTTTTATCAGCCTTTATTACATCCAGCACATCATGGGCATCTGTTGCCGAATCGCCCCGGCCGGGGAAATGCTTTGCTGTCGCGGCAATGCCGCCATCCTGTAAGCCCTGTATAAAGGCAACAGCATGTTTTGCGCAAACTTCCGGGTCATCTCCGAATGAGCGGACGCCTATTTCAGGATTCTTGGGGTTAATATTCACGTCGCATACCGGAGAATACATCTGAGTGACACCGATATTGCTGAGCTGCTTTGCTATTGTATTATTAATTTTATACGTCAGTTTCGTATCTCCGATTGCGGCCATACCCATAGGAGGCGGAAATTGCCTTATACCGCCTGCCATATAATCGTTCTTGAAGTCACCTTCAAAATCGATTGTCATGTGCAGTGGAATACCAGAAGGGCGGCCAATCGCGATTTTCTGCAGCTTGTTGAGATCTTTTGTATAATCCCCGGGGGTTATACTTATGCCGAAATTCTTTCCCGCAAAATATGTATTGGCAATAGTAAAGTAATCTTTTGGCGGCTTAAAAGTTTTATCAACCTGGGAATTTCCCCAATAAAGATTTTTGCAGGTTTCGACAGCATACGGCTCAAGGCATAGTCCGCCGCATTGTAACCTTGTGATTTGCTCAATACTGCTTGGCGTCAGCATTGCGCCTCGCCGTGTGAAAGTAAGAAGCTGCCCGACTTTTTCTTCCAAAGTCATCTTTGCCAGCTTTTTACTTATAAATGCTTCTCTTTTGGCATCAACTTTCTTTGCCATTTTAGTCTCCTGTTTTTCTTAGGATTCCCATTTACCATTATTGTAAGGGCCGGCCCAGAATTCCCCCTGTTTTTTCCAGCTATCTTCTGTAATCATTAAATCTTTGGTTTTCCAGCCCAAATTAATCCTTTTGGTTAAATCATCAAAACCTTTATTCCAGCTAAGGCCATCAGGAACAGTTACGTTCATGCTTCCTGCCGCATTTGCGTATCTTAAGCAGGATTCAAGTGTAAGTCCCCTGACATATGCTGAGAAGAAGCCTGCTATGGCCGAGTCACCGGAACCCAGGGCTCCGACGAATTTTTCTTCCTGATAAACGGGGAACCATAATTCGCGATTTGCCCAGTTATCGAGGTCATTGCATCCAGCTGCTCCGAATTTCTGGAGCCGTTCTTTTTTCCCTGTCCGGATATATAAGCCTCTGTGGCCGCATTTGACCATTGCGATTCCAGCACCCATTTCCAATAAATCGCTTCCAAGTGTGGAAATCTCTTTTACAGTCAAATGGTCAAGGACACTTTCCTTTGGTCCCAGTTTAGCTTTTTTATCGAGGAATTTTTCTTTATAAAGAAAATAGAAAACTTCCTCTGCGCTTGGCACCATGATATCAGTCAATGGTACCCAATCTGTTAAAATTGCTTTCCAGTCAAACTGGTTTGCATAACTGACATCCGGCAATGCAAGATCGAGCGCAGTCGTTGTTCCCAGTTCTCTGGTCTTTTTAAGAATCTTGGTCAGTTCGCTGCCCGTGTTTAGATACATATTTTTCATCCATGGCGGATACCCGAACAGCATCAGTTTTGAACGGCTGACAAGGTCAAAATCCATATCATCATATCCGAATGTATCGTTTGCGCCGCAATGATGAAGGTAAAACCGGTCAATGCCTGGAATGCAAACGGCTATTGTATATGATGTCGATTCGCCTTTTACTTTTTTGATGCCTTTGAAATGGCCCTCATTCTCTTCATACCAGTTTAGGATTTGTTTGCCGAAATCATCATCGCCGACTTTGCCGATTAATTCGGTTTTCACTCCTAAACGCCTTATGGATACTCCTGCATTTGTAACAGGGCCTCCTCCAACAACAACACATTTACCCATGTTTATCATTTTGCCGGGAACCAGCACATCAGTCATCTTATCAACTTTCCCTTCGATTGTGAAAGCTGGTATCAAATCAAGGCAGGTATGCCCCGCGGCTACAATTTCTATGTCTTTTTTACTTTTCACCTACTATAACTCCTTAATTAAAAAAACAAGATTTAAAATAATACTGGTTTAATATCCTACTGTCAAGACCCAATTAAAGGCCTGTTTACCTTCTGTAAAGCCCCAAAATATAAAATCATTGCGAATAAACATCCTAAATCAATTTAGGAGTAATTACTAATCCGGCAAACAGCCGGCGTTCTGCGGGTCATTACACTGCATCCATTCAAGGGCAATTTTGCTGAAATCACCAAAATCGACTGAGCCGTTGACAGGCTCAAAATCTGCTCCATTACAGTTATCCTGGATAGCACAGTCATTAATCAACCAGTAATCAGCTAATGTATAAAGATCCGAATAATCAATATAACCATCTCCATCCGCTCCATTGATATCTGCCGCAAGACGGTAAGCCCTGGCTGATACACCATTCGAATCAGCCGATTCATTAAAAGCAGTATCTATAGCTCTTACTTTGTAATAATATGTAACGCCATTAGTGACATTATTTATATCAATGTAATTTGGTTCATTGACTAAACTGCTGTTTAATTTAATGAAATTAATCAGTGGGTCAGTCGAACGATATAAATTATACCCTGCTAACTCATCATCTGTATTATCCCAGTTAAGCGCAATTTTTTGATTACCGGCTATTGCAAAGAGCCCATTTGGCGTAGCCGGAAGCCAAGAGGCTGGTCCCGCTTTTAATACAAAACCGATAATACATTGACGATCAACGCTGCCAGAAAAATCAGCTTTTGGTGTTTCACTTACACCTGTGGCAGCTTTATAACCTGCTGCGGCCGTACCGCCAATGCTGGAATTGCCGAATTGCTGGTCAATAACTTCTATAAAATTATTCTCGAGTGTATATGAGCCGAGGTTCCCGCATGTAGCGCCTAAAATAACCATGTCCCCATCATTAGTTGCAACCGGATCCGTATAAAGAGGATCATTTCCGCTGGCTGTTCCATCGCCATCACTTGCAAAAATAGGTTCTGTTTGATCAACATTCTTAACAAACACGCTGTTATATGCAGTGACATCAGGTGTGACACTCCAGCTCGGGATAAAAGTATCTGATGTAGCCGCGGCAATACCTGATTCAGTCAGAATGAACGCCGCAACGTTATTGCCATATGACATACCGATAACACTGATTTCGTAAATTTTTGTCATTTCCTGGCCTCCGTATGTTACAGAAAGCAAATTTGGAAACCCACTTGTGGATTCATCATGAGCAATAAAAATCAAGGCTCGATTGCTGCCATTTTCTTTAGCATGGCTTAATCCGCTTGTCCAGGAACCCAGGATTTCAACATCCCCTCGCGGCGGCTGAGTCATTACAGATTCTATCGTTGACCATTCGGTCATATTGGGAATAACGGCGCTGTCACGGGCCCTGACTCTGAATGAATATAAAGTCGATGGATTAAGACCTTGAAGCTCGTATGCAGGGCTCAGCTGCCATGTGCTGTTTGCTTCAGAGTGATTTGTGCATTCAAAATAATACTGGACAGGAGGATATAAATCTGAAGCTGTCGATGCTGTCATTGCGATTGAATATGTCCCTGAAAGTGCAGGTGCGGTTGCCCAGACAAGCGGATTAGGATTAGGGGCATTCAAATCCGGCGGGGGGCTTAAAAGGTCTGTAAGTAAACTGAACTGTGCGGTCGTTGTTCCTGGTTCCAGTTCGATTTGATGTATTTCTGAAGATTGTCCCGGAGCCCAAAGAGTTATTTCATAAGTTCCATGGAATCCTCTGAAGTTTACTTTGCCGTTTATATTAGAGTAATTGGAATCATTGGTTGTCCATTCGTTAATCAGGGCTTCATATTTTGTGCCCGCTGCGTTCAAAACACCATCGGAGCTGACAATCCCCCATAGTCCACTTGCTCGCCATGTAGTCCCCACCATAAATCCCCACATCATTATACCGTCGACATTGGGGTCGCTGAAACAGATTCGAAAAAAGTTTTCCAAATCTGCCGCTCGCTGTGCTTCATCAGTTGTATCAGTATCGAACTCAGTAGCCCAGATACGCCGGCCGGTTGTACCAAGGGGTTTTAGCACGTTATTCCAGTAAGTTTCGGGCTGAAAAGGAGAATTGACATGTGCCTGAATACCTAATCCATCAATTGCGGCTCCCCGGCTGATAAGTGTATTAAACCTGCTAATATACGAAGAGGCACTATAACTGCCGAAGGAGTTTCCACTGTATTCATTCATGAACATACCGCAGCTGGAATCTATAGCTTTGGCTGCGCTGAACATGTGGGCTACTCCCCTGGATCCAAGTCGGGAATAGAAAAAATTATCGGTAAGCATCTCGTTATCTATGTCCCAGTTGCGGAATTTATTTTTATAATGATTTACTGCGCTGTTGATTCGTTCATCTACTTCGGCAAGAAGGTCACTGGAAGCAGGGTATGCTGCGAAACTTAAACTCTGCACCCAGCTTGGAAAATTGCTGTTAACCTGCTCCCAAAAAAGGCAATGTCCCCGCATTTTGATTCCATTATTATTGCACCAATTATAAATGTAATCTCCCTGCGTATAGGTTTCGTTATCGCGTGTTGGTTCATTAGAACCCCATTTAGTCTCATTTTCACAGACAGCCCAGTTAAAATGGCTTAAAATGAAATTTCTATATGCGGCGTTGTTTAATAAGTTCGAATAAGAAATGGCGGTCCCAAATGCAAATCGATGGTTAACTTGTTCTATTTGAACCGTCAGACCAGCGATGGGATTGCTATTTTGATCAAGAACTGTAATCTGGGCGTTTCTTTTGCGATGCTGCTCAATTCTGGCGTTGGCATCGGTTTTCCAGTCCGCTTTGACTGTTGAAAATTGGATGAAAAAACCTAAAAAGAAAATTTTTCCGAATATACTTAAAATAGCTTTATTGCCAATGAACTTCATAATTTCAAAAAACACAACAACTTATTCTTTTATTATCAGTTTTGAATGCAAAGGGAATCCTGCGGGTTATTGCAAAGTAACCATTCAACAGCAAGTTTGCTGAAATCTTCAAAATCAACCGAACCGTTGGTTGGTGCAAAATCAGCATCATTACAATTATTCTCGGCAGCACAATCGGTATTGAGCCAATAATCACTTAGAGTATAGAGGTCGGCATAATCAACGTAGCCATCGCCGCCTGTGCCGTTGATGTCTGCGACAAGGCGGTAACCGGTGGCTGTGGCCGCACTCGAAGCAGCGGACTCGTTAAAAACGGTATCAACTGCTGTTACAATGTAATAGTAGAGTATGCCGTTGGTGACGTTGCTGGTATCGTTGTAATTCGATTCGCTCATGAGAGAGCTATTGAGTTTAATGTAATCAATGAGCGGGTCTGTCGAGCGATACACGTTGTAGCCGGCCATGTCTGGTTCTGTGTTGTCGTTCCAGGCAAGTACAACCTTTTGATTACCCGCCGATGCCGTTAGCCCCGTCGGCATAGCCGGAGGCGAATATGTCGGTTCTGCCTTGATTACAAAGCCGACAATTACCTGGCGATTTACAGTAGCAGAGTAAGTTGCACTGGGCGTCTCGCTCCCAGCCGTTTCTGCGTGTTTGCAGCCTGTTACACCTGTATGACCGGCGCTTCCGATCGCCTGGTCAGTCCCTTCGGTAAAGCCATTGTTGAGTGTATATGAGCCGAGGTTACCGCAAGTAGCACCAACAATAACCATGTCCCCGGCAATTACGGCAAGCGGATTGGACTTGATTGGATTTGGAGTACTTGTTGTTGTCCCATTACTATCAGCTGCTCCTACAGGAGCCGTTTGATTGACGTTTGAAAGGAATAGGCTGGCATACGAAGCAGATTCCGGAGTAATGCTCCAGGTGGGGACAAAGGTGCCAGTGGTCGCGGCGGCGACTCCTGCCTCGTTAAGAATATATGCCGCAACGTAACCACGGTAGCCGGTGCCTGTGCCGGCATTTAGTTCGATGATTTTGGTCATCGGCTGGCCGCCATAAGTTGCTGACGCGAGATTCATATTGCTGCCCGATAGCTCTCCATGCGCTATGAAAATCAAAGCCCGGCTGTAACCATTTTCTTTTGCGTGGGTCAGGCCCGTTGCCCAGGAGCCGAGGATTTGAACGTCCGTCCCCGGCGGCTGAGTGGTCGCAGATTGTTCGTCGGTCCATTCCGTCATATTCGGTGTAAGAGCACTGTCGCGTGCCCTGACTTTAAATGTATATGAAGTTAAAGGATAAAGACCCTGGGCTAAATATATCGGGCTGGTTTGCCATGTGCTGTTGGCTTCGGGATGATTGGTGCATTCGAAATAATATTGCACGGGAAGTGTATCATCGTTAGCAGTTGTCGCAGTCATCGTGATTGTTGATGCGTCTATTGCGGCCGGAGCTGATACCCATGTCATTGGATTCGGATTGGGAGCATTAAAATCCGGCTCTGGCGTATGAAGGTCTGTCAGCAAATTGAATTGTGCTGTTGTTGTCCCGGGCTCTAATTCTATCTGGTGCACCTCAGGGCTTTGTCCCGGTGCAGAAATCGTGATTTCATAAGTCCCGTGAAACCCCCTGAAATTTACATTACCCGCAATATTGGAGGAATTCGAATCGTGAGTTGTCCACTCATTTAAAACAGCTTCATAACGAAGGCCGGCCGCATTGATAGTCCAGTCCGTTTCTACAAGCTGCGCATTGTCCCTCCATTGAGCGCCGTCCCAGAATCCCCACATTAATATGCCTTCAACAGAAGGATGACTAAAGCAAATTCGATAGAAGTTTTCAAGGTCATCTGCTCGCTGAGTTACGTTTGTTGTCGAAGAGTCATATTCGGTAACCCAGATTGGCAGACCTAATCCTGTTCTTATTGGTTCAAGAACGTTTGTCCAGTAACTTTCAGGATTAAAAGGCGAGTTGACGTGTCCCTGAAGACCGATGCCGTGAATCGGCGCTCCCAGACTGATTAGATTAAGAGTCCGGGATACGTAAGCGCTTGAAGTGTAACTGCCGAATGAATTGCCGTTATATTCGTTCATAAACAGCTTACAGTTGGGATCAACCTGATGAGCACGAATGAACATATTGGCTCGTCCCTGCTCACCAAGACAGGAACCGTAAAAATCATTATTCAGCATTTCATTATCGACATCCCAATGGTGAAATTTATTTGTGAAATGAGCTGCTGCGCTGTCGATTCGCTCGTTAACTTCCGTCTGCATATCACTGCAGCCCAGTGATTGTACCCAGGACGGGACCATTGAGGTTTGTTCCCAAAAAAGGCAATGTCCCCGCATTTTTATTCCATTAGTATTGCACCAGTTGTAGATGTAATCCGATTGTGTATAAGTTTCATTGTCACGCGACGGCTCGTTTGCCGGCCATTTTGATTCGTTTTCACAAACTGCCCATTCGAAATGATTTAAAATATAATTTCTGTAGTTAGCATTCGTATTTAGAGGTGAATAGGCAATACACGTTCCGAATGCAAACCGGTGCTTTACCTGTTCTATTTGGATTGTCAGCCCGGGCACTGGATCGCTGTTTTGGTTAAGGATAGTAATCTGTGCGTTTCTCTTGCGGTTCTGCTCGATTCTGGAATTAGCATCGCTTTCCCAGTCACCATTGACAGCAGAAACCTCAAAAGAGAAATATAATACCAGAATATATTTAAATAAATTCTTTATGAAGCTCATTAGTCACCTTCATAAAAATGAGTTCTAAAACTGATTTACATTTTTTGATTTTACGGCCAATTTGGAGTGCAGCCGGGATCCTCTGGATTATTGCATCCCATCCATTCCGGTCCGAATGCGGCAAAATCAATATAATCAACATCACCATCTCTTGGTATAAAGTCCGCGTTTTCACAATTGCCTATAGAAGCACAGTCAGTGTGCAGCCAATAATAAGCTATATATTCCAAATCAAATAAATCGACATAACAGTCGCCATTAAGATCGGATGCAAGACCATAATTGCCTGCTAAAACTGCCGCACAATCTGCGAATCCTGTCAGGTGAATGGTTGTTATTGATTGATGCTGCAGCAGTATTCTGGATGAAGGGTCAAATGTCCCTATGTACTCGAAGTTTGTAGTGGAAGTTGACTGATAAATTGCGGAATTTTGAGGGCTATAACCATTCATACTTAAAATGAAGTTATAATCAGTTACATCTGAGGTATTGATTATCACAATACTTACATTTGGCTCATCCGGGGCCTTATAAGCTGTTATCCTTAAATCGGTTTTATTTGCATCAGCGTCAATCCGCTGCCAATTCGGGTCTGTGAACCTGGAATAATGCATAAAAGCATAATAAACAGAATTGATTGTATAGCTTGTATTTGAAACGCTCACCATGCCGCTTGGGCTTGCCCAGAACAAATCCCAATATAAATAAGCAGATGCTTCTTCAACAGTCATTACATTATGTATCAGCTTCGCAAGATTCATTGCGTCTGTCCATGTAAATGGGCCGCCACCGGAAAATTCAGTCTGCATCAGGGGCTTATTGTCTGAGCCTATCGCAGCTTTTAATGTTGTCAGGGGACCTATAAGACCATCCGGATTATCTTCGTCGCCGTTATAAAGGTGATGTGAATAGCCATAGACATTTGCCTTGTCGGCGGCTGATAAGGCATTGACATAAGCCGGCGTATTTGTAGTGTCCTGTCCTTCAGGTGCCAGAAGCCTTGGCCGATTGGGCATTGTATTGAGATTTGAATATAAAGCCTCGAATGCCTCTTTATAGCCGGCGTTTGCGTCATTTTGTGTAGGCCAAAAGAAACAAGTGTCCCAGCTTGCAGTCCATCTTGGTTCATTCTGCATATTTACATAATAACTTTGAACTCCGGCGTTTGACCATGCAGTTAAACTGTCTCTCCACCATTGTGCAAAATCTGCATAGCGGTAATTACCGCTGCCGTCTTTAGCCAGCGTTCCTCCAACAGTGCTGCCGTTACTTTTTAAAGAAGCAGGCGGTGACCAGGACGTGTTCATAATTCGTAAAGGATGGCCTAACTTTGCTTGTGCGGCAGAGACAATTGTCGCTGTGCGTGTTATATAGCCGCTATCAATACCATATGTATTGCGGACACGATAAATATCAATTCCAAGGTCACTGAAAAGGATGTTGTAAATATTTGGATTAGAATTGCCGTATGTGACAACGGAGCCTTCATACCATGAACCCGCGCCGCCGAAACCATCCAGTGTTTGATGGGTATTTGAGAGATTTATCTGGCCGTTAGCATCTGCAACTGTATATACAGGAGGACCAGGAACCTGGCCGAAAACATTGGCGTCATCTACATATAATTCAATGTTTGCGTTAGGGCCTTCAAAATAAACAAGCAGTTCTGTGCGAACAACATCAATAGCGGGAACCTGACCGTGCACAACGGCACCCGCTGGGATCCCGAGACCTGGCCGGCCGCCGCCTCCGGCTGGGGCGCAACGGAGGCTCCGCGCGGCGCCGTCGGGCACTGGCTCAGCATCGCTGACAGGAAAATCCAGCGCTAGCAGACGGTGGTGGCCACTG
>CAYSKP010000030.1:0-8759 GCA_964431645.1 uncultured Pirellulales bacterium
TTTATCATATCAGGCGGTGTTTCAGGCGGTCAATCATAACAGTATAAGCATTGCAAATACCTTTTAAGAGACATATAATCGCTTTTTTAATTATTTAGTGAGGATTTTTTGCAATGCAGATTATTGAACAGTTGAAGTTACTCAAACGCGGCACAATTGAGATTTTTACCGAGGCTGAACTTGCCGAAAAGCTCACCAATGCCGCAAAAGATAAACGCCAGCTTCGCATAAAACTCGGGCTTGACCCCACAAGCCCCGACATTCATCTTGGCCATACAGTTGTGCTTCGAAAGATGCGTCAGTTCCAGGACCTCGGCCATAAGGCCGTATTGATTATTGGTGATTACACAGCACGTATAGGCGATCCGACGGGGCAAAATGCTACGCGTCCGATGCTATCGGCCCAGCAAATAGAACAAAACGCAAAGACATATTTCGACCAGGCCGGCAAAATTCTCGACACCTCATCAGAAAAACTCGAGGTCAGGCAAAATTCAGAATGGCTGCAGGATTTGACCTTGATGGAGCTTATACAGATTGCCGCAAAAAAAACCGTAACCCAGATGCTCCAGAGAGATAGTTTCAAGCTGCGCCTCGATAAAAATATCGATGTTTATCTGCATGAATTTATTTATCCATTGATGCAGGGCTATGATTCTGTCGCAATAAAAAGCGATGTCGAATTAGGCGGCACGGACCAGACCTTCAATAATCTTGTCGGCAGGGACATTCAGAGGGCATACGGTCAGCAGCCGCAGATTGTCATCACAAGCCCGATTCTGGTCGGTCTTGACGGCAAAGAGAAGATGAGCAAATCCAAAGGCAATTACATTGGTGTGACTGACCAGCCAAATGATATGTTCGGCAAAGTTATGAGTATCTCCGATGATATGATGGAAAATTATTTTACACTTCTGACGGATTTACCCTTGGAAAAAATTGCTGAATTGACAAATTCACAGAAGACCCATCCCAAAGAGGCAAAGGTCCTGCTTGCGAAAATGATAATCTCGCAATTTAACGATGAGAAAGCTGCCGAATCGGCTGCCCAGCAATTTGAAAAGGTCTTTGCGCAAAAGCAGCTGCCCGATGAGATGCCTGAGTTTACGTTATCAGCGGAGCCGGTTTCAGTAAAGCAATTGCTTGTAAATTGCAAGCTTGTCGATTCCGGCGGCGATGCAAAACGTATGTGTGCGCAATCTGCAGTTACAATAAATGGCGAAAAGGCCACAGATCCTAATGCTCAAATTACACCTGCAAATGGAATGACAATCCAGGTAGGAAAACGCAAATTCGCTAAAATTAAAGTGAATTAAACTTCAATGAAATGAAAATTTCGAAGTTTGGGCAAAAGAATAAAATTAAGCCTCTTTTGTGAAGATGTCTTTTGCAATATCCTCGCCCGCGTTGCTGGCATAATAATGTTCAACCGCCTGCCTGCCTTTGGTTTCGAGGAATTTTGCTGAAGTAAAAGTGCTTCCTTTGATTAAAAAGGCAATGACTATGCATGCTGCTGCACCAGCTGCTGCATTTTTATACTTAGCACATTTTTCGATAAAGCTCAAATCCGGCCGGATATTTCTCAGATGTTCAGCCTTTGTTGTTGTTCGCAGAGAATGTTTTAAGACGCCGATTGCCTGAGTATTGGCCCGCATCAGAAGATTGAGATTGTGCGGTTGAGATTTCAACAACGATAATGCTAATTCGACTTTGCCCAAATGCGCTAATCGCTGCCGGCAGCGGGGACAGCAGGCAATATGATTTTGTATCCAGTGCCTGTCTAAACTGAAACTATTGGCCAGCAGCCGAAAAACGCTGTCGCTAATTTGTCTGCAGTAGTTTTTTCCTTTTGCGGCCCACATATAATTACCTTATTTCCTTTCTCATCCACACAGCAAGAATCTGCACTGCTTTGCATCTGTAAACTCTGGCAGTCGCGGCCGTGACTCCAAGAATTTTCGCAGTCTGCTCATAAGGCAGGTCGCCTAAATCATGAAGAGTGATTACTTCTCGAAAATGCTCAGGCAATTGAGCAATACCTGCTCTCATTTTTTCAGTAAGATATTTTGTATCAAGCTCATTAGTCGGTGACGAATCATTTTCTTTGGTTATCCCATTCGGCATATGATTTTTTTCAACCAGCTTATGCCTCAGGATTGAAATAGCTATGTTGCTTGCCGAACGAAAGACATATGCCTTGACATTTTCCGGTTTGCATCCCTGCTCATGATGCGCCAGTTTCAAAAATGTATCTTGGTAAGCATCGCAGACATCCTGTTCATTGCCAAGTATTCGCCACAGCATATTAACCAGCTCCCGGCCGTATTGCTGCATAGCAGAGAGAACCCAACCCTGCGTTTTCTCCAACGCCTTCGGGATTGGTATATCCCATAAAACTTCAATGCCGACAGCCTTGCCAGTCATAATTACTCCGCTAATTAGGACGCGCTTATTGATAATATGTTAACACGAATTCAAAGATAAATGCTTAAAAATCTTATTATTTTTCTAAATAACATACATACACCCTTATGCGTCTAATTTACAGCAGGGTAGAAAAACAATGAAGGTAGTTTTTAGGATATCTGTAAATGGATTTAAATTCTTATAACGGTGAATCTTACAAGAATCCGGCTCAACCGGCTAATGTAGTCAATATTGTCGATGAACTGCTTACAAAGGCAGTTGAAACAGGGGCAAGCGATATCCATTTTGAGCCGACCGGCTCAGATTTGATAGTAAAATTCCGCATTGATGGGGTGCTGGAGACTATTGAATCCTTGCCGAGGGCAATTTCTGATAATGTAATTTCAAGGTTAAAGGTTCTGGGGGGGCTTTTAACTTATCGAAATGATGTGCCGCAGGAAGGAAGGATGGAAATCAGCAATGGTCATATGAATGTGATTGACCGGAGGCTTTCGGTTTTTCCGACGATATACGGCCAGAGAGCCGTTGTCAGGATTTTTTATAAGAACCAGCAATTATCGAATATTGAGCAGCTTGGATTTGCGCCGGAAATTTATTCTGTTTTGAAGCAAGTTACCTTTGCAAATCAAGGTATTTTATTAGTGACAGGCCCGGCAGGCAGCGGCAAGAGCACCACATTAGCCGCTATTCTTCGTGAAATTCAAAAACAGTTTCCGGGTAAAAGCATTGTCACCCTTGAAGACCCTGTAGAAATCAGGCTTGATGGCATAACGCAGGTTCAAATCACGCCTTTTGGTCAAATGACTTTTCCGACAGCCTTGCGTTCGCTTCTTCGCCAGGACCCCCAGGTTTTAATGATTGGAGAAATCCGGGATGCCGAAACAGCGAAGATTGCAATTGAAGCGGGGCTCACAGGTCATCTTCTGATGAGCACGATGCACAGCGGTTCGGTTGCAGGTGCAATTTTAAGGCTATTGGAAATGGGAATCGAGCCATACCAAGTGACATCAAGCGTCTCTGCGATACTTAATCAGCGGCTTGTCAGGAGATTATGCAGTAAATGCAAGAAGCTGACATCATCCGGTGGTTATGAGGCGGTTGGATGTAATGAATGTTTTAAAACGGGTTTTAAAGGCAGGATGTTAATAGCAGAAATGGTTCGACTCGACAGCCAGTTACGAAAAGCAATTCTGGCCGGAACCGATGCAGATGAAATCAAGCGCCTGTTGGCTAATAAAGGAAATGCACGAATGTATGAAGATGGTTTGCGATTGATTGCCGAGGGATTGACAACCAAAGATGAGCTTGAAAAGGTTTGCAATCCGGCAGGGGACATTTGATTTTAAAATTGGAGATTAAGGATGGCAACATTCGAATACAATGCAATGACAGCAACAGAACGTCTTATGAAAGGCGTCATCGAGGCGGGTTCCATGCAGGAAGCGACTGAGCTGCTTGAACAAATGAAGCTCAAGGTCAATTCGCTTGAAAAAATAACATTAGAAAAACCGAAGACGCCAATAGCACGAACTGAGTTTCTTCTTTTTAATCAGCAGCTCGCCTCCCTTACAAAATCCGGGATTCCTCTGGAAAAGGGTCTTCGAGAATTATCTAAGGATGTTGCATCGAAGTCGATGCGCAAACTCATAGATTCGATTGCCAAGGACCTTGAAACAGGGATGAGCATCGAAAGGGCTTTTGAAAAGAGAAAAGAACATTTTCCTCCTCTCTACGGCCGGATATTAAAGGCAGGAGTTGAGACAGGCAGGCTTAGTGAAATGCTGACAAGCCTAAACAGGCATTTAGAGGTTTCAAACCAGACAAGAAGGATAATATTTGAAGCTATGGCGTATCCGGCCGTTGTTTTTGTATTTGGTGCAGTTATTATGACTTTTGTTCTTATTTTTTTAACACCTAAGTTCAAAGAAATTTTACAGGAAATGGTGGGAGGCGGAGGTCTTCCCGCGATAACTAACTTATTTTTTTCTTTGTCCGATAACATTCTGTATTTTTGGCTTGTAGTCGGATGTATTGTTGCGGCAATTATTTTAATTAATTCGATTTTATGGACATTTCCGGAGGGACGTCGAATCAGAGAATCGATAATTTTACATATACCCGCTCTTGGACCATTGTATCACAGCACAATATTGAGCAAAATGGCTGAGTCGATGGCGATGATGGTAGCAGCAGGTTCTGATATGCCGACATGCCTTCGGCTCGGGGCTGATGCGGCAGGAAGCGAGATATTGAGAAGAGAAGGGGAAATGATTGCCGGACAGATTGAAAAAGGAACAGCTATTATCGAGGCAGGCCAATATTGCAGTGTTATGCCGCGTTTTTTCCTTTACTCGATACAATTAGGTTCTCAGCGTAATGAACTTCAGGAAAATCTGCGAGGCCTTGCTGATATGTATGCCCAGCAGGTCCGCAGTGCTCAGGTCCGCCTCCAGGGATTACTGCTGCCTGTTATGATTATTATAGTTGGTGTTTTCATAATGATGTGTGTCCTTGGGATGTTTATGCCAATGATAAAAATAATTTCAACTCTCAATGTTGGGTGATGATGATTTTATGCTTACAGCTTCACTGATTTTGCTTTTGATTTTGCCAGCTGCAGTTGCATTTTTCAGACCGGCTTTGGGGTTAATATTAAGCGTTATATTCAGTGCTGCGATGATAATATACGGTATTGCACTGGAGCCGTTGGATTTTTACGTCAGGATACAGTTATTAATTCTCACACCTTTTATATTTTTTGCTGCAGTAATTATAGCGGCTTTCGGGCCTAGAAGAGAAGGTTCTGAAGGGGTCAGACTATGGGCGAGAAGGCTTTTACTGGCTTGCGGATTGCTTGTTATTACTATTTGGGCCTTCATGTTTTTAGGTGCATGGGGAGGTTTTGGTCTCATTATAGTGCAGTTATTTATAGGGGCTTTAATTGGCGCCTTCACTACATCGGAATTTGCAAGGTCTTCATACGTGATTACAACTATTGGCGTAAGCATGAGACAGAGTTTGCCTTTGCCTATGGCATTAGAAATGGCCGCGGCAGGGCAGGATGAAAAACGCGCGAGAATACTGCGTGATATAAAGAAATGGCTTATTGAAGGATATTCTTTAAGTGAATCATTAAAAAGGGGATATCCGAAATGTCCCGCATACGTCAGCGCTATGGTGGCTGCCGGTGAGCGAATAGGACAAGTGCCCCAGGCAATCGAAGCCCTTGAGCAGGATTTGACCGCAAAAGCGGCTTTAAATAAAAAAATCAGGCACGTTCCTACCTTATATCCTCCTTTAGTGCTCGTTATTATGTTTCTGTTTTTGTTATTTATGATTACGTTTATCGTCCCCAAATATGCACAAGTTCTCAAAGAAATGGTCGGAAGTGAGTTGCCGCCGGCAACTAAGACACTATTATATATTTGCAAATTCATAACAAAAGATTACGGCTGGGTAATAGGATTACTATTGATTATCACGGCTGCAATCATCGGCATAGTTTATGTTCGTGTAAAGTCCAGGCCTCGCCGGATCGAAAATCCATATTTATTATCCCGCATAGGCGATTTTTTAAAATGGCATTTGCCTTTTATCCGGTGGTATGAATGGTGTCACTCTATGCAGCGCGTCGCGGGAATGCTGAAGCTTTCTCTTAATGCCGGCTGCACAGTAAATGAGGCAATAACAAATTCATTAAAAATGGATTTAAATCAATACTTCAAAAAAGGATTAAAAAACTGGCTGATAAAAGTAGAGCAAGGTGATGATATTGGAAAATCCGCTTACCAATGCGGGATGGGAAATGCGATGGCATGGGCCTTCGCAGATGTGCATAATCATCGAAATACGCTCGATATTCTCGAAACGCTTGAGGCATCGTATCGATGGGGTTACAGCAGGGCGGCTTCATTAGCAAGATTCATAATCGGGCCGCTGCAGACAATTTTCCTTGGTCTTATGGTCGGGTTCATCGTTTACGCAATGTTTTCACCGATAATTTTGATTATATACGACACAGCTCGTTCTATTATGCCTTGAAAGATAGATATGAATAATAAACGTAAAAAATATCGCGGCCTGATGATGACAGAACTGATTGTATCAATGGCGGTTCTGGGGACGATTATGATTGTATTTGCGATATCGCTCGATGGTTTCAGGCGATTGAATCATTATCATTTTACAAAACAGCGATGTGTATCGGCTGCTCAGGCAAGCCTTGACAGCATAGCTGTCACGGGTAAAGAATTAAACAAAGAGGATGTAAATCGAATGTGGCCCGGCATCGATATTAAAATTGAAGAATCTGACGGAACAGGACAATGGAAAGGATTAAAGCTGCTCACTGTTTCGGCAAGCGGGGCTGCACGAAATAAAAATGTAGAAATACATTTATCGAGATATATTTCTATACCAAAGGGCCGTTAAGATGAGGAAAGGTTATTTGCTTATAGAACTTTTAGTTGTTCTTGCAGTTTTAGTAATGATTAGTGCAATCATGGACCGCTATTGGATGTCACTTTCTTTCGAATTGCCAAGAGAATCCCGTCTTATTCAGGAAAATATCTCGCTTAATGATGCTATAAGGCATATACAGGCAGATGTAGCATCAGCAGAAAACCTTGAAAATGATATAAATGAACCTAATACATTAACTATAGAATTGAAAAAAGGTACTGTCTTTTACAAGTTCGATGAAGGTCGGATTATACGCAGCAAATCTATCAATACTCAAGGGGACACCATCTGGAAGATTCCTCATGGTAAAATTCAATGTCAGGTCTTGAAAAAGGGTGACAGAGGTTATGCAGTCGAGATAAAAAGCTGTATTGAGGATGACATTTTTGGAAAGACGCAAAGAAAAATGGCAAACAGCAATTTATTTTTTGCCGGAGCAATATGGGAAACTGCCCAATGACTTTAAAGCCAAGAAAAAATGGTTTTGTTCTGCTGCTTGTAATCAGTTTAATCGCCTTGATAGGCATCTATATGATTATCCTTGCCTCTGATGCTAATATTTATATTTTTCAGGCGGACAGGGCATATCTTCAGGCTTGCAGCCAAAACCTTGCCGCAAGCGGATTGAACTGGGCGAAAAAAAAAGAAGGTGCTTTAAAAACAGCGGCAAAGCCGGTTGAGCTTGATACATCAAAAATGGGAATTAAAGACGCTGAATTAAAAGTTAATTTAACTCAAGCTGAAATAGAGATAAAAACATCCTGCAGCAAGGCAAGGCAAACACTTAATTTGAGCAGAAAATACGATTTACAACAATAATGTATTCAATCAACAGGCTCATGCGGAAGTAATTTTTATAATCGCGGATTACGCGGATTTCACCGATTTTGTTAAAAAGTTTTTAGATTCTTTCGATTTTTTTGGGAAAACGTTTGAAAAGTTTGGAAAAATGATCGAAAGTTTTGGAAAATTTTTGAATTTTTTTGAAATATTTTGATGTCCTAAAGACAAAATCATCATTATTAATCTAAAAATCAACTTTTCGATCTTTTTCCTCTTTTTCATTTTCAAAGAGCATTTGTCAGATGCTCATACTAAATGTCAGATGCTCATGTAAACAGGGCAAAATACCGCTTTCATAATAGCAAAAATGCCAGTTGCTCACAGATGCTCAAATTTTTTGTGTCACTGACATTATAAGAATTATTTATAATATCGTTAGAAAAGCCGGGAATTATACCTTTGACAAAGCAAAGGGAGGCCCGATAAAATGAAAATATGGATTGGAAAAATATTAATAAAAATATCATCGGGTTTATTAAGGGACATAAATTATATTTCCTACTTATGTCTGTTGGGGGGTGGATTATGGGCGATTTGTTGAATACCCCAACAATAAAAGCGTGTTCTGTGGTATTGATTGCGTTTATTATGTTGGCTATTACATTAGACGCTTTGTTTAAATCAAAAGCCCACCGATGGATAGAATCCGAAAAACATTATTATTATATAATCTATTCTGCCCTTTTAATTATTTGCATTTTAATTGCAATGCCTTTTTGGGGCAAATTAGTCTATTTATGTGACCGAGATAGCCCTTACAAAAAAACCATACAAACGTGCTCTGGAGGTATTGAACTTATATTTAACACTCTAACGGTGCATGGAAACGTAACGCTTCAAGATGGGAAGTCTTTTGGTGAAAATAAATCTATTGGAGTTAAGGACTTACATAATCATATGGGTTTGATTGTTAAGACGAAAGAGAATAAAAGTGAAATTATATTTTTAAAGGAAAACGAAATCATTTTCAAAATGATATCAAATGAATCTCTATTAGAGCCAAATGGGATAGATAAAGCTATATATAC
>CAYSKP010000031.1:0-4038 GCA_964431645.1 uncultured Pirellulales bacterium
TATAGATTCGACCCGCAGGGAAAGGACGTTTATTCCCGTCCTTTTAAGAGTTTCCGCGATTTCTTTGTGCTGTAGAAATGTCTCGCATACGACCAAATCAGGTTTTGCCGCGATAATTGCCTCGGTATTTGGCTGCCAGAATGTCCCCATCTTAGGTTTTGTTTTGGCCTCAGCCGGCCAGTCGCTATCGCTTGAAAGTCCAACAATTTTATCGCCGAGCCCTAATGCAAAAACTAATTCAGTAAGATTAGGCGAAAGACAGATAATTTTATTACTTGTGTCATTTGAATCTGCCGTGTAATTAGGGTTATGATAAAGATACAGTTCAGCTAATGGTAAAAAATAAATTACCAGTAAAATCCCTGCAATTATTAATAATATCCATAAGAGTTTCATTTATGTTCTTTTAAACTGTTTTTCAAGTTCTGTTATAGTAAATTTAATGACGGTTGGTCTGCCGTGGGGACAATGGCTGGAGTTTTCGATAGTTTCTTTATCGGCAATAAGCTGCTCAATTTCGCTATCGGTTAATTTCTGGCCGGCTTTGATTGCCGCCTTGCATGCGGCCATATGAAGGACCTCATCAAATAAACTGTTTTCATCGAGAGTCGAGGCCTTTTCTGTAAGCAGGTCTATAGCATCAGCCAAAAAATCTGCGGGCTGGGCCTTTGCAAGCAGCACCGGAAACGATTGAATCGCTATGGTTTTTGGGCCGAAGGGGACAAGCTCGATTCCAAGTTTTTCAAAAAGCTGTGAATTATTTTCAACTGTATCTGACTGCTCCTTTGTTAAAGTTAAACTCTCCGGCATTAGTAGCTTTTGAGTTTCCAGCGGATTTTCTTTGACTCGTTTTTTCAACTGCTCATACATAAGACGTTCATGGAGGGCATGCTGGTCGATGATTACAAAACCATCATGATTTTCGGCGATGATGAAGGTGTCATGAATTTGGAGAAATTTAGATACTGGATGCTCGATACTCGATGGTCGATACTCGTTTATTCGGCCGGGAGTAGAATTTTGAGCATCAAAAGAAAAATCAAGATGACGCTGGGTGGAAGGACGATGACGTTTAAAAAATTCCTCCATTGCCTGGGCAACCTGATTGTCCCGGCGTATGGTCGGGGCATATTGCTGCGGGACACAAGCCAGTGTATCGAGGTCTGTCGAGAGCAGTTTTTCACGCAGGCAGGCCAGAATCTGCGAGTGAACGAGATTGGCATTATAGAAACGCACCTCGATTTTTGTGGGATGGACGTTTGCATCATAATCCTCATACGGCATTTTGATGAATATAAAGGCCGCAGGGAACCTGCTGGGGTCGATCGCTCCGCGAAAAGCCTCTTTGATTGCATGCGATATAAATTTGTCACGTATGAATCTGCCATTGAGAAAGATATATTGCAGGCGGTTACTGGTGGTCGCGATTGCGGGTTTGCCCAATAATGCTGTGATGCGCAGGCCTTTTTCATTATTTTCGGTTTCGAGAAGATTATCCGCGATTTCCTGGCTGAATAATTCGGCAATTCTTGCGCGGATGCCCATTGAGGCGGAAAGCCGGTACTGCTCTTTGCCATTGTGTATCAGCATCAGGTCAATTCCATTATTGGCCAAAGCTATCCTGATGAATTGCTCGACTACATGGGTGATTTCAGTATTTGCACTTTTTAAAAATTTTCTTCTTGCAGGGAGCTTGTAAAAAATATCCCGGACCTGAATGGTTGTTCCGGTATCTGAACTACAGGGAATTAGCCCTTTTTTTTCGCCGCAGTCGATTTCGATGCAGTTTCCTGCAAGCTGGCCTTTTGTCCGGCTGATAGCCTTTACCTGGGCGATGGATGCGATACTGGCAAGGGCCTCGCCGCGAAATCCCAAGGTTGCAATTGCCTTCAGGTCATCGCTTATCTTGATTTTGCTTGTCGTGTGCGGCTCAAATGCGCAGGCGAGGTCTTCGGCATCCATTCCGCCGCCGTTATCAGTGATGGAGATTAATTTGCGGCCGCCATCTTCAACGGTAATCGTGATTTTTGTCGCGCCTGCATCGATGCTGTTTTCGACCAATTCCTTGACCACGCTTGCGGGCCTTTCAATGACCTCGCCGGCGGCTATCATATTCACCATATTCTGGTCAAGAACTGTTATGCGCCCCATTTTTCTCCCTTGCCACAAAGGAATACGTCAAATGTCCAATGCCCAACACCCAATGTCCAATATCGAATTGAAGCTTGGACAATTGGATATTGAAAATTCGATATTGGACATTTTCATCGTGCTTCACAGCAAATGTTCATTGTGCTTTTGTTTTAAAACGATCAGGTATCTCAACTTTATATTTTGATTTTAATTTGAGAACTTCATAATTATCATTCGCCACAATTTGACCTGGTTTTGCGCCGGAACAAACATTACATATCAAACCCGCGCCGGTATTTCGCCATTTATTGACATCTTGAATTATTGTGCGTGATTTACATTTAGGGCATAATTCTATAACACCGTACTTAATCTCATCTCTAATTCTTTTACCAACATAAGCATAACAATAAACAGTTTCTTCATTTTGTGTCATAAAAAATACTCCTGACACTTTTTTATTTAGCTCTTGCAATCTTTAATGCTTCTTTCGCCAAAACGCGGCACGTCTTGCCGTTGCGATTTATAATAACATACTGCCCGAGCAAAGCTTTTTTTTCCAATTCCTTTTGAACCGCTTTTTGCAAGCATCTTCCGGCAATTAATCCCATTTTATGTGTTTTTTTTGTTGTCATTCGACTGCCTCATAATACTAAAATAAATATCTTGATTCAAAATGCGAACGCCTGAACTGTCGTGTTCAAAAATGGGCGTATACTCAAGTTGTGAATTATCATAACAGAATACTTTATCACAGAGAGGAATATATATTTTGATAAAATTCTGCATTATACGGGGGAATCTGCGGTAAATTGTTTCATCGGGAATATTATGGCCGCCGTGATCAGCACGTTCGCGCACACGTTTTTTTGAAAATGCCGCGTCTGGAATCCAAAGGAAAAATAAAACAATTTCCCAGCCATCATCTTTGAGTTTTTTTATTAAATTAATTTGACTGCGGCCGGATAATGTTGTCTCGAAGGCGAAATCGGTTCGTTTTTCAATATTCGCATAAATTTCACGAAGGAAAAGGCGTCCTGCTTCATATTGAGCTGATAAAGAATCAAAAGGCGAAAGGCCGTAAGCGATAAGGTCAGCATTGACAAAATTGCGGCAGCCAGCTATTTGCGGCAAATATTGTAAAGCAAACGTGGTCTTACCCGAGCCGTTAGGGCCAGCAATGATAAAACAGGTTGGTTTTTGCTTTTTACCCATCAGGCATAAGGCAATTAACTTCTTTTATTTTTCTAAAAGACTTGTTCCGGTCATTTCGTCTGGTTTGGGCAGGCCCATTAAATCAAGCATTGTCGGACCGATATCGGCAAGGATGCCGCCGGTGCGGAGTTTTTTGCCTTTGCAGCGGTCGTCGAAAATAATAAGCGGCACATCACCGACGGTATGCGCGGTGTGCGGCTTATCAGGAGCGCCATCTATCATTTTTTCGAAATTGCCGTGGTCGGCGGTTATTATAGCCGCCCCGCCCATTTGTTTTACCTTATCAAGAATTTTCCCCACGCATGTATCAACCGCCTGGGCCGCCTTAACCGCCGCCTCGAGGATACCGGTATGGCCGACCATATCGGGATTTGCAAAGTTTATTACGATAACATCATACTGATTTGAATCAAGCCGCTGCATAACTACATCTGCTACTTCATAGGCGCTCATCTCAGGTTTCAAATCATAAGTCCGCACCCTCGGCGAAGGAACTATCTGCCTGTCCTCGCCGGGGAACGGTTTTTCAGTATAGTCATTGAAAAAGAAAGTAACGTGGGCATATTTTTCAGTTTCAGCACAGCGGAATTGTTTAAGACCAAGCGAACTCCAGTAAGCGGCCAAGATATTTTTCATTTTCGCTGGTTTTGGAAACGCCACAGGGGCAGGAATGGTAACATCGTATTCAGT
>CAYSKP010000032.1:0-1568 GCA_964431645.1 uncultured Pirellulales bacterium
TTTCGACGTCATTACATCACCTTCAATTTATATCCAGCTTTGTGAATCTCGGGCCAACTTGCCGCCAGGCGAGGACACGCCAATGCGGCATTAAGCGTATCGACCCGATAATTGTCTGCCTTTTGAAATAAATTTGTTTATTGCTATTAATGCATTAAAATCATCTGCCAATTATGGAAAAATTTTTAACTGTTTTGAATATGGTCTGATAAGTTTGTATGAAGACAAGTGAACTGGATTATCATCTTCCGCAAGAGCTCGTTGCCCAGCAGCCTGCTAAAATCCGCAGCCGGTCTCGACTGCTGGTTTTGGACCGGCAAACGGGACAATTAATCGATACCAGGTTTGACAAAATCGGCGATTATCTGCGTAAAGGCGACTGCCTTGTCCTAAATGACACAAAGGTGCTGCCAGCTCGATTTTTTGGAAGGCGCCAAACAGGCGGCAAGCTCGAAGGATTATTTCTAAATCAGCGGGACAACGGTATTTGGGAAGTAATGCTCAAAGGTTTGGGCAAACTAAAGAACGGTGAACGTATCGAATTAACAAGTGCCAATGGTGTGAAATTTTGCTTCGCCCAACTGCTGGAGAAAGAGGGAAAATGTTTACTGCGGATTGAAATAGATGAGCCGGCTGAAAAAATACTTCAGAGCATCGGTTTTCCGCCATTGCCGCCGTACATAAAGAGAGGCACTGATTTGCGGCAGGCCGGCAAAGATAAGCTTAGATACCAAACAATTTACGCTCGAACGCCTGGTGCTGTGGCCGCACCGACAGCCGGATTACATTTCACAAAAGAGCTGATTGATAATCTTAAAAATAAAGGAATAAAATTTGCTTATGTCACATTATCTGTAGGAGAGGGAACATTTAAACCCGTAACGACTGAAACACTCGAAGAACACAAAATTCACAGAGAATTTTTCAATATTGATGAAAAGAACTCAGAGTTAATCAACAATGTCCGAAAAAATGGCGGCAGAATAATAGCCGTTGGGACAACATCAGTCAGGGTCCTCGAAACCGCGGCGGTAAAGGGGCAATTGTCCTCTATGACCGGCACAACAGAGTTATTCATTAAGCCCGGTTATAAATTTAAAATTGTCGATGCGATGATTACCAATTTTCATCTGCCCAAATCCACATTGATTGCCCTGGTTGGCGCATTTGCGGGCCTTGTGCTGATAATGAAGGCATACAAACACGCCGTTGAGCAGGGTTATCGTTTTTACTCATACGGTGACGCCATGCTCATACTGTAAAACATAAGAATATTATTTTTTGACATTAATCCTTAGGGAGGATATATTCATTTTTAATATGAAAATTAATAAGCATGCTGAAGGAGAAATAAAATGAATAGAAAACTTTTATTAAACATCATTTTAATTGCAGTTATTATCTACGGATGGGGTTGTTGCGGAACAAAATGTTCTTGTCATATGAAAAGTAAGGAGCAAGGAAAAATGAGTGCTGATGTGAAGCCTTTTGGAAAAATGCCGGACGGCCGGCAGGTTGATATCGTAACGCTTACAAACGGCAAGGGACTTACGGCCAAGATAATAACT
>CAYSKP010000033.1:0-1861 GCA_964431645.1 uncultured Pirellulales bacterium
TTCTCTTCAACCGGGCCTTAATCAAATTGAAAACAAAATAATGATATTCGGGAATGTATATGTCGAGGGCCACAGCAATAATTCGCTGTTTGAAGAGGAGGACGCTGTTCATCGTTATAACCCTACGACTACGCCCAGATTGTTAAGGCAGGCTTTTCTTGAGCAGGGTGTAGAAATTAATACACCCGATGTCAATCAGGGTAAGAAAATCTCATTTGATTTGCATATTGAAGGGCGAGAATTTCTTGCCAATGGCTTGCCGCAATATCTAATTGCATTAGAAAATCCAAACATTAACAAGTTAAATGCAAATATTGAATATTGCCAAAAATTCGACAAGGTCTTTGCTTGGGACGTGAGGTTGAGCAAGTTGCCTAATGTGGTGCCCATCCTTATTCCACATCCCATGATTTATGACTCTTTCCCCGGGTTTAAAGCGCGGGATATTTTTAGCTGTCTTATCAATGCGAACAAGGCATTCAAGGAGAATTTGCCATCTGATCTGTACCTGGAACGCATCAAGACCATACGCTGGTACGAAAAAAATGCCTCTGACAAATTTGAGCTGTATGGCATGGGTTGGGACAAAGCAACGCCAGTATTTAATGTGGCCGGCAGGGTTATGCGTTCATTATCAAGAGCAAGAGCGCGCCTGTTTGGACATAAGCCATTCCCGAGTTATCGGGGCGAGGTCAGGCATAAAGACGAAATTCTTATCCGTAGCAAGTTTTCCTATTGCTATGAAAATAGCCGGGATTTACCCAACTACATTACTGAAAAAATACTGGATAGCCTGGTGAGTGGCTGTGTCCCTGTTTACTGGGGGGCTGATAATGTAAATGAATACCTGCCTAAAAATTGTTTTATAGATAGGCGCGAGTTTAAAGACACCGCTGCGGTTCATGACTTTCTACTTTCAATTTCTGAGGAAGAGTATGAGACTTATCAGCACAATATTTTAAAGTTTCTAAAAAGTGATACTGCAAGAAAATTCAGTTCGCAATATTTTGCTTCGGTGGTTGTAGCGGCAGTGACACGAGATTTACGAGCTGCGGGTATAAGCGCATAGCTTATACGTTACATTTATAAGGTTATTTCATGAGTAATGTTTCCATTTTCTGTAAAAGCTATGGTCTTGATATGGAACGCGCAGCAGCTATGGCAGAAAGTGTCAGGAAATTTAACCGTGATGCTTTGCCGCTGTATATATCGGTACCGGAAAATGATCTGGAAATATTTAAAGCCAAGATTGGTACGAAAGATATTGTTTGGATCAGCGATGAAGAAGTTGTTTCTGCGAATCCTGCGATCGACATGGAGCAATATCTGCGTTTGCCAGGACATATTTCGCAGCAAATAGTAAAGGCCGAATTTTGGAGGGTAAATCCAAATGAAAACTGTGTTTGCATAGACTCGGACTCACGGTTTATTCGCGAATTTTTTGCCAGTGACTTTTTATCGCCGGAGGGTTACCCATACACCATTCTGCATGAAGGAAAGCCATTCTTGCAGTTTTGTTTGATGAATGGCATACAGGAGACAGAATTGTATTTCGAGCGGATGTCACAAGACATGCGCGAATATTTTGGCCGGCAAGGCCCTTCCTATAATTACAATCCTTTCCCTGTTATTTGGAGCAAAGAAGTATGGCTGGCACTTGACGAAATGTTTAAAACGGATGGAACAAACATTTTAGAGGCTATCGTTGCGCATCCCTATGAATCATCCTGGTATGGCGAGGCGTTATTGAAATTCCAGCCGATTCCTTTGTTGCCTAAAGAGCCAATTTTTAAAGCGTACCTCTACCTTGAAGAGTATGAGCATGACAAGAGCATGGGTATGAACGAGGATATTTTGGCAA
>CAYSKP010000034.1:0-20486 GCA_964431645.1 uncultured Pirellulales bacterium
CATTGCGGGACTTATAAGCATTCTTTTTTGCAAGACTGAAAAATCCGGCTGATTATCTTTATTAAGGGCGATTATCTCACCATCGACGATAGCATTTTCTTTTAATGATTTGCCCAAATCAGCGAACTCGGGGTATCGAAAGGTAATATTCAGGAGATTTCTGCTTTCAATTTTGATATGGCGGCCGTTCCAATATGTAATTGCGCGGATGCCATCCCATTTAAATTCGTAAGCCCATTTTTTCCAGTCCGTCTGAAGTTTGCCGATGAAGGCCAGCATTGGTTCGATATTTTCAGGCAATATCTGGTCTCTGCATTCAGGGCAGATATTTTCGATTGAGCTGCAGTGCGGGCAAATAAGTGAATCGCATTTCCAGCAGTGCCTTTGATGATCATAATGAAAATGTTGGCCGCATGAATCGCAGACCAGTTCGTTTACAGCAACTTTTTTTAAGGTCAGCTTTGGCATAATTATTTATGCTTTAATGACGCCAGGCTTTTTTCGAGGACGTTAAGAAGCTGGTTATCTTTTGTTTCCCTGGCCTTTTCAATATGCGGCATTGTTATCTTTTTGCCTTTTGCCTTGAGCTCAATTAAATTTTGCAGCTTGGCCTGATATTCATCATGATATTTTTCGGGATGAAATTTATCTTTAAGCTCATTTATCAGATTTTTGGCAATTTCATTTTCTCTTGCAGATATTTTCTCATTTTTAAATTCTTTTGTTTCTGGATTTAGTATTTCGCTGAAAAACCTGTGAACGGTTAAAGTGATAATATCTTTTTCAATATTCATAACACCTACATAGGATTTTTTCCGCATTACCCATTTGCAGATTCCCGCCAGTTTAGTGTCCTTCAAGCTCTGCATAAGATTAGTATAAAGCTGGTCATCGTTATCGGGGCCGAGATAATAAGTTCTGGCGAGAAAACGGTCATCTAATTGGGATACATCAACAAATTCCATGACCTGAATCTGCCGGGAATCGGGAAACTGTATAAAATCCAGTTCATCAGGCTCAATTATGACATATTCATCATTTGTAACTTTATAACCCTTTGCATACTCTTCATCAGGGACGACTTTGCCTTCCTGCGAGCAGACCATTTTCTGCTCTAAGCGGACATTGTCCTGGTCGTGAAGAAGATGAGAATGGACGGCAATATCTGAGACGGCTGAATATACTTTCACCGGCACATCTACCGGTCCGAATTGAATTCTTCCTTTCCAGATAGCCTGCATATTTCGGCCTTTAATAATGATACTAAATATCTAAATCGGGAATTTTCTTTGGATTAGATTTTTTGGATTTCCGTTTGTTAGGATATTTAAATTCGTCAAAAGAGCTTTTGAATGCTTTTTTATAAATCTCTAAAGCAGGTTTTGTAAGCTTATCTTTAAGATTGTCAGCCTTTTTTTTCGTTTTATGCCATTTCTCATCTTTGCCTTTTTTATATTCTTTTTTTACGGCAGCCCAGGCGACTTTATGTGCGGCGGCTTCCTGAGATTCAGAGCCTCTTCTTTTTTTAGGGTTTTTATATTGCTTTACAGCCTGGTTATGAGATTTATCATAAATATGCTGGGCATGGGCGGGGAGTTTCTTTTTTAGATTTGCGCGCGGCATTTTATGTCTCCTTTTAAAATTTAATGAATGATGATTCTTATTTACATAGTTGCCGCTTCTAAAGCCGCAAGCGCTCTTTTAGACGACTCTTCATCTTTTATTTTGCCAAAATCTCCGCGCAAGGCCTTTAAGGCAATTCGTTCAATGTTGATTTCGTAGGTTGTCCTGATACCAAGCCTTCGAAAAATCGGAACAGGAGGGCACCATCCCTGAAGGGCATGCTGCATCAGAAATCCTGCCACAACCATCGGCAATAAAAGCCAGGTGCGGTTTTTAGCAGCCATTAAAACACCGAATAAACTAACACCCGCGGCATTTGCTTCGAGAAGTCTTTCGATATCCCATTCATTATCAAGTTCAACCAGCCTGTCATCGATGAGATCAGGATGGACGGCGAAATAAAATATTCTTGTCTCCATTTGACGCCGTAAACGCCGGTTTATCTCTTCGGGGCTATTTTCCAGCACTCTTTTTTCAGTTTTGGGTAAAACAGCAGCCATAATCATCTCCTAAAATAAAGCTTTTTATATCATCAGAAATTATGTGCCCCAATAGGCGAATTCCCTAAAAATTAGTGGAAAAGGGCTTACGAATGATTGTTTTGGAAATCATTTAAATTGAAATTAAATTTAGAAGATTATTTGCCTGATACGCCGATGAATTTATAAATAATCACCGAATGTTTTGGAGCATAGAGTGAAACCTTCAGTTCAGACAAAAACAATTGCTGATAAATTAGAAAAACTGCCTTTAGGAAGGCTGGTAAGGGACTTTTTAAATTTTTTAACTATTGAAGGCGGATTATCTGATAACACAATCCAGGGTTACGGCAGGGATTTGAGAGATTTTTTGGAATTTTGCGAAACAAGCAGGGCGGCACAATTAAATCAGATTACGCCTGCATTGATACAGAAATATATGATAGTTCTGGCAAAGGACAACAAGGCTGAAGCCTCTGCCAAACGGGCATTAGTGGCAATCAGGATGTTTTTAAGATTCGGGAAGATGAACGGGATAATAGAGGATGATTTTACCGGAATTCTCGAAGGTCCCAAGCTTTGGCAACGGCTTCCTGTAATTTGCAGCAAAAAACAGATGATGGATTTGATGGAAGCACCATCACCAAAAGAAAAATATTATTTAAGAGACAAGGCGATGCTGGAGCTGCTTTACGCAACAGGTGTAAGAGCAAGTGAAATCGCCGGATTAAAAATATCGGACTTGAATCTTGATGTCGGGTATCTTCGCTGTATAGGAAAGGGCAGCCGGGAACGTGTCATACCATTAGGAAAAATTGCCGCAGCAGCAACTTTGGAATATTTAAGAGGCATGAGACCGAAGCTGGCGAAAAATTTTAGCGGAGATTTTTTACTGTTAAGCCGAACAGGAAGGCCGATGAGCCGTATCGAAGTCTGGCGACTTATTAAAAGATATGCGGCTCGCGCAGGGATGCCGAGAAATTTAACTGTTCACACGCTGCGACATTGTTTCGCGACGCACTTGCTTAGCGGCGGTGCGGATTTGAGGAGCGTTCAGGAAATGTTAGGACACGTTGATATATCGACAACACAAATCTACACACACGTCGACCAGGACAGATTACGAACAATTCACAAGAAATTTCACCCAAGACAATAATTTTTATGGGACTTTTCTAAATCAACGTTGACGTTTATATTATTGCGGATTATCATCAAAAATAATGAAAATAGAAATCGTTTCACAAAAATCTGGAAATAATGATGCATAAATTTTTTATAAATCGCACATCGCCATATCTGCTGATTTTTGTTATGTCATTTTTTACCGGATGCCAGCAGCAGGAAAATAAAAAAGATAAAGCAATGATTTCTGCATCTTTGCGGGTTGAGACGGATACACAGTTAAAAATAAATCAAGAGGCATTGCTTCGCGGTTCAACTGATGAAATCAGGGTAGATGCAGCAACAGTCCTGCTTTTCGGTGAAAATTTGCGAGCCAGACAATTTTTAATAGAAACTTTAAAACAAACCGAGAATAAACCGGCGAAAAAAGCAGTTTGCAATGCCCTGATTGCCGTCAGGGAGGCGAGAAGGGAAATAAGAAATAAAAAAGATTTTGTGGAGCCTTTAGCGGAACTGCTTAAGAATGAAGACATTTCCGTCGCAAAATATGCCTCAGAAGCAATGCTCTTATACGATTATGATGAAATTAGAGGCATTTTGGAACCGATGGCCGTATCTGCAGGAATGCCGGCAAAGGCTCGGACCAACGCAATATTTACTATGAAAATGCAGATGGATATCCGGGCAATAGTTCGTATAGCTGAATTAACGGGGGATAAAGATAAGCAGGTAGCGGATACAGCGGCAGAAACGCTTGTTTCATTAGGCATACCTGTCAGCAAAGATTCGAGAAAACAGGCAGAAGTTCTAAAAGAGCTGCAAACAAGAGGAATGGAAAGATTTCAGCGGGACTGTTTTGCCCGACAGGAATCAAATATAAGCGAGCTTGAGAAAGAAAAAGATCAGTGGCGAAAGCTGTATTTAAGCTCTCTGGACAGAATCTATGATGTAATCAGCGATGATTTACAGCGAGGTAAATTCCTGATAGAGCAATTAAATAATTATGAACCGACAATACGGCTTTGGGCGCTTAATAAAGTTTCACAATGGCGGATAGGGATGCAATCAAAATTGCCTTCGGAGCTGGGGCCGATTTTGGTAAAGCTGATTTCGAGTGATAACAGAGATGTCCGGCTTGCAACCGCAAAGCTGCTTTCATTAACAGGTGAATTGGGTTTACCTGAAAAAATCGCAGAACAGTTCAGCAGCGAGCAGGATGAAGAGGTGAAACGGGAACTATTTGTGGCCCTCGGTGCGGCATGTCATTACGCACTTGTCCCCACATCCGGCCTTCAGCTTTCTGTGGAACTTCGAAAGCAAACATTAGGATGGGCAGCTATTTATCTCAACGACGATGACGCAAAAATCGCTCACAGGGGCGCAGAGGTAATAAGGAAGCTCATCGAGCCGGGGGGACTTTCAGAAGATGACGCTGCCAAATATATGGATTTGCTTGTTGAAAGATACGAAAAAGACAAAATCAACAACAACAGCGCACTGCGCGGAGATTTATTGGGGACAATGGCGAGGCTGTGCGGACAAAGCGCATATAAGCCTGAATCAGCCAGGCGGTTTGCCGCAATTTTTGAAGAATCTTTGGCTGATGAAAGCGATATTGTAAGGGAGGCCGCGGTTGACGGAGTTATATGTGTAGATAAGTACAGGGCATTGAAAATTTTGACAAAAGATTTTATTAATGACAAAAGTCAGATTGTAAGGGACAGGATTTTAGAGCTTGCCGGAGAAATCGGCAGTAAAGATGATTTGCCCTGGTTATGGGAAAAAATCAGTTCAAAATCAGACAGCAAGCCTTCATGGCAGGCCATGATGAAGATATTTAATAATCACGATGTCAATGTTATCGATTACTGGATGGTGAAATTCGATACACAAGCGGGCCCTTCTAAGATTTCTGATGAACAATGGTTATCATTTTTTGAGCTCGCTGAACGAAAATCAGCCTCAGAAAACAGAATTGCCATAGCGAAAGAGACACGAACAAAACTTGCCCAGCTTTACATAAAATCAGGACAATACGAACAAGCTGCAGAATATCTAGGTAAATTAAGAGAATCAGCGGGAAACAAGGAACAAAAAGATAAGATTTTAGGTCAATTGATAGATGTATATTTGCGATGGCCGAAAATCGACGCTGCATCAAGAATAGTTGGTAACTGCTTGTTAGAAAAGGACTTAGATGTTGATAGCACCGTTATACGTTCAATAGAGACGTATTTAGATAATCCCAATGGCGGCGCTGAACCTAATATAATTATCAGGGCACTGATAAAGATAAAAACCGAAGATTTAAGGCCATTATGGCACCAGCAATTAGCACGATGGATTAAACGTTTTGGCATAATAGAAGATACGAATACAAGCATTTAGCTTTGTTTGGATTTGCGAGACAAATGGCCGCAGTATGGGAGGTAAGGCTTCAGCCAAGAAAAAAATAAATATTTTTTTATTTTTCTATTTGCAGACAGCCGCAAATTTATGTAAACTGTTTTGCTCAATTTAGTTTAATTAATCTGTAATGGCTGTCATTGCAGGGATTTAATCAATATTTTGAGTAAAAGACAGTAATATTAGGGGCTTATGCCCGAGCGTGGGAACTATTTTTAGTTCCTGCGCAGGTTTTTGCGCAACAGTTGCTGCTGTAGCTCAGTCGGTAGAGTGCGTCCTTGGTAAGGACGAGGTCATGGGTTCAACTCCCATCAGCAGCTAAGTGCAGAGTGTCAGGCCGGCAGTTTAAGGCGTTGAGAGCCGGTTGTGAGTTAAATTTAAAAGTATGTTTAAAAACGAAACAGAAATTTTTAAAGGACACAAAAAACAGATAGGAGGTTTTTTAAACCATGGCTAAGGCGATATTTGAAAGAACTAAGCCCCACGTCAACGTCGGCACGATTGGACACGTCGACCATGGCAAGACGACGCTGACGTCGGCGATGACCAAGGTAATGGATCTGAAGGGTTTGTCTAAATTTAAGAGCTATGATGATATAGCAAAGGCTTCAGAATCACAAGGCCGGCGAGACCCGACAAAGATTTTAACGATTGCGACTGCCCACGTCGAATACATGACGGAGAACAGGCATTATGCGCACGTCGACTGTCCGGGACATGCCGATTACGTGAAAAACATGATTACCGGCGCTGCCCAAATGGATGGCGCTATTCTGGTAGTCAGTGCTTATGACGGCCCGATGCCTCAGACTCGCGAGCACATCCTGCTTGCGCGTCAGGTAAACGTGCCGAAGGTAGTGGTATTTTTAAATAAAGTGGACCTCGTGGACGACAAAGAGCTGATCGACTTAGTTGAGATGGAGGTAAGAGACCTTCTGACTAAATACGAGTTCCCGGGCGACACGACACCGATTATCCGCGGTTCGGCAACAGGGGCACTTGCGGCAAAGACAATTGATGACCCAGCATGCAAGCCGATTGAAGAACTGCTTAAGGCAATGGATGATTATATTCCGATTCCTCAAAGACAAGTTGATAAACCATTCCTTATGCCGGTTGAAGACGTATTCAGTATTAAGGGCAGGGGAACAGTAGGAACCGGAAGAATTGAAAGAGGCAAGGTCAAGGTTGGCGAGGAAATGTCCATTATCGGATTATCCAAGGACATCAGAAATACCGTTGTTACCGGTGTTGAAATGTTCAATAAAACTCTCGATGAAGGCCAGGCAGGCGATAACGTCGGGTTACTTCTGAGAGGCGTTGAAAAGAAAGACCTCGAAAGAGGACAAGTTATTGCCAAGCCGGGCAGCATTACACCGCATACACACTTTATGTCGGAAGTTTACGTTCTGACAAAAGAAGAAGGCGGAAGACATTCACCATTCTTCCCGGGTTATAAGCCCCAGTTTTATTTCAGGACAACTGACGTTACGGGATCTGTAAAGCTCATCCAGAGCCGTGAAGGTAAACCCGCCGAGATGTGTATGCCTGGCGACAACATTGCTATGGAAGTTGAGATTATTTCACCCATAGCGATGGAAGAAGGCCTGCGATTCGCGATACGTGAAGGCGGCAGGACAGTAGGCGCCGGAGTTGTAACGAAAGTTATAGGTTAATTAAAAGATAAACGAGACAGCAGGATCGTATGGCAAAGAAAAGTAAAAGAGAATATGTATGGCTGGAATGTAAGGATTGCGGACAGCGCAATTACCGGACACAAATCAGCGTTGCCGAAGGCACTCCAAAACTTGAACTGCAGAAGTATTGCAAATTCGAGCGGAAGCATACGGTTCATAAGCTGAAACGTAAATAGCGGTTTGGTGCAAAGAGCAAAGTAGGCCAGTAGCTCAATTGGCAGAGCGTCGGTCTCCAAAACCGAAGGTTGGGGGTTCGATTCCCTTCTGGCCTGATGCAGGCCGGACGCCGACGCTGAGATGTTGCGGCTTTTAAGCTGATAATACGGTTTATCGGCAGGCAAGGCAGGGATGGCAACAAAGCGTTAAGGCAAGGATTCAGGTGAATTATGGGTATAAGTGTTTATAAAAAAGGTCAGGGCAGATATACGAGGATGTTTACCGTTCTCGGCGCTGCACTGATTGTGGCAATAGGATGTTACCGCTTATACAGGTCTCTGGACGCGGCGGACGTAGGTTTGATGATTTCGACGCTGGTGCCGGCAATATTATTTATCTGCCTTGCGGCTTTAATCATGTGGCTGATGAATAAACCGAGCATCGCTGATTTTATGATTGCAGCCGAAGGCGAGATGAAAAAAGTGAACTGGTCTTCAAGACAGGAAGTGACGGTATCTACGATTGTGGTAATTTCAGTTGTGATATCACTTGCGGTTCTGCTTGGACTTGCGGATTTTGTTCTTCAATTTTCTGTTATGTGGCTTGTTCAATAAAGGGATAACCCTTTTAAATTTAAGTCGGGGCGTTTTTAATGAAATGGTATGTTCTAAGAGTTGCTTCAAATAAAGAGATGCACGTAAAAGAAGTGCTTACGCAGAAGGTCCTTGCGGCCGGAATCACTGACGTTATCGGCAGGATAGAAGTTCCTACCGAAAGGGTCAAAAGGGTTCGCGGCAACAAGCAGACCGTCCACAAGCGCAAATTGTACCCGGGCTACGTCTTTATGGAGATGGAAACCGCTGAAGACGGCAAGGTTCCCGAAAAGGCCTGGTTTGTCATAAAAGAAATCCCGGGTGTCGGCGATTTTGTAGGAACGGAAGGCGTGCCTACGGCAATGCGTGATACGGATGTCGCCAAGATGATGCAGGAAGTCGAAAAGCCGGAAGAGGCGCCGAGCATCAAAGTCGATTTCAAGAAGGGCGACCAGATAAAGATACGTGAAGGCCCATTCGAGAGCTTCGAGGGAACAGTAGAAGCAATTGACCAGGATAGAGGCATTGTAAAAGTTATTGTTGAAATATTCGGGCGAAGCACCCCGCTGGATATTGAATATTGGCAAATTGAAAAGGCATAATTGTCCGGCGATTAATAGTGTCAAGTTTTTGAGGTTGAATGATGGCAAAGGAAAAACCAGCAGCAAGAGGCGGCTTAAAAGAAATATTAGTTAAGATAAAATTACAGGCATCAGGCGGACAGGCAACTCCTGCCCCGCCGATTGGACCTGCACTTGGCCAGCACGGTGTCAATATCGGGCAATTTGTTCAGCAATTCAATGAGCGGACAAAAGAGCTAAATGGAACAACCGTACCGGTTGTTATTTCTGTTTATACAGACAAGACATTTACTTTCGAAGTAAAAAGTCCTCCTGCCGCGGTTTTGCTCAAGCAGGCCGCCGGAATTGCCAAAGGAAGCGGCGTTCCAAATAAGGAAAAGGTTGGCAAAGTAACGGCCGAACAGGTCCGCCAGATTGCTCAAGCCAAAATTAAAGACCTTAACTCTTACAATATTGAGCAGGCGGAAAAAATAATCCGCGGCACGGCCAGAAGTATGGGTGTTGAAATAGTAGATTAATTATTTACCAATAATTTAGAGATAAAAATTATGACGATTACCAGAGGCAAAAGATACCGCAAAGATGCAGAGAAGATTAGTGATACGCCTGTCAGTGTAACTGAGGCGATTACAAAACTTAAGACTTTTAGCCCGACGAAATTTGATCAGACAGTTCAATTGATATTCTGGCTCGGTATCGACCCCAAACAATCAGACCAGATTATCCGAGGGGCGATATCTTTGCCGCACGGAATAGGAAAATCGAAAAAGGTAATCGCCTTTTGCGATGGCGCGGATGCTGAAGCAGCCAAACAGGCAGGCGCCATAGAGACCGGCGTTGAAGAACTGGTTAAAAAGGTCGAAGGCGGCTGGTCCGATTTCGATGTTGCGATAGCATCGCCGAAGGTAATGGGCAAGGTAGGAAAGCTCGGACGTGTTCTTGGTCCGCAGGGCAAGATGCCTTCGCCTAAAAACGGGACTGTTACCGCGGATGTGGCGACTGCTGTGCGTGAATTTGCCGCAGGAAAAGTTGAATTTAAGAACGATACAGGCGGAAACGTTCATGTTGTTGTAGGCAAACTGAGTTTTGATACACAAAAACTTACGGAAAATATTGACGCAGTTATTTCGCACATAAAAAAAATTAAGCCGGTGAGCTCAAAAGGAACGTATATTAAAAAGATATCTGTTCACGCAGCTATGAGTCCCCGTGTTCTGATTACGATGTAAAATCCAAGATCTTTATATAGGGTGAAAATATGAGCAAATTCGTAAAAGATTTACTTAGCAGCGAACTTGAAAAGAGGATCGTTAATGAGAAGGTTACCGATTTTATCGTTGTAAGTACGCAGGGGATCAACGGGGTTGACAATAACGTGATGCGCGGGGCGCTCAAAAGCAAAGGCATTAAGCTTTTAGTCGTAAAGAACGCTCTAATGAAAAGGACATTGACGAAGCTGAAAATGGAATCAGCTTCTTCACTTTTTGTCGGGCCGTGTGTAGTTGTTTACGGCGGGGACAGTATTGTAGATGTAGCCAAGGAACTTAGCACATGGACCGGCAAGGTAAAGGCCCTTCACATTAAAGGGGCATATCTTGAAGGTTCTTCACTGAATGACAAGGGGGCACAGGGGCTTTCAAAGATGCCCAGCCGAGTGGAATTACAAGGCAGAATTATTATGCTGGCAAAATCACCGGCATCGAGATTGGCGGGGGCAATTGGCGGAGCTGCAGGGAAAATAGCGGGCTGCATAAAAACAATTATCGACAAGGGAGAAAAAGCGGAAACAAAGGCCGCATAAAGAGGTTTAATTAAAGACAGCTTCGATGGCTGCTCCCATTTGGGATTAAACGGGACGGCGTAGTTCCGGCTACCATTGGGCGATTTTCAATAGGAGTTTTAACATGGCAGACGAACAAGCAAAAACCTGGAGTGATGAGACAAAGAAGTTAGGTGACGCAATCGTAAAGCTGACGCTGATGCAGGCGAAAGAACTCGGCGATTACCTCAAAGAACAATATGGTATTGAACCGGCAGCAGGCGGCGCAGTAATGATGGCAGGACCGGCGGCCCCAGCAGCAGAAGCAGCACCGGTAAAGAGCACGTTTGACGTTATCCTCAAGACAGCAGGAGACAAAAAGATCCAGGTCATCAAGGAAGTAAGAGCATTGACCTCACTGGGACTCAAAGAAGCAAAGGACCTGGTTGACGGGGCACCGAAACCAGTGAAGACCGGCGTCAGCAAGGACGAGGCAGAGGCCGCTAAAAAGCAGCTCGAAAGCGCCGGAGCAACAGTTGAAATAGCTTAAATTTTATCAATCACAAAGTTTAAAATCGGACAATTTAAATAATTGCCGTTAATTTCGGGATTAAAAAATGGCTGAATTAAAGATTCGTAATTTCGGTAAAATGCGGGAAAAAGTAGAGATACCAGACCTTGTTGTCGTGCAGAGAAAAGGCTATGGGGAATTTCTGCAAATGGATGCAGACCCAAAGAAGCGGCAAAAAAAAGGGCTGGAAGAACTTTTTAAAGAGACTTTCCCGATAGAAAGTTACGATAAATCGATAATTCTTGAATATCTGTATTATGAGCTTGAACAGCCAAGATACAGCATTAACGAATGCAGGCAGCTTCGATTGACATACGGTTATCCCTTAAAGATAACATGCAGGCTTCGCAATAAAGACGGACAGGACATCGCCGAACAGGCAATTTATCTGGGCGAAATTCCCGTGATGATTGGCGGGGGCGAATTTATTATCAATGGAGCCGAGAGAGTTATCGTTAGCCAGCTTCACAGAAGCCCTGGTGTGGATTTCCTTATCGAAAGCAAAGAAGGAGACCGCATACTGCACGGCGGCAGAATTATTCCTGAACGCGGAAGTTGGATAGAAATCAGCGTTACGCACAAAGACGTGCTTGTGGTTAAAATTGACCAGTCTAGCAAGATTCCAGCCACAATTTTCCTTAGGGCATTAAGTGCTGATTTCAGCGAGACTGAGCAGATAATCAGAAGATTTTACGAAACCAAAGAGGTCCCAAAAAACAAGCTGACGCCTGATATGTGGGCAGTGCGTGATATCGTCGATACCGAAAGCGGCGAGATAGTCGTAAAAGCAGGCGCACAAATCGGCGATAAAGTTTCTATATTGCAGCAAAGTGAAATAAAACGGATTGAAATCGTTGAAGGTTCTTCTGACGCACTTGTCTTCAATACGCTTGCCGAGGATGACTGCAAAAGCCATGATCAGGCATTGCTGAAGTTTTATGTCAGACTGCGGCCGGGCAATCCTGCAAATCAGGAAAAGGCAAAACAATTTTTTGAAGAAAAGTTTTTCGATGTCAACAGATACCGTTTAGGGACAGTCGGCAGATTCAGGCTGAACCGCAAATTTGAGCAAAACGTCGCGCTTACAGAAATGACGCTGCGAGCCGACGACTTCATAAACGCAGTAAAATATATAATTGGATTGCGCAACAACCAGGGAGAAGTCGATGATATCGACCATCTTGGCAATCGGCGCCTGCGGACAATCGATGAATTAGCAGGAGGCGAAATACGTAAAGGGCTTTTAAAGCTGCGTAAAACCGTGCAGGAACGAATGAGCACGATGAAAGACAGCGAGCAGCCCCTGCGAATAGCTGACCTGGTTAATTCAAAAAGTGTTTCAAGCAGTATAAACTTCTTCTTTGGGCGCGGAGAGTTGAGCCAGATAGTCGACCAGACAAACGCGTTAAGCCAGTTGACACATGAAAGGCGATTATCGGCACTCGGACCCGGCGGTTTGAACAGAAGGCGAGCGGGCTTTGAAGTCCGAGATGTGCATATCAGCCATTATGGAAGAATTTGCCCGGTAGAGACACCTGAAGGCACAAACATCGGTCTTATCAGTTCTCTGGCGATTTTCGCGACAGTTGATGAATATGGCTTCCTGCTTTCACCCTATTTCAAGGTGGAAAAAGGAAAGGTAACAAATAATGTTACATTCCTGCGTGCAGATGAGGAAATGAAGGCCATATTTGCGCCGCCAAGCGCTGTTGACCCGGAAACAAACAAGATAGCTGAAGGGACAGTTTTGGCCAGACAGCATGGCGAGCTTGCGCAGGTGACAAATGATGAAGTAAACTATGTCGATGTTTCGCCCAAGCAGATAGTGGGCTTATCGGCCGCATTAATACCATTCCTTGAACACGATGACGCAAACAGGGCATTGATGGGTTCGAACATGCAGCGACAGGCAGTGCCGCTTCTTAAGAGCGAGGCGCCGCTGGTTCAGACCGGTATGGAAGAAGTAGCCGGGCGTTATTCGAGCATGGTCATTCGTGCGCAAAAAGCCGGAACAGTTACCGCTGTTGATGCTACAAAGATTGTTATCAATCATACGGATGAATATAAACTCGAGAAATTCTTCGGATTAAACGAACGGACATGCCTCAATCAAAAGCCTATTGTCCAGCTTGGTCAAAAAGTTGAAAAAGACCAGACACTGGCCGATGGCGGCGGCACTTCTAACGGAGTGCTTGCGTTGGGAAGAAATTTGCTTTGCGCGTTTATGTCATACGAAGGTTTCAATTTCGAGGATGCTATTATTGTAAGTGAGAGACTTGTTCGTGATGACAGCTTTACAAGTATTCATATAAACGAATTCGATGCGGAAATCCGCGAAACACCATTAGGCAAGGAAGAGTTCACCAACGATATACCTAATGTCAGCGAGAAAGCATTGCGTAATCTTGATGAGCATGGAGTTGTGCAGGAAGGAACGAGAGTTCAGCCGGGGGACATTCTTGTAGGCAAGGTTGTACCGAAAGGCAAGACTGAACTTACTCCGGAAGAAAAACTTCTGCACGCGATTTTCGGCAGGGCAGGCGAAGATGTGAAAAATGATTCACTGGAGCTGCCTAACGGTTATGAAGGAGTTGTGATAAAGACTGAACGCTTTGTGCGCCGTGGAGCAGGCGGTGAAGAAGGCAAGAAGGCGCTGAACGCTCAGATAAAAGATATAGAGAAAGATATAAAAGCAAAACAGTGCACGATATTCAGGCAGATGATAGCGGCCATACACGAGAAATTTGAGGTCGATATAGTCGACCCATCCAGCAGACAGAAGGCCGGCGTCAGTGAAGATGATGAAGTTATTCATGAGCAGGTCGCAAACTGGGACATTAAATGGATAAAGCCCGCGACGATGCGTGAAAAAGTCGAAAAGCTGGCAGATAAATTCGTTGAGAAAATAAAAGCCCTCGACGAAGAAGCCAAGAAGCGGGTTGAACGCCTGAAACATGGTGACGAACTGCCCAGCGGCGTTATCGAGATGGTAAAAGTATATGTAGCAACAAAGAGAACAATGTCAATCGGCGACAAAATAGCCGGCCGTCACGGCAACAAAGGCGTTATCGCGAAGGTATTACCGCAGGAAGATATGCCGTTCCTTGAAGACGGCACATCCATCGATATATTGCTCAATCCCCTGGGTGTGCCAAGCAGAATGAACGTCGGCCAGATTTTGGAAACTCACCTCGGGTGGGTCGCCAAGGTTCTTGGATTTACAGCAGTGACGCCTGTCTTCGACGGGGCCAAAGAAGCCGATATTCACAAATTGACAGAAGAGGCCAATATGGCGATGAGCCAGAGCAAAATTGAGCTTCAAAAACAAAATAAGACACCATCAGACCAGGAATTGTTTGTCGAGGTTCCCAAATCACTTAAGACACAGTTATACGATGGCCGCACTGGAGAACCGTTCGACCAGGAAGCGACTATTGGTTACATATATATAATGAAGCTGCACCATCTTGTTGATGATAAGATTCATGCCCGTTCAACGGGACCTTACAGCTTGATTACTCAGCAGCCCCTTGGCGGAAAGGCAAGAACCGGCGGACAGAGGTTCGGCGAAATGGAAGTATGGGCATTGGAAGGTTATGGAGCGGCCTATACTTTGCAGGAAATGCTGACCGTTAAGAGCGACGATGTCGAAGGCCGCACGAAAATTTATGAGTCGATGGTAAAAGGCCAAAACACACTTGAAGCCGGAACGCCGCTTTCGTTCGATGTGCTTTGTAATGAAATAAGAGGGCTGGGCTTGAATATTCAGCTCGAGAAGAAGCGGCTGGGCGGAACTGTAACTTTATAAATGCAAAGGGAGTCGGGAACTCTTATTTGATATATAGTCATAAGGAGCAAGAGATAAAATGATTAGTAATATTTATGATCGAATAAACGATTACGGTTCGGTCAAAATTTCACTTGCAGGCCCGAATGATATTCGAAGCTGGTCATTCGGCGAAGTGCGCAAGCCGGAAACGATTAATTATCGAACATACAGGCCTGAGAAAGACGGGCTTTTCTGCGAACGAATATTCGGACCAGAGCGAGACTGGGAATGCGCTTGCGGTAAATACAAAGGGACAAAATATAAAGGTATAATCTGCGATCGGTGCGGAGTGAAAGTTACACACAGCAGAGTGCGCCGCAAGAGGATGGGACATATCAATTTAGCATCGCCTTGCGTTCATATATGGTTTTTCAAGGCCGTTCCGAATCATCTTGGGACAATCCTTGGAATGAAAGGTTCCGACCTTGAAAAGGTAATATATTATCAGGATTACCTCGTTACCGATGCCGGTCAAAGCCCCCTTAAATTAGGACAACTGTTAAGTGAAGAAGAATACCGGGATGCGAGCACAAAATACGGCAGTAATTTCAAAGTAGCTATGGGCGGCGAGGCAATAAAGGCATTACTTGCAAGACTGGACCTTGATGCCATCAGCGGTGAAATGAGGACATCGATTACCAAAACAAATTCCGTTCAGCGGATGAAAGAATTAAGCAAGCGGCTAAAGGTCATTGACGCGATAAAGACCAGCAATAATAAGGCGGAGTGGATGGTCCTTGAAGTTATTCCGGTTATTCCGCCGGATTTGCGTCCTTTGGTGCTTTTGGAAAGCGGCAATTTCGCGACAAGCGATTTGAATGATTTATACAGGCGAATAATCAATAGAAATAATCGTTTGAAGAAGCTGATGGACCTCAATGCCCCTGAAGTCATTATCCGCAATGAAAAGAGAATGCTTCAGCAGGCGGTTGATTCTCTTATGGACAACGGCCGGTGCAGAAGGCCGGTATTAGGAAGCAACAACAGGCCACTGAAAAGCTTAAGCGATATGATAAAAGGCAAGCAGGGCAGATTCAGAGAGAACCTGCTTGGAAAACGAGTCGATTATTCCGCGCGTTCGGTAATCGTGATAGGCCCGACGATGAGATTGCATCAATGCGGGCTTCCAAAGAGAATCGCGCTTGAACTATATCAGCCGTTTATTATTCGAAGGCTAAAACATAGCGGCCTTGCCGATACGATCAAAAGCGCAAAGAAGATGATTGAGCGGCGCGGCGAGCAGATTTGGGATATTCTTGAAGAGGTAATTCATGAGCATCCAGTGCTGCTCAACCGTGCACCTACACTGCACAGAATGGGCGTTCAGGCATTTGAGCCAGTGCTTGTGGAAGGTAACGCGATTATGCTTCATCCGCTTGCATGCAAAGGTTTCAATGCCGACTTCGATGGCGACCAGATGGCTGTGCATCTGCCCTTGAGCGTCGAAGCTCAGACTGAAGCGCACACCCTGATGATGACTACTAACAATATTTTCTCACCGGCAAATGGTTCGCCAATGGTGGGACCATCGCAGGATATGGTGCTTGGAAATTATTATCTGACAAGCATGCTTATAGGCCAAAAAGGCGAAGGAATGGTATTCCGTGATATGTATGAGGCATTGCTTGCTTATGATATGGGCAAGGTTGAGCTTCATGCCAAAATAAAGGTCCGTATTACCAAACTAATCGTCAAAGAAGGCGAAAAGGTTGGAGATTTGAAAGGAAGAGAATCCAAACCAACCCTTATTGAAACGACTGTCGGCAGGTGCCTATTCAATGATATTTTACCTGCAAAGATGCCGTTCTATAACTGGACAATGGGACAAAAGCCATTAGGCCAGGTAATCAGTGATTGCTATGCAATCGCCGGAAGCGCCGCAACAGTCGATTTGCTCGATAAGATTAAGGAAAAAGGTTTCAGACACGCCACATTATCGGGATTGAGCTTTGGTGTAATGGATTTAAAGATTCCGCCAAAGAAGAAGGAAATTATCGAAGAAACTGAGAAACGTGTAAAGAAAATACAAAAGAATTATCAGGCCGGCGTGTTAACTGAAGGCGAACGGTATAATCAGGTTATCGATGCATGGACAAATGCCCGTGTCGCCGTTACAAGCGAAATGATGCGAGGCCTTAAGGAAGACAGGAAGGATGACGGCTCAGCTTATCTCAATCCTATTTATATGATGAGTATATCAGGAGCAAGAGGAAGCGTTGACCAGATTCAGCAGCTTGCCGGCATGCGTGCATTGATGGCAAAACCATCAGGCGAGATTATCGAAACGCCGATTAAATCCAACTTCCGCGAAGGCTTGACAGTTCTTGAATACTTCAGCTCAACTCACGGCGCAAGAAAAGGTCTTGCTGATACGGCATTGAAGACGGCCAACTCAGGATACCTTACCCGTAAGCTGATAGACGTTGCACAAAATATGATAGTCACCGAACGTGATTGCGGGACACTGCAGGGTATTACAAAGAGCACAGTCTCCAGAGGCGAGCAGGTTGACATCCCGTTGTCACAGCTCATTATCGGCAGAACCGCCAGAGACAACATCCGCAACCCGATTACAGATGAGATGATTGTCCGTGAAAACGAAGTGATAACTCCTGAGGCCGCAGGAAAAATTGAGGCAATGGGAGTTGACGCAATCAGGGTAAGAAGCCCATTGACTTGCGATAGTGCATTCGGGGTTTGCGCGAAATGTTACGGCTGGGATATGAGCACCGGGCAGCTTGTCGAAGAAGGATTGCCGACAGGAATTATAGCGGCACAATCCATCGGTGAACCCGGCACACAGCTTACACTTCGAACATTCCACACGGGTGGAATTGCATCACGTGCAATTCTTGAAAGCGATCAGAAAGCGACTGCCGACGGCAAAGTCAAATTCAGAGATTTAGGAAATGTTCCAGATCCAAATGTCGCGCTTGAAGATCGGACAGATGTTGAGCAGAAAGATGAATCTGGAAAGAAGAGGCCGGTCAGGTCAAAGGGAATAGCGCTTAAACGTAACGGTGAAATGCAGCTTCTTGATGAGAAAGACCGCGAAATTGACAAATATAAAGTTCCATATGGAGCAGTTTTACAGGTAGAAGACGGACAATCCGTCAAAGCAGGGCAGAGATTGTTCACATGGGACCCGCACAGGACTCCAATATTGGCGGAAGTTTCAGGTTTAATCCGGTTTGTTGATATTTTGGAAGGTGAAACAATCCGGTTTGAAGAAGAGCGCAAGGGACAATTAAGCAATAAGCCTGTTGTAATCGAGCACAAAGGTGATAAGCACCCGCAGATTATGATTGAGGATGCCCAGGGCAAGATTCTTGATGTTCACTATCTGCCGGCAGGGGCCCGAATAGAAGTTACTGAAGGCCAGCAGGTGCAGGCAGGTCAATTGCTTGCTCATCAGCCAAGAGCGACCGGCGGAACGCAGGATATTACGGGGGGTCTGCCGCGAGTAACAGAAGTTTTCGAGGCACGCAAACCCAAAGATCCGGCAGCTATAGCGGAAATCAGCGGACGTGTAGAACTGAAGAGCGATAAACGCAAAGGCAAGATGACAATTACTATCCGTTCCGAATCCGGTATGGAAAAGGAACACCACGTGCCGCGCGACAGACATTTGAACGTTCACACCGGCGACCTAGTCGAGGCAGGCGACACATTGACCGACGGCCCGCTTGTTCCGCATGATATTTTGCGGATTAAAGGTGAAGAGGCGCTGCAGAGATATTTGATTGGTGAAATTCAGAATGTTTATCGTTCACAGAATGTTAATATCAATGATAAGCACATTGAGATTATATGCTCTCAGATGATGCGTAAAATTGAGATAGAATCGGTTGGCGATAGCGCATTTCTGCCGGGCGAAGTGGTAGATAAATTTGAGTTCCGGCGCGAAAATACACGTCTCAATGAAAGTATTAAAATAGCAACGCCCGGTGAAGCAACCGAGCTCAAGGAAGGTCAGGTTATAGATAAGGCAAAGCTGGCGACGGTCAACGAAAAGCTCGAGGCAATCGGAGCTGAACCCGCAAAAGGCAAGAAGCCGAGAATGGCGACAGCAAAGACACTGCTATTAGGTATTACAAAGGCATCTTTGCGTTCAGACAGCTTTATCGCGGCGGCAAGCTTCCAGCAGACGACAAAGATATTGACTGAAGCCTCTTTAGGTGGTAATGTAGACAGACTTTGCGGCTTGAAGGAAAACGTGATACTCGGTCATTTAATACCGGCAGGCACAGCATTCAAGCCGTATCTTGAATTGAAAGTCAAACACTTAGCCGAGGCGCCGCTGCCGAAGGAATTTAAGGAAGTAAGTGAGATTGAAGCAGGCAAGGCAGCTGAGGCCGAAAAAGAAGCGAAACTGAAGGAAGCATTGGGTATCAAGTAGTTATTGGAGTGACGCATTTATGGCAACGATGAACCAGTTGGTACGAAAACCAAGAGCCAAATCAAAGGGCCAGAAGAGACGTTCGGATATAAGCGGCTCACCGCAGAAGCGCGGAGTATGCCTTATCGTTCGAACTATGACACCTAAGAAACCTAATTCGGCTTTGCGTAAAGTGGCTCGTGTGCGTCTAACCAACGGCAAGGAAGTCACAGCTTATATACCCGGTGTAGACCATAACCTGCAAGAGCACTCTACGGTAATGATACGCGGCGGCAGGGTTCGCGATTTGCCGGGTGTGCGTTATCATATAATTCGCGGTGTGCTGGACTGCGCGGGCGTTGCAAATAGAAGGCGCGGCAGGAGCAAATACGGTGCAAAGAAAGGCAAATAATTTTTAAGGTTTGAGCAAGAATGGCAAAAAAAGCAACAGCGTCAAAAGACCAATTGAAAGCCGATGGCAAATATAACAGCAGACTTGCCGGCAAATTTATCAATTGTTTAATGTGGGGAGGTAAAAAAAGCGTCGCACAAAAGATATTCTACGATGCTATGGATATTATAGCTGAAAAAGAAAAAGCGGCACCTCCGATTGAGGTTTTTGAGGCGGCAGTAAATAATGTCAAGCCGGCGATCGAGGTCCGCAGTAAACGTGTTGGCGGAGCAAGTTACCAGGTTCCGATGCAGGTTAACTCGAAGCGCCAGCAGTCCCTGGCCATAAGATGGATTCTTGAAGCTTCAAGGGGGGCAAAAGGCAAACCAATGTGTGAGCGGCTTGCACTGGAGCTTATAGAAGCCTTTAATAAAAGAGGCGGCGCAATGATGACAAGGGAAAATGTTCATAAAATGGCAGACGCTAATAAGGCATTCGCACATTTCGCGTGGTAATCAGCAGTTAATAACTGCCACGGCGCCTGAGGCGAACCGTGGCAGTTTTTTTATTATGGTTTTTAATAGATAATGGCAGAGAAACTTAAAAAAATTCGAAATATCGGAATTATCGCTCATATAGACGCGGGTAAAACGACCTGCACCGAGCGGATCCTGTTCTTTACCGGCGAGGAAGCTGGCGCTCCCTCGCCCGGAACGCCAGTGATCAACGCGGACGATACCTACGGGCAGCGCTTGCTCGAGGAGCTTCGCGGCAGCCGCGCGCACCCGGTCGGCTTCTCCGCGACAGGGAGCACGGACGCGGACTTCCGCGCCGAGGCGGTCGAGTTCGACGCCACGGGGGCGCGATTCCGCTGCATCGCCCGCGACGATGCGGCCGA
>CAYSKP010000035.1:0-15077 GCA_964431645.1 uncultured Pirellulales bacterium
GATTCGCAGTTTTATCTGCTATTATCAGCACCTCGCTTGGTCCCGCGATCGAATCGATGCCTGTAAGTCCAAGGACCTTTTTCTTTGCCATTTGCACCCATGCGTTGCCTGGCCCGACAATCTTATCAACGTTTGGTATCGTTGCTGTCCCTTTCGCCAGTGCCATCACTGCCTGCGCCCCGCCTATCCTGTAAACCTCATTTATCTTCAATTCTTTGCACGTGGCCAAAATTACCGGATGTATGCTTCCGTTGTATCTGGGCGGCGATACAATCGCTATTTCCTTTACTCCTGCCGCCTGTGCAGGCACGGCCGTCATAATTACAGTGCTGGGTAATGGCGCAGATGCCCCCGGCACGCATATCCCCACCCGCCTTATCGGCGTATATCTTATCCCTGTCGATTTGAAGCTCTTGTCTTTGCCTGTAAATATTTTTGATTGATATTCCCTGACGTTTTTTATCGCCCCGCGAATCGACTTCAAAAGTTTTTTATCTATTTTTTTGTGAGCTTCGTTTAATTCTTCCTGTGAAATCCTGAACTGTTCCGGCCTTAATTTTACCCCATCGAATTTCTCTGTAAATTCAGATATGGCCTCATCTCCCCTTTTAATTACTTCATCGAGGATAGAATTTAGCTGACCTTCTTTTTCCCTGTCAAAATGAGTCGCCCGTAATACAGCCGTCCGGATTTCCGTAAACTTCCTCTCAAAATCCGGCTGGTCGTACTTAATCAAATTATTCTCAAAAATATTAGCCATCTTCTATTTCTTTTCAGTGAAATCTGTGTAATCTGTGGTTTAATTTTTTACCTTTTTCCTTTTACCTTTTTACCTTTCTCTATAGGGTGGCTAAAAAATCGTCAGTCGTTCCAAGACGAAAATCTCTGAACCAAAATGATAACATCATTCCATCCATCATTTCAATCCCTATTTGCTCCTTTGATAACGCTCCAGATACGAACCTCTCTTTGCCTTGCCTTTATTTCGTATTTGAACGTTTCGCGCCTACAAATAGCCTTTTTTACGCTAAAAACGAGGTTGCAATTTTTAAAATCGGTGCTTTTTTGACATGCTTTTTGTAATGAAAATTTTCTTCAATTTTTACTTTTTGATATATGATTTTTGATTTTTTTCTTATCGCTTTCCCCTTTTCAAATCCCTTTTCGCAAGTTAGACTACTTCGAGCCTATAAAAGCGATTTCTCGTAACTATTTGAAAGGAAAGATGATGGATTGCCCGTTTGATCCTGAAAACATCGCTCCGGCGGTAGGTTTAATTTTTGTCGGTATAGCGCTATTTATTTCATTTATTTTTGTGCTGATAAAAACGTGGCTAAACTGCATGATTTTCTATAAGGCGGGCTATAACTGGGCATGGGGACTTTTGACGTTAGTGCCTGTCGTTAATATATTTATAATCTTCTTTATTGCTCTTGCCGACTGGCCGGTGCGTAGAGAGCTTCGCCGTTATAAAACTCCCCCGATAATGCAGCCTCCTAACCCGTAATTAAGGAGCCATATTATGGATAATCAGCATCCGCTTAATGTAAGCGTAATCGAGCCGGTTGGCCCTGCCATTGAGCATGTCAAACTGATGCTCTTTAAGCCGTTTGATATATCAAAATGGTTTATAATCGGCTTTTGCGCATGGCTTGCTCAATTGGGCCAGGGCGGCTCCGGCGGCAATCCGGGAGGCGGAGGCGATGGACACCAAAATCTCGGCAGCAGCTTCGATGCAGTTAAAAACAGTATCCTGGCAAATTTGGCAATCATAACTATAATCGCCGCAATTGTTATCCCGTTAATCATAATCATAGCCCTTGTATTATGCTGGCTTCGAAGCAGGGGACAATTTATGTTCGTTCACTGCATCGCAGGCAACAAGGCCGAGGTTGTTATTCCGTGGCACAAATACGCCCGTCACGGCAACTCGCTTTTTTTGTTCCGTATCGTGCTGGGGCTGATTGCCTTTGTCTCTTTTGGTATTCCTATAGCAATTGGCATCTTTACAGGTATTATGCTTGGCACAACAGGTTTTAATATTGCGGCGTTATCGGGATTGATTGCGGCTATTTTTGTCTTTATTGGATTAGTTATCTTTTTCGGATTAGTATCCAAATTCACAACTGATTTTGTCGTGCCGATTATGTTTGTGAATACCGAAAGCTCCGTCGCCGGCTGGAAAATTTGCCTATCACTTATTCGCGGCAACATAGGCAGAATGATTTTGTATATCCTGTTTCAAGTAGTTATATGGTTTGCAATTGCCTTTATTTCCTTTTCTATTTGCCTTGTGGCCTGCTGTTTTTGCTGCTGCCTTGTCGTGCTTTTCATGCTGCCGTATATCGGGACAGTAATTTTGCTGCCGCTATTCGCCTTCAAAAGGGCTTATTCGCTTTTCTATCTGCGCCAATATGGAACGCAATTTGATGTATTCAGCATGCAGCCTTAGGCGTTTATGGTCGAGAAAAACAGCAAACAAATGATTTTTATAAGCGCTGCCGAACCGAGCGGGGACAGGCATTGCGCCGCCTTAATACGCATTATGCGGCAGGCCAATCGCAATCTGGAATTTGTCGGCATCGGCGGACCTAAAATGGCCGAGGCGGGCTGCACCTTGATCGAGAACACCGTAGGCAGGGCAGTGATGGCTTATAACGCGTTTATTCATATCTCACATTATATTGGATTGATAAAAAAAGCGGCGAAGTTCATGTCCGCCAATAAGCTCAATCTTGTCATCGTCTGCGACTCGCCCGCCTTTAATTTTAATATCGCCAAAGCCGCCAAAAAATCCGGATTAAAAACATTATTTTATGTCGCGCCTCAGCTTTGGGCATGGGCGCCATGGCGGATACATAAGCTGCGAAAATGCTGCGATAAATTGTGCTGTCTTTTACCATTCGAGGAAAACTGGTTTAAAACGCGCGGTGTCCCCGCCGAATTTATAGGCAATCCCCTGCTCGATGAGCTGACTCAATCTGATTTTAACAGGGCCAAACGCGATTATAAAAACTTCAATCCTAAAAATGTAAAAATCGCGATAATTCCCGGCTCAAGGACCGCAGAAGTCGGCACGCTATGGCGGCCGATGCAGCAAATCGCTATTGCTTTGCGGAAAAAATATCCAAACGCATCATTTACAACCGTAGCCGTAGATGAATCGACCCGAGGCGCACTCGATTCAACGAGACTGTTGGGTTTTCGAACTGATTACACAATTGATACCGTTTATAAAACTTGCCTTGATTGCGATTTCGCACTTGTCGCCAGCGGAAGCGCAACTTTGCAGGTCGCCTCTGCCGGCTGTCCGATGGTGATTATGTATCAAACCAGTCCATTTATTTGGCATATACTTGGACGCTGGTTAGTTACCACAAAACATCTCTCTCTTGTAAATATTCTGGCGGGTAAAGAACTTGTGCCGGAATTTATGCCGTATTTCCGTTCAACAGAACCAATCATTCAAACTATAGAGGAGCTGCTTGATGATAAAACCAAACTTGTTCAAACAAATTCCGAACTGTTAAAACTCGTCGTTCCTTTAACAGCAAAAAAAGCCGGAGTTGAAGTTGCAAAGATAGCTGCTATGATGCTCGGATAAATAAATTTCATTCTGGTCTGATAAAAGAATCATTTTCATTCCTTTAAGTGCATTCATTAACAGGCCCAATTTTGTCTTTCGTCCATCATTTTGCATAATTTATTGAGAGGAGATTTGGAAGTCCGCCCTCTTTTAACAACTCGGGGGAAATTTACTATGAATTGCTTTTTGCGTTTTTTCGCACTTGGAGTATGCCTCATGAAAAGCAGAGAATCAGGATTTTATGTCAATATCTGTAATCTATTGATTACAGCAATATTCTTATTTTTCGCAGGACCCGCTTTTTCAAATTCGAATTTAAATAAACAGCAAGAATATGTTGCAGATGAGGTCCTTGTAATTCTTGCAGATGATGTAAATGCTGATGCTGAAGATATAAACCCAATAGAAGGCGGAATTGTAAAAAAACAGATTACGCTTGCAGATAAAAGAAAAAATAAACAGTCACTTGGGCAAAATCAGGCCAAAAAGCAAATCCTGAGAGTCAAATTACCTTCAGGCAAATCCGTCAAGCAGGCAATAGCAGAAGCTAAAAAAGACCCCAGAATTGTCCGTATAGAACCTAATTACAAGCTTAAGGCCTTGGCAGTCCCGAATGACCCTTACTTTAATCAGCTTTGGGCAATGAGAAACACGGGCCAATCCGGCGGCACAGCTAATGCGGATATTGATGCTGTTTCGGCATGGAACATAACAACAGGTTCCGATACAGTAATCGTGGCGGTAATCGATACAGGAATTGATTACAGGCATCCGGATATATCAGCTAATATCTGGACCAATTCTCACGAGACGGCAGGTAACCACGCAGATGATGACCATAATGGGTACATAGATGACGTTCACGGTTTTAATTTTATCGCTAATGACGGCAATGTAATAGACCTTCACAGCCACGGAACACACGTCTCCGGCACAATCGCCGGCCGGGGCAATAACAGTGCCGGAGTAACCGGGGTGAATTGGCGATGCAAACTTATGGCCTGCAGGTTCCTCGACGAAAACGGCTCAGGTAATACCGCCGATGCCATAGAAGGAATTAACTACGCGGTTGCCAATGGTGCAAATATTCTCAGCAATAGCTGGGGCGGAGGCGGATACTCGGCGGCATTAGCTTCGGCAATAACGAACGCCAAAAATCATGGGGTTCTTTTTGTCGCTGCCGCAGGCAATGACTCAATTGATTGTGATTCTTTTGCTCAGTATCCGGCATCATATGATATCTCAAATGTAATTTCAGTTGCCGCAACGGATGATATCGATGAACTGGCAAGCTTTTCTAATTACGGCCGCAATACCGTTCACCTCGGCGCACCGGGAGTCGGCATTCTCAGCAGTGTTTTGCATAATAATTACGCATATTACAGCGGCACTTCAATGGCAACCCCGCATGTGGCCGGGGTGGCGGCACTGCTGCTGGCTAAAAATCCATCAATGAGCTTAAATGAATTAAAAGCACGGCTTATATGGACGGGCGATGAGGTTGATTCACTCAGTGACACAACAATTACAGGCCGCCGTCTTAACGCTTATAATGCACTCTCAGCAACACCATCTATGATTGTAATTACTCCTAATATCGATACCGCAATGGTTCACGGATATAACTGGCCTATTGCATGGTCATCAATTGGCGGGGCAGATACGGTTGACATTTATCTGCTTAAGGCAGGGACTAATTATTTACAAATCGCAAATAATATCTCCAATACTGGCGAGTTCTCTTGGAATGTCCCGGGGACAGTGCCTGTAGGCAATAATTACAGAATACAAATTGATGATGGTATAAATAGTGATATAAGCGACGCAAATTTCAGGATAAGCGATACTCCCGCAGATTATTTCACACAACTATTCAGCAGCTACTCTAATGCATTCGACCTTTCAAATAAATCCCTGCTGCTTACGCCTGATGCATCTACTTCCAGATATTCGGCTTGCATTAGAGAGATTACAGATTTTTACGTTGACCCTGCCGGCAGCACGAACCTTAACGTGGGCGATGATAGTTATGATACTGTTTCATTGACCGTTCATAATGTAAAACTCTATGGACGAGGATACAATAAATTTTATGTAGGAGCCAATGGCTATATTACATTTGAGCAGGGAGATGACGATTTTGCCGAAAGCTTTTCAAGCCATTTTGCAAAAAAACGAATATCAGCATTGTTTAGAGACTTCGACGCCTCTCAATTTGGCCTTGTAAGATATAAAGAGCTTGAAGACCGTGCAGTTGTCACCTGGGAGGATGTCCCGGAATACGCCACGAATAATTCGAACAGCTTCCAGGTTGAGATGTTTTATGCGGGTCAGATTCGCATTTCGTGGCTGACTGTAAGCTCATTAGGCGGTTTGGTAGGTATTTCAGATGGAACCGGAACGGGAGCGGATTTTTCGCCATCAGAAATTTCTAATTACCCCCAATGTCCTTTAGCAGTTGATTCAGTAAACATTAGCGGCCCCGCTACTGCGGCAGAATTGGGAACTATTCAATTTACATGCCTGGCTCGTTATGATGACGGCAGCACAAAGGATGTGACCGCCGGAGAAGTGAACTGGTCTGTTGATGGAAATTACGCGGCAGTAAACGAAAATGGATTGGTTAGCGTGTTCGATATTAATAGTTATCAGCAGTGCACAGTGACGGCCGAGCTTAATCATAAATCAAGCAGCCGCACTTTTGTTATAACCGACGCCACCATCTATAATATTGCAATTAATAAATGTAAAGTAAAGGCCGGTAAAATCCAGGGCCTTGATTCGATTACATTCGCCGGAGATTTTAATCTTACACCAGAAATAATTGCCGCAGCAAATGATGTAAATATCAGAATTTATTCTGGTGCTGATGACTGCCTCGTATATCAACAAACTATAAGCACTGATTTGTTTGTTAATACGAAAAATGTTTATACCTATAAATATAAGATATTATCAGGCCAGCCGGGCGGCGTAACACAATTAAAATTTGACCTTAATAAAAACACCTTTACACTCAAAGCCGCGAATGTTGACCTCACAGGGCTTGCATGTCCTTTTTATGTTCTAATTGATTTAGAAGATTACTCCGGGTTCGGCATTGCTGATGAAACAATAGTCAATGGCAAAAAGTTAATTCCTGTTCGCCTTTTGAGCGGATACGCCGATACCCTTTATGTCTCAAAATCGAACTTAAAGATTTCTTCCGCAGCTAACGGCGATTCGCTTTCTGTAAAAGGAAACTTAAGTGTCAAAGATGATTCATCCCTGGCAGATGGGCTGACTATAACGTGGGGCGAACAAACTTTCACGATTCCCGGCAGCCAGTTTGTTCCTGTAAAAACGAACCATTGGAAAAGCAAATACTATTCGACGCAAGGCCCTGTAATTTCAGCCGATTTTAACCTGACAAAATGCGCTTTTGGCATCAAGATAAAACAGGTTAACCTTGTCTGGCAATTTGGCTCGGTAGACTTTAATCTTGCCTTCGGTAATTACAATAAAACAGCCGAAGTGCAGCAGCAATAAATGTCGAGATTGCTTCGTCCTCCTTAGGGACTCCTCGCAATGACAATACGTGAGTTTTTATGTCATTGCGAGCGAAGCGAAGCAATCTCAATCGTAAGTATTGTGTTTTCAACAGCTCCACTGTCCCTATTTATACTCCTGTTTTCGTTCGCTTCAGTGGTATTAATCCAGCATCATCAAACGATAATTCTGTCCACAATCCTCTTCTGGATCAAATCCGAGATTTTCTGCTATTTCATCACAAATTACGAAAATCTTTTTCCTTTTCTTAGAATCTGCAGGCATTTCAACGATGAGTCTTCCTGAATATTGTTCTCCTGATTCATCAATATTTATTTCGAATACCCAAACCTTTTCTGCTCCCGCTTTATATAATGATTCAACAAGTTCTTTAGAATCTTCCTCGTTAGTTGCCTCTCCTAAAATGCATTTTGCTGATTTCATCCATTCCCTTGCTTCTTTTGCTTGTTGAGAATTAATTATTTCTTTGCATAATTCATCATTGTTCGGTATAGGAGGTTTTTTTACAGCTTGGGATTTCTTGTCTTTTTCGATATCGTCGTAGCGAGGCAACGTAGGGTCTTTTTTACACGCCTCTAAATATTTCTTTTTAGAAACTTTTCTATTTTTAATATTATATTCATCTCCACATACAGTTCCATCCCCCCAATACACTCGAATTCTCCCTGTGACAATACCATTTATCCAAGGAATTTCAATTTTGATCGTTCCATCTTCATGCCATTCCTTTTGTACACCGGTTCCATTTTTGATTTCAAAACTTCCTATTAATTTACCTTTGCTATCCCATTGTCTACTAACTCCATCAGGTATTTGTTGGTTCAGATAAATTTCCTTCGCAAGAACACCATTTTCATGCCATTGACGATTCCAGCCATTGGGAATACCATTCTTAAAAGTTCCTTCCCATGCAAGTACTCCGTTTTCATACCAACGTCTATTTGTTCCATGAGGGATACGATGATCCCCATTAACATAACTTCCCTCCTGTTCAATTTGCCCATTTGGATAATATGTTTTTTCTAATTTTATATTGTCCATTATGGTACTCCATAAGAAGCCAATATTAATCCTATGTTTGTATGTCCTTGCAAACGACCTTCATCAATTTTCATACGAGCAGTAACCAATCCGTAATAAATAAAGACAGTGGGCTGTTGAAAAAGTCAAGATTGCTTCGTCGTCCCTTAGGGACTCCTCGCAATGACAAAACGTGCGTTTTTATGTCATTGCGAGCGAAGCGAAGCAATCTCAATCGTAAGTATTGTGTTTTTCAACAGCCCCACAGTCACCTATTATTTCCTTTTATTTATCATTTATATTTTATGCTTTCTTTTATTATCTACTTTATTCCAGTGGCTGCCAATAGGCTTGCTCCTGGAGAATTGCCAAATTAAAAGGAAGCAATCACGCCTGGGGGCGGATAAATCTCAAGCCTCACATAATGGGTTTTTCAACACCATCAAAATTCCTTTTTTTATAAGACGCAAATCAAAAATGCCCTCTAAACACGGGTTAAGCAATAAACATCTGATGACGATATCATTTTAAAAATGTTTAACTCTTTTATTGGGCGGCGATAATGAACGAAAAAATTGCTTCAAGGAAGACACACACCGGCAGCACTCATTATTTCATTTTAATAATTTTTGTTTCTTTATTTTTTCCGAGTGCATCTATTTATGCAGCCGACCTGACCATCGATGTCAATGCCGCCGCGTTTATACGGACAATCCCTGAGACGCTATTCGGAACAAATCTAACTGCCTGGGATGGCTCTCAAAACGGCGGCAACTCACATTTTAATAATCTTCTTATCGCATCAGGCCAAAAAAACTTGCGCTGGCCGGGCGGCTCGTGGGGAGACGCGTATTTATGGAGTGACATGGAAGGGCCAAACGGCTCTAACGCATGGATTGTAAGTTATGATGAAACACTCTATCTGCTTGGTAAAATTGGCGGCACAATCCAGCCAATCGTCAATTTCCCCGGATATTGGTTCAACACAGACCATGATGACGCTGAGGCGATTGCGGCTGCTGTCGCATGGGTACAGGACCAGAAAAACAGAACACCTTCCGCGCAATACTGGGAAATCGGAAATGAAATCGGCGGCTCATGGGAAGCTGGCTGGTTCGAAGGCATAAACGGCACATATTATGGTGATTTATTTGCAGATTTCTATATCGCAATGAAGGCGGTAAATTCGAATATAAAAATCGGTGCAGTGGCGGAACCTTATGATTCAAATCAGCCCTGGTATACATATGAAGGATTATGGACACGGGATACATTAACTGCGGCTTACGCCAAAGGCGTCGTGCCCGATTTTCTTATAGTTCACGCCTATCCGGGCACCGGTTGTGACGGCAGCTATAATCCAACTCTGCTTGGGGCAAAGGTCGATGAAATAGAGGATTTCACCGAGAGCATGAATTCGATTATAGCTGATGTCCTTGGCCCTGAATATGTGGGCCAAATCAAATACTGGCTTACAGAATGGAACTCAGGCGGCATCGATAACACATATGAACGATGGCGGCTCTATGTCAGTGCTATGCTTCAGCTTCAATATGTTCTGGAAATGGCCAAAAACGGCTGGGAAGGCTCCAATAACTGGGGGACTTCTTATTATACCACCGAAGGCGATTACCCGATGTGGTACACATTCCCGAACTGGTATGTTTATCCGTTCCTTACGAATAAATTCGGAAGAGAGATGGTTTCGGCGGAAAGCACAAATTCAATCGTCCGGGCATACGCAAGCAGAGATGACGCGAATAATCTGACGATTTTCATAATCAATAATTCTCCTAATTCCGATTTGACCGCCGAACTTAATATCACCGGATTAATAGCCCAAGCCTCAGGACAATCATGGCTGATGCAGGGTGCAGGCACAACCCCATCCGGCGGCACAACCCCGCTCCAGGACCTGCGCGATATTAAAATAAACGGCAGCGTTCATCCTGATCCTTTAACAATCAATTCTCTTGCGGGAGTTTCATTTACAAGCGGCAATACCTTCGATGTTAACCTGCCGAGAAGCTGCATGCTGCTGCTTAATGTCCCTATCTATGTCCCAACTCAAGCGCCTTACGATGGCAATGCCTGGACAATCCCGGGAACCATTGAGGCGGAAAATTATGATTTAGGCGGCCAAGGCATAGCTTATCACGACAACAGCTCAGGAAATGACGGAAATAATTTCCGCACAGATGATGTTGATATCGAAACCTGTCTCGAAGGCGGTTTCGATGTTAATGGAATTTATGCGGGTGAATGGCTTGAATACACTGTCAATGTCGAGTCTACAGCTATATATCAGTTCCAGGCACGGGTCGCATCTGCCGATTCAAATGGCATTTTACATCTCCAGCTCGATGGCGAAAATTTAACAGGCCAATTGAATTTTCCATCAACCGGCGGGGACCAGAATTTTATCAGTTATGATGTTAACGGACTGCTGCTCGAATCGGGCAGTCATATACTGCGGCTTGTATTTGATTCGAATGATTGGAATATAAACTGGCTGAAATTCACTAAAATCGGAGAGGGGTCTGGAAATATTCTGCGTGAATGGTGGCTCAATATTTTCGGCAGCGAAGTAAACAGCCTGACCTCAAGTTCGGCTTATCCGAATAAACCATTTGATAAAGAGCTTATTACAAATATGGATGTCCCCTCCAATTGGGCTGATAATTACGGCACAAGGATTCGGGGGTATATAAATCCCATTACAGACGGAAATTATACATTCTGGGTCGCAGGCGATGACAGGGCACAATTATGGTTAAGCACTGACATTGAACCGCGAAATGCAGTTTTAACTGCTTATACTCCAACTTTTACAAATTCTCATGAATGGGATTTAAATCCGCAGCAGCAATCTCTGCCGATTTGGCTTACAGGCGGACAAAAATATTATATTGAGATTTTACATAAAGATGGCAGCGGCGCTGATAATGTATCAGCCGCGTGGCAGGGACCGGAATTTGAACGGCAGGTTGTTGATGGATTGTATTTGTCCCCGTATATACCGATTAAGAAATGCACGGTAAAGGCAGGCAAAATCATTGGCTTAGATAATATATCTTTCTCAGGAGATTTAGCTGCCGCGATTGAACAATTAATTTCATCAGGCACTGTAAACATAAAGATATATTCATTAGCGGATGACTATCTTGTCTATGAACAAAATATTGGTTTCAATGCATTTACTCAAAAGAAAAATACTTACACTTATAAATACAAACCCGCTGCCGGACTGCCGGGCGCCATTACATTATTAAAATTCGACACAGGCAAAAAAACCTTCACCCTGGATGCCAAAAATATTAATCTCACGGGCCTGAGCTGTCCCTTCTATGTAACTTTTGATACAGGCGGATACTGCGGGACAGGAGTTGCAGATGAAACTATCGTTAACCGTAAAAAATCAATTCCCATTCGCCTTCTAAGCGGATATGCCGATACACTTGCATTATCTAAAATAAAAACAACTGACAATACTGAACCTAATTCTGACAAGCTGTCTGCCAAAGGGACATTAACAGTAAAAGACGATTCAGTGGTTACGCAAGGATTAACAATCACCTGGGGAGAGCAAACCTTCAATATACCCGGCGACCAGTTCTTACTTGTTAAAACGGGACGTTATAAATGTTTCTATCAATATGCAGGCGCAGTGGCTTCGTGTGATTTCGATTTTACAAACTGCAAATTTACAATAAATATTAAAAATGTAAGGATCGATGCTCATTCTGGGATAGTGACATTCGGATTTGTATTCGGCAATTATGATAAAACGGTAGAAGTCAGTTTATAGGTTTTAGGGCCAATTAAAAGTCGCCAAAAATCTAAGATTTTTGCTTAGAACCCATTTTTTAAACATAAGTCTTTAATTTGCAAATATTTAGGCGTTTTAAAAAAATTAATAAAATCCGTTATAAGCTATTGCAATAATCTAAGATAAGAGTGTATAATAAAAGGTGTGAAAAGTAAATAGTTCTTTTCTTCCAATATGGTGTTTTGGTTTCTGTAGGGCAGCGGAAATCTAAATAAATGTGTTATATTATTACCACTGTCTTACAATAGCCGGAGTTTGATGACTCCGGCTTTTTTATTTGCCGCAAAATATATATTTTTGCAGAGTTATTTAAGGGCCGAGCAAAACGGTTTTCCACTCCTGTGCAAGTATCCTGAAATCTTCAAAATCTATTGTATCATCTCCTGTAAAGTCTGTTACAGGATAATATAATCTATACACCAGGCATTGAGCACCAGGAGGGCATCCCGGCTCTATAATACCAATACAAGGATTGGACACAGGGCAGCTTTCAAGCCAAAATTGCGTCAACAATGAAAGGTCATACATATTGACATAGCAATTTTTATCAAAATCAGCTTGCATTATTCCCGGCCAGTCACACATCGAAGGAACCAGAAGAATATTATCGAACATCACGTTGCCGTCACCGCCTCCGTCCATGTAGAAGTTACAGCGTTGGCCAAATCCAATATAGAAATTCGTGATTGCTGATAAATTAACGTCTGTAGGAATTCCTTCAGAAGCAATACTACTTAGAGGGACTGTCCATGAAGTCCAGGAAACAATTTTTTGAGCATTAGGATTTGGATTATTAAAAACACCAATATTGCCGGCCGAATCTTCGAGGGCCACATACATCCTGTCATATGTTGGGTCAGCCGGATTTTGCGCAAAGCCTCGATACTGAATATATAAACTGAAAGGCCCAGGATTGAGAACTCCAGAACCTGTAAATGAAACGGCAGGATTGTAACTGCGTTTTGTCTCTGAAAAGTAATTAGTAACATAGTTACGATATCCAACCTGCATATACTTTCCATCTGCATCATGGATAAAATTGCGGACCGCGTTGGCGGTTATATCGGGGCCTTCGCTTTGGCAGGTTGTATAGCCGCTTAGCCAATTGGCATTTACCTCGGCAGCGCTGTTATAATCTTCAAAATTATCGACAACAACATAATCAGAGGCGGTAAAGCTCCAAGTGGGGCCTTTCCACGTTGTTGTGCCGTTTACTTCATCAACTGCCCAGTAGTAGTTTCTTCCCGGGACTAAAACGAAATCAGGAGCAAGATTAGCAAGCGAATAGGTTGTGCCGGTCTGCTGACCTCTGAACCGATAGTCCGAAGGTCGCGGAAAAAGCGGATGAAGAACAGAAGCGTCAGTACTGAAATAAACTTTATGACCATTAGTATTTGCGGCAAAATCGCCTTTTGTCCAGCTTAACTGCAGCGGCTGGCTTAATGCCGAAGCTCCGTTAATCGGCTTGGGATTGTAAGCCTTTCCATCATGGGTCTTGAACTTCCAGAGCTGGCCTGTTTTAACTATCCAACCAGAATCACTATTTATTATCTCGTCGATTCTCCAATAATAATTTGCATAGATTTTGTAATCAAAGGCCATATCCCATGTATGCGGCCCCGGGCCGACATCATAACTTGTACCCTGATGAACCAGTGCACTGCTTGATGTCCCGAAATATACATCATGGGCAACAACATTAGGCTCGCCGGAGTTCCAGCTTAATGTAATTGGAATATTTACATCCCCAACCCTGTAATGAACATTAACCGCGTTGGTTTCAGGGGACGGGTTCCATGCGAGATTAAAATCGACTGAGCCGGTAATGGATGTATATGTACCATCATAAACTGGGGAATTGAGCTGGCCGCCGCGCAGGCATACAATCCGGCCGTTATTTACATAATTATTAAATTCAGTCAGGTGATTGCCTTTGACTTTCAATGTGCCGCCGTTTACGTTAATTTTGTTTTGGGGTCTATCCTGCTGTAAGATAAAGTTCGCGTCTGTATTGCAGTCAAGTGTTCAGCCAAATAGGTTAATCTCGCCAAATCGTAGCTCTATTCTGCGGGCAGTAACGTATCCGCCATACACATTCATTTTGCCCATGAGGTCGCGATATCCCGTATCGCCGCCGCCGATAAGGATACCATCACCCGGTGAAGCTGACTGATTTACCGTGCCGCCATACACATTAAAGCAGGGAATAGTTGTATTGTCTGTCTGATTAGAATAGGTCCCCCACGCACCGATTGAAATTCCATAATTGCAATTGAAAGTCCCTGAATACATATCGACGCTTATATCAGGAGCGCCTGTCCATGACCATGGGGCTATGGTCAGAAACGCGCACGCAGCATCGCCATAGATGCATGGGCTTGGCAATTTCGGCTCAATAATGGCCTGGAATTCAGGCATAGGAACACCATAATTCCAGTTATCAGGATTATTCCAGTTGCAATCGCTGCCAACCGGGTTCCATACATAAATGGTATGTTCATAGGCCAGTGCAGTAGAAAAACAACATATATTTAAAATGCATACAAAAATTATGATTGAGCAGAATGGTCGTGTTGCTGACATTGGCATCCTCCTTAAAATCATCATATAAAGTCTCTCCAGTCACAGGCAACGCCGGATGCCCTCTCGCATCCAGAACCAGTTGTCGTACCATATACTCTATAAAGGTAACGAGGGATTGTCAATAAATTTTGTCGATTTTTTACCGAAACTGAGCTGCCTAAGTACCTTTATATAAAGGGTTTAATGATTTGGAAGGGGTAAAAAGGGAAAGGTTTCGAAATTTAACGGGTGCTGCTTGCGCTTATGTGGGCGGCAAGGAGGATGTGCCTGAGCCGGTCTACATTTAGCTGATTAAGGTAATCTTCGGTGAAATCGAGTTTGAAGCGGCCGCGGAAGTTTTTAATGCGTCTTTTAAGCTCGTCTCGGTTGAGGGCGGCTATCGAGGTTGCCGCGTGCTCGAAGTGTTCTTTCGACGTCATTACATCACCTTCAATTTATATCCAGCTTTGTGAATCTCGGGCCAACTTGCCGCCAGGCGAGGACACGCCAATGCGGCATTAAGCGTATCGA
>CAYSKP010000036.1:0-1760 GCA_964431645.1 uncultured Pirellulales bacterium
ATATCTTTGGTTTCATTTTTTGAATCCCCTTTTTATCTTCGAGCTCCGCGGTTAATTTTTTATTTCGCGAACTGCGGCAGTTTGGCGATATACTTTTCAGGGTCTTTTTCAAACGGCTCTTTGCATGCTGCGCAGCAGAAATAAACCTTCTTCCCCTTGTATTCAACAAATACATTCTTGTTTATTTTGTTGCCATCCATTATGGGACACGTCGTCTGTTCGTTTGAAGCCATTGCTGTTGCGGCTGCCTTATTTGCCTCTTCTGCCGTCGTTGCCGCCTGCTTTTGCATATCTTTCATTTCCATTGCCGGCGTTTTAGGGGTCGTCGGCTGTTCTTTTTTCTTGCATCCGATGGTAACAGTTATTGCCGCCAGACAAACAATGGTCAGCATTGTTGTTATATTTTTTAAATTCATTTTTGTAACCTTTCTTAAATTATTAATTTATTTGGTCAATCGTTCAACAAGGAAATTCTCATAACCTCCAAGGTCTTTCCATTTTACGGCGCAGTTGACTTTATTAGCGTTGGGGTCAATTGCGGTCATTCCATCGTCTGCTACACGAATGCCGTTATTTTCCATTTCCAGAAAATCGGTTTTCATAGCGAGGTAAACTGCGACGGTATCAAACAGAATGGAACTTCTATTATTGATATCTGCCGGGTTTTTATTATTATGGGCATTCAGCCATACCCGATAATTTTCAATCACTGCTTTTGCGAGGGGGGCGTCACTGTTAAGAACTTTCTTATATTTCTCTCCTTTAAGAACTACCAGACTGCATGTATCGAGCGGCGTAATGGTCATTTCCCAGCCGGCGCTGAAAACCACTTGTGACGCTTTGATAAATGTTTTGACATTATATTCCGGCTCCGGCTTGGATTTTCCGCCAAAGCCTCTGTGGACGCTGCCTTGCATTCCGACAAATTTGGCCTTTTTGGCTATGTTTGGCTCACGCTTCAACGCTGCAGCCACGTTGGGGAGGGGACCTACAGCGATTAATGTTATCTGTTTCGGTGAATTCATAATTGTATCAATCATTGCCTGCACGCCGTCGGTATAAACTTTGCCGGTGTATTTACTCATATCAAAATCTTTTACCCATTCATCCTGCCTGTGTCCTTTTTTCATATCGCCTGTCTGAACGCCGATGCCGATTGGGATATCAGTTCTGCCGGCTGTTTCTAATATTTTTGCGACAACTTTAGCGCGGGCAGCGGTGTCGCCTACAGCAGTGGTTATAAGTTTGACGTCGAATTCAGGCGACTGCAGGAGAAATGCCAATGCCCAGGTATCGTCGATGTCGTCGCTTATGTCGGTATCGAGAATAACCGGGATTTTTTCGCTTTTACCGGCCGGTTCAGTGCCGAATATATTTTTTATATTTACCACCAATAAAATCAGTCCTGCCGCAAGAATTGTTAATACAATTTTTTTATTCATACTCAGTTTGTCTCCTTGAACCTATTGATTAATTTCAAGTTCTGCTCCTGCAAGCATTTCAAGTGCCGCCAGTTTTTGCCGATTGTCCGCAATCGCCCGCCGGAGAGACAAGTGATAATCCAAAAGCGTCCGCTGAGCGTCAATTAAGCTTAAAAAATCAATCGTTCCCTGCCGATACGCCGCCTCCGATGACCGCAGCAGTTCCCTGCCCTTTGGTATCAGTGTGTCACGATACAATCTTATCTTTCGGATGCTGTCCCTGTATTCGTAATATGCCTGTGTCGCCTTTGTCAAAAGAACGTTTTCTGTCTCGATTCT
>CAYSKP010000037.1:0-19810 GCA_964431645.1 uncultured Pirellulales bacterium
TAAAGTCTTTTTCTTCTTTTTTCAAAGCTTATCTTGTCAATGGTATCCTCATCATCACGGAGTTCCTCTATCATCTGCCGCTGGCGGACTGTTAATCCTTCAATTTTTTTATCATCTTTTTTAAAACGGACCCAGCGGATATCACTTTTGTTCGGGTCCAAAACATTACCCCTGTCATCGAGCGCGGCAAGCGTCCGTTCTCGCATCATCCTTAAGTCAAAGTGATTTCGAACGAGAGTTTCGGCTCTTGCCCTGCTGGCATCGAGCTGAATCTGCCTGGTGAGCTGGCGCATCCAGCCGTATAATATCAACAGCGCCAGAGCCAATGTAAGCAGCACTGCCGCCCCGAACGCGATCCTGCACTTTTCGGCCAGTGACAACGGCGAAAGATGCAAAAATACAAGAATCCTGTGATAAATTTGACTTACTTTTTTAAACATAAACCTTTTGATTAGCCATTTCGGGAAATATAATAAAATAAATCAACGGCTAAATAATAAAAGACAGGCGGTATAAGGCACAGTAGCCAAAGTAAAATTTTTCTTTTTGTGTTAATTAGAAATAAGCTGATAAATAAAATTATCCATAAAGCCGGGAAAATACTGTTTAAACTAATTGCGGTTTGTGTTGTATTGCCGGCGGCAAATCTCAAGAATTGAAGCCAATGTGATGGAATCGGAATAAGAATCAATAAGGCGGTCATTAGAGCTCCCGCGGTAGTCGCACTGATTTTAACTGAAGCCTTGCGAATCAGCGTAGGAAATGCAAAGTACCATGCCGAGCCAATGAATATATGAAATATGGAGAAGATTAAAAAAATCTGCAAGCTATGTCCGGATGCAAGATATGGATTTTCCCTTGTAAAAAGAGGAGATAATACGGGCAGAATAATTTTCGGAAGCAAAAGGGAAACGGGATAATCGATATACCCGCATAGAATCCAGAACATATGCCATCGTCCCTCATGATGATTAATGATATAGAAGATGTTCATGAGCATGAAAAGCATATGGATTGCGCCGATAAGCAGTCCGGCCTGGAATGCCCATGATTGCCTTTCCAGCCAGCCGCGGGTTACGGCCAAAGGCTCTTTGCATTCATCATGCATTTACCACACTCTTTTTATGAATGCTACGGTTTCTGCTCTTTTGTCTTATCTTCAGGCCCGTGAGAATGTTTCTGCGTTCGCAAATTCAGCTCATCGAGCTGTTTTGTATCAACTCCGCTGGGCGCTCCGGTTAGCGGACACTGGCCAATCTGCGTCTTTGGAAACGCGATTACGTCGCGAATATTGTCAGTTCCGGTCAGCCACATAATCATTCTATCAAGGCCAAGCGCTATTCCGCCGTGTGGAGGAGCCCCATGTTCAAGGGCCCTGAGGAAAAATCCAAACCTCAGTAATGCTTGTTCTCTGGTTATGTTCAGAAGGTCAAAAACTTTCGCCTGCATCTCGGGCCTGTGTATACGAATGCTGCCTCCGCCTATTTCTGAGCCGTTGACAACTATATCGTAGGCCTGGGCGGTTATATGCCCGGGGTCGGTTTCGAGCTTCTCTATGTCTGAGGGAATTGGAGCCGTAAACGGATGATGCATGGAATCAAAACGCTTCTCTTCGTTGTTCCATTCAAACATCGGAAAATCGACAATCCATACAAATTCGAACTTGCTTTCATCATACATCTTGAGGTCTTTTGCGATTTTGCATCTAAGGGGCGCAAGTGCCTTATTTACGCCTTTTTCGTCGCTGGCCACCAGCAGCACCAGGTCCCCGTCTTTTGCGCCGAAACGTTTTGCCATTTCTTTGAGCTGTTCCGGGCTGAAAAATTTAGAAAGATTGCTGACAAGAGTCAATTTATCGTTTTCATTTTTGACCTTGAACCACGCGAGTCCCTTTGCGCCGTAATCAGCGGCAAAATTTGTCAAAGTTTTCTCAATATCATTTCGTGAATATTTATTGCCGCCATCCGGGGCGCATAGCCCCTTAACGATCCCGCCGGATTGTATCACTGATGTAAATACCTTAAATGTGCTTTTGCCCGCGATATCGGAAACATCTTTTAATTTCATATCGAAGCGCAGGTCAGGCCGGTCAATACCGTAATCATCCACTGCTTCTTTGTAAGTCATCCTGCGAATCGGCGTCTTTATATTTAACCCGAGTATCTCATTAAAAATTTTCGCGACAAGCACCTCATGAACTTTAATAACATCATCAGCCTCTACAAAGCTCATCTCTACATCGATTTGTGTAAACTCTGCCTGCCTGTCGGCGCGCGGGTCCTCATCACGGAAACATCGCACAATCTGAAAATATTTATCAACGCCGCTGACCATCAGCACCTGTTTGAACAATTGCGGCGACTGCGGCAGGGCGTAAAATGTTCCAGGGACCAAACGGCTGGGGACAAGAAAATCGCGTGCTCCTTCAGGCGTGCTTTTACCCAGCATCGGCGTCTCTATCTCCCAAAAGCCCAATGAATCGAGATAATCGCGCGTAATTTTGGTTACACGATGGCGCACTTTTAAAATGTCCTTCATTGCCGGCCTGCGAAGGTCTATATAGCGGTACTGCAGCCGGATTTCCTCACTTGTTTTTTCGGCAAGGTCTACCTCAAAAGGCGGCGTCTTGGCGGTATTAAGTATCTCGAGGTTTTCAACCAGCACCTCAATTTGGCCCGTTGCAAGTTTTGGATTTTCAAGCCCTTCACCTCTGGGCTCGACAACACCTTCAATTGCGATTACCCATTCAGTGCGGACTACCTGCGCCGCTTTATGTGCCTGGGGGAATTTTTCAGGATTGAATACCAGTTGAGTTATGCCTTCCCTGTCTCGAATATCAAAAAATACCAAACCGCCATGGTCTCGATATGACCTGACCCAGCCGGCCAGAATGACACGTTTTCCGGAATCGCTTAGCCTGAGCTGGCCGCAGTTTACTGTCCTTTTTAGCATTTAATAATCCGCCTTAATAATTCTGATTACAAAAGCTGTTTTTACAAACAATTTTAGGATACCTTTTTGCCTCTAAATAGTCAATGATTGGCATTTGCTGTTTTGGAATGCAGATTTATAACTTAATGATTACGATTACGTTCCCGGCGTAGGTGCTGCGGCCGTCCAGTTATTCGGGTCATTGCCGTAAGCTGAATCTGTCTTCCTTTTGAGCGATTTACCCAGTCCATCAGCTCCTGTCGGCCACATGTCAATATCTTCCGGCTCACCGCCCGGATGCGAGCCATCGGAATAATCAATCCGCTCAACTCGGATGTATTGTCTTATGCCTAATTCGTCGATATCTCCCGGTTTTGATAATTCAAGCTGCTCGCCCTCGTTTGCTAACCAGCCGGAATACGGGCCGTATGTAATTCCCGTAAACCCTGGATAGCGGATATTAAATGCTGTCGGGTTCTTGACAAGTAATATCCTTGCCCCGGCCGCAATGGTTACTTCATCCGGCGGCGAGGCAAATGTATAATCGAAACCATTGGTGAATTTCCAGGGAAGGTTTTCAACTGTGTCATAAAGCGTTACAGATGACCCTGAAATGTTTCGCAGTTCAATAAACTCGTATTCATCATTGGCATAATTACCGCTGGCCGGCCAGTCAGGATGATACATAAACTCTGTAATCACAATAGGCCCGACTTGCGGATAGGCGTTTGCGAAAGCCGGTGTGGTTGTGGCCATAGGGACAAAGTTGCAGCTGTTTGTGCTTGCCTTATAATATCTTCCAAATGATATTCCTGTTAAGGAGGCACCAAACTCCTCTTTTTCACGATATCCTGTGAGATTGCTGTTGGCATCGAGTGCGGAGGCGAGGCATACCATTTCACCGTTTTCACTAAGGGCAAACGGCGTAAGACGGCCGGCATCGGCTGCTGTATCTCCAAAGTTGTTGCTTTCGTAAACGACAAGATAGCCATTGGCCGGTATTGTTGTTCCTGCTGCAAATTTATATTTCATTACATTGCTGTCACTATCGCTTAAGAACCAATTTCCTATGTTAATCGGACTTGCCATCATGTTTTTCAGTTCAATCCAGTCGGAAGCCCCGGCGTGGGAATGAGAGAGGACCTCATTAATTACAATAGAACCCGGATTGGGGACAATTCCTGAATCATCCCAGCCGGGTGAGCCGTTGATATAGGCACTTGGCCGCCAGTAATCTTTATTACCCCAGTGATTAACATTGGAATCAGCGGGATTCATTATGGTCAGCGAATAGCCATCACCATCTACAATTGAGCGCCAGCCATCTTTGTAGCTGAAATCATGAATGGCTGTCCCAACAGCATCCAGTAATCTTATCCTCTCACCGCCATTATCTAATGAGCCTGTATATTGGCCCGCTATATACCGACCTATCCCGTATTTTGTATTAAAGGCGTTTATATCTTTAACAACAAGGATATGCTGACCTGTCGAAAGGGTATTTGGTCCAAATGTAAAGCTGATGCCTTTATCGAAGCTGACCAGATTTAGATTGATTGTTCCTGGCCCTATGTTCTTCAACTCAATGAACTCAGTATCCTCATCATTAGGTTCACATGTATCCTTAGCATTGTACATAATTTCACTTATTCGCAGCGAATTCTTAATATTGCCTGTTTCATAGACAGCTTCATTGAGAGGACTCCATGTGTGATTGCTGCTTTTGTAAATGCGTGCCCTTAAATTAGTGCTCTTATTGAGAGTAAAGGCACCTGTATAATGAATCGCGGTTGATGAAATGTTTGGTTCGATTTCAAAAACAGCACCGCCTGGTGCTTCGAGTTCAGCGGTTATAAGGAAATCGGAACTTCCTGTCGAATAATTCAAGCCGTGAATGGCAAGAATATTGGTTCCTGCATGCAGGGTACTGACAAAAGAGCTGATATTAATATCCTCAATTCCCGTAGATTCCGCATTGGCAGTTGATGCAGAATTCCAGGCCGGTGAAGCGGGGGCATTGCGGCCTGCCACGATTGTGCCGTTTATATAAGCAGCAAAGCCGTCATCGAATCGCATATGCAAAATCAGCGAGTGAATATTACCAATATCGCCCGGATTAATAGTGAATGGTATACGGATGTAGCATGTGTTGTTACTCGCCATAGCTGAATTAACATTTATATCGATATATTGCTCATAGCCGGTGTCGCGTTCATAGCCTACTCCGCCGAAACCGCTCGTCCAGCTCGAGTCATTATACGGCTCGCTGCCGCCGCGCCAGGCTGTGCCGATGTCACTTGCGGGGACTTTAACTTTTTTAGCCGCGTTCTCAGGCGCCAATATAATTGATGATATTATTGTCTTACTGTAAGCAGTCCGCGGGTCGGAGCCATCTGTTGTATAATAAATTATGCCGCCCGAACTGCATGGGTCCGTAATCGTAAATGAATCGCTTGAATTTACATAGCCGCCAAATTTGTAAGAGCTGTTTACATAGAATATCGGGGCGCCGAATGCACGGTCGAACAACCCGTTGTTTTCAAACGCGGCTATTACGTATGGCTCTCGTTTTGGCAGAAAGATGTCTGGGATAAAGGTGATTTGGTAGGGAAGGACGCTGGATACCTCATTTTGAACTTCCCACCATTTATCTGTCATATGCGACTGCGTCAGTATGCCTCCATTGCGGAAGTATCTATGAATTCGGTCGGCGAAAAGCTGTTTGAAATTTGGATTTACCCTCAGTGCCCGATAGATTTGCGCGGTAGGATCCCACTCAAGATTGTTGAGGCCGGTTGGACTTGTCCAACTGGGGAAACTGTCAAATGCGGTCAAATTGCAGGATTCACAATTATTACCGAATATCCATGATTCAGCAATACCATCGGCGTCCCATATACTGAATCTGAATTTGCCATTGTCTGAACTCTCATGATGAACGGTCCAGTTATTGCCCGGCCAGTCAAAGTTTCCTGAATAGATTTCCAGAATTAAATAATCTATGAATGTAATGATGTCGAACTGGCCGGCGAAATAGTTATAATTTTCGGCAAAGGAAAGGTCGTTGTTATTTGCATAATTAATAAGGTTATACCATGCCGCAGCGTCTCCATCTCTGACGCCTGACTGGGTAATGACGTCAAAGTCATTGTCTGAATTATACCACTCCTGGAAGAATTGTTCATCTTCACGGGCTATCGGGTTGTAGTAATATTTATAAGAACCATTGAGATACATGTTTACGAATGTTCCTGTGACTTGAGTATGCCCCATTTCCTTAAACAGCCGTCTAATCCATTCGTCTTTGACAAACGGCGCACAAATGTCATTGTGGCCGCCTCTCAGCGCTACACTTTGATAGCGGTCAACTTCCGGCGTGAATGGAAAGAACGGATACTCAAATCGATTATCACCATAGTCGCTGCGGAAAAATAGATTGAAGCTGAATTTGTTGTTATTGCAGAGCCAGTCGTCTCCTCTTGTATAGCGGGGCCGCGTGTAGTCGCTGCCGTGAACCCGAATACCGCAGTCAGCCTGATAATTGCCGTCTGAAGAATTGAAAATCTCCAATGATACAGGACGCTCATAGTCGATTCCTCTGTGGATAGGATTGTTATAAGCACTTGGATCGCCGCCCTGTCCCCATACCCAATCCCACGGGTTGTTTATTGGATCTGGTTGATAATATTCCCCCCCAACGATTGCCATAACTCCGTTTGGTTCGTAAAGCGACTGATTTGGGTCGCCGACAAGTGAGATTAAGGGCATCGATTTGATAGCCGCGCTTGCGCCATAGATATAAGTGTGCGTTTCAACCGGCGAAGGTTTCCATCCGTTTTTTATTGCCGCGGCCCTGATGCATTTCGTGCTGTTTATCGCAATTGGTGAGCTGTAACGGATACTTCCCGGAGCATTTACCTCACCGGCAATCGGATTACGCCCGTCTGTGGTGTAGTAAATATTTGCGTTTGAGGTAGTGGAGGCCAGGATGAGAATTAAAGATTGTTCGTAAAATCCGCGGGTTTTGCTGAATTCAACTTTTTCTACTTCGCCCAGGTAAGCGTTGTTATTGTCGCCAGCAGGGCTGGGGACAGCAAAAAAACGCAAGGAGTCTTCGGCGTCAGGATATCTGCCGTATGATATGTTAGTGGTTTGTCCCGCGAAGGCAACAGCATCTATTTGTGTAATGCCGTCGATGTCAAAAAGACCTATTTCCTCACCATCGGCTGAAAGTTTAAAATTTGTATGAAGCGGTCCATCAGTAGTCTCTTCATCCGCCCAGAATATTAGGAAACCGCCGGCAGCTATGGTCGTTTGTGCAGGATAGCCAAATGGAATTTGCCACTTAATAGGATTAGCCAGATTGTCCGTCAGATACATTCCGGCAAGGTTAACCGGGCTATCGCCGGAATTATAAATTTCAATCCAATCATCGTAATCATTTTGAGGGTCTTTAATTCCGCTGGAGCTTGAATTGGATGCCATAAATTCATTAATGAAAAGTTTACTACCTTGTGATTGCCATTGATTTGTCAAAAAAACGAAATCGTCAAAATTTATATTGTTTTGACCATCAAAATCCGCGCAAGTTTCTGTTTCTTCGCATGATTCAATATTAAGCCACTGGTCTGCTAATATTTCCAAATCGTAGATATCGACATGGCAGCTGCCATCGAGGTCGGCAGAAGGGCACCAGCCTCCGGATGTAAGGGAAATTAATATCGATATGGTGCTTAATATAGATAGAAAAAAACAAAACAACAGTGGTTTTGTTCTTAAACTATCACCCATCCATTTGCCCTTTAAAGTTGCAATAATAACAATAGTATAGCAGTTTTTGCCATAGAATGCAATTTAGACAAGTAGATAGCTTTAAAGATATTACTTTATTCTCAATTTTCAGTGTGTTTATTTGCCGCAAAGGCCCATTCTGCTCATCCAGTCAGCACATAATGCCGGCCATTGCGAAACCGCAGTCCCAGGTCTTCCCAGCCCAAAGCCATGCTCGCCTTTTTGCCAAATATGCATATCCACGGGGACACGTGCTTTTTTGCAGGCAAGATAAAAATTAATGCTGTTTTCAACGGGAACAGTTTTATCATCTGTCGCATGAACCAGAAAGGTTGGCGGTGTATTTGCATCTACATGGTTTTCATTTGAAAATTTATCAACCATTTCCTTTGAGACATTTCTTCCGAATAATGCATTACGAGAGCCGCTATGCGAAATCGGCCCCATCGAAATGACAGGATAAATTAGAATCATAAAATCCGGACGGGCGCTTGCGTTATCATTTGCATCCGCCGGCTCATAAAATTTTTCGTTGAAGTGTGTGCCTGCCGTTGATGCCAGATGACCTCCTGCAGAAAATCCAATTATTCCTATTTTATTTGGTTCAATTGCGAATTCAGTTGACCTGTTCCGAACAATTCTTATCGCCCGCTGGGCATCCTGAATGGGTGCGGGATGTCCGTATCCTTTGCCCCTGTGACGATAATCCACGACAAAGCCCGCGATTCCTAAATTATTTAACCATCTTGCGACCTGGTGACCTTCATGTTCGATGGCAACATGCTGATAGCCGCCGCCGGGAAATATAACGATCGCAGCGCCCGTTGCCTTTTCTTTCGCAGGCAAATAAATCGTCATTGAGGGTTTATCATTTGCGTCCTTTCCTTTTGCCTGGGGTGCGCCATTGGGCCAAAGCAGCTCTGTTTTTATTTCTGTCTGTGCTGCGTGCGCCGAGATTATCGTCAGGCATGAAATCAAAAATCCGATAAATATTAAAGTCCGAGGATTATTTTTCATCTTATCAACTCCTTTTCTTATTTTGTGACAATTCCTTTTATTCCTCCCGAGACTAAAGCGGCCATATTGGCAATAATTCTCGGGAGCATCAGTCCGCGGGGACATGCAATGAATTTAGGCTGCCAGACTGGTGCGAATTTTTCCTTATATTCATGCAGACCCTGGAAATTATAAAAATGCTCGCCATGTCGGAACAAAAATGCTCCCGCCTGCGACCACAAAGGCGCAAGCTGCCTGTCTTCAAGCCCGGCAAAAGGGGACATGCCGAAATTAAACCATTTGAAACCTTCCTGCCTGCCCCATAGTAAAAGCTCAGTAAAGAGATAATCCATAATCCCTTCAGGGCTTTGGGAAGAATATCTCATCAGGTCTATTGATAATTCCTCTTTATCGGCGCCTTGCCATATATTGGCAAAAGCAATGATTTCGTCTTCAGCTTTTATTATCGCGGCCGGCATTTTAGTGAGGTATTCCGGCTCGAAAAATCCCATCGAAAATCCCTTTTCTTTTGTATTTTTATTTTCAAGCCACGAATCCGACACCTTCTTTAATTCATTTATATTAGTCATTACATCAGCCGGCTGGATTATTGAAAACTTCAGCCCCAATTTAATCATTTTGTTATATGCATAACGCAGGTCCCTGCGATGATGTCCCTCAAGAGAAAAATCCGAGAGCTCTACCCTGGCTTCTTCGCCGATTTTTAAAAATGTCAATCCTAAATCCAGATAGATATCGAGGCGATCTGTATCAATTTCATAAAATACAGGCCATGCATCATACTGGTCGCATAATTCGCGAAATTCCCATACAAGCTCCCTTGCCTGCTCTTGTGGTCCTACCGGGTCGCCCATACTTATCCAGCTTCTCCCCTGGACGCCGAACATTAAAAATGCCTTATCATCGTCGCTCAAAAGAAAACGTTTGTCGCCGATAAGCGAAAGCCACGCGTATGTCTTTGGGCAGCTTCGCACGATATCTTCAACTATTCGAAGCTCTTCGGCCACTGGCGGGGCCAGTCTGTGTCTGGCGGGCACAAGGAGCCGTGCAAAACCGAATAGCAGAATTACAACAACGGCGCCGGTGCTTGCACGCAGAAATCTTGGAGCATTCTCGTCGAACGCAAACTTCCACCAGAGTTGTTCTGTCTGATCGATGTGCCTGTATGTAAAAAAACCAATCCATATAGAGCTTGCCGCGACTGCCGCTATTAAAACTGCCCAGCCAAATGAAAATCTGTCTCGCAGGAGTGATGCCTTGCGGTAGAAACGTTTCCTGCATGGAATAAGAGCGGCAAGCAAAACTGTAAGAATAATTGCCTCTTCATAATCGAAGCCTTTTGCCAGAGAGAAAATGATTCCCGCTCCATAGATAATGACTGTCAGAAAATAAGCGGCGTCCAGCCGGCGCTGAAGACCTCTTGCAAGAATAATCAAGCCAGCTCCGGCGATGCTTCCAAGAAAGTGCGATATCTCCACTGCCGAAAGCGGCAATATATTTCGTATGATGTTCATCCTGCTGCCTTCGGCTGGCAGTGCCCCTGAAACAAGCAGGATTGTCCCCGCCGCCATCGTCCCAATAGCAAATACCTGCGGTATCAGTGTTGCGCTCCATTTGCCTATCATCTCTCCAAGACGCCCAAATGCCTCTTTCCTTGAAGCAAGTTCCTGGATTCCAAGAATTATTGCCGCTAATCCAAGCGGCATAAGATAGTAAATCATTCTATAAAGAAGCAATGAACCTATCAGAGATGATGACGGGGCCGCGTGTGAAAGTAAAACAAGTATTACACCTTCAAATACCCCCAGCCCGCCGGGGACAGAGCTTATAAGCCCGATGAATTGAGCAAGGAGGAAAAATTCAAGAAACTCCGGAAAACTTAATTGCATCGAATTTGCGAGCAGGACATAAAGGACGCTTGCGGCCGCGGCCCAGTCAATCGATGAAAGCCCTATCTGGCAAAGGGACAATTTATACGATGGAATATTGAATTCCCAATCGTTAATAGTCACCGGTTTTTTGCGTAATATTGTTATTAATAAGTATGCAACCGTTAATGAAAGAAATATTATTCCTACGGGCCAGGTCGTCTCAAAAGGCAATCGTGTGCCATGCTCTATTGCCTTGGGATTTAATATGAATGTCAGTCCGCCTAATGTCAAAAATCCCAGCCAGAAAGTAATTGAGCCAAATAAAATCAATCTGGCGACCTGTCCTGCCGAAAGTCCGAATCCTGAGTATATGCGGTACCTGGCCGCGCTTCCCCCGATTACAGTAGCGTTATGGCCGAACGCATAACCGACAAACGATGCGGCCGCTATCCTGCGGTAATCAAGCTTGTAGCCGAGATAATGAAGGGCAAGGGTATCGTAACCAGTCAGAAGAAAATAATCGAAAAATGTCAGGGCAATTGCCGCCAGCACATACAATAGAGGTGTCTTTGCCAGTTCTGCTACAATGTCCCTGTAATGGTAAACTTTCAGCTTATGATGGATAATCACCGCCGCTATCACAAAAAGAATAACGCTAATCCACGGAGTCATCTTGTAAAGAAATTTTTTCATCCCGATTTGTTTGCCAGTATCTCTGAATTTCTTCAGTTTAGCAATTGATTTTAGCGGACAGCAAAATCCCCTTTTTCCTGATTTAAAAGCATAGGAATTTCCCTATAAATCTATGGGTATTTCACAAAACAAGGTTTTGCCTGACCAATTATCAGGGAATTCCTTACACCTTAAATCTTACATAAAAATTAAAAAAATTTTAAATCTGCTTACATTTTTTTGTTGCAATTGTGCTGTAAACTGATATATTGGACTTGTCAGGGGTTACTTGACCTCGTTTCAGGGGCGGTCAAGAATAGAATAAAGTGAGATTTGTACTCTTGAAATTTGTCCGCGATATGCGGATTATATATGAACCACGGGCTGAGGTTAAATCCTCCTCTTCCTCCCTCCTGGCCTCAGCCCAGCTTTTTTTTCTTATGCTTTTCTCGCTATGTATTAGTCACTCAAATTTTAGGCATTATGCTTATTAAGTTCGCCTTAAAAATTCTTGCAAAACTGTTAGTTTTCTGATAAAATAGTACTATCGCACTCGATAAGACCGATAATTTATGGTTTAATCTTTAGGGTAAGACAATAAAGGTTTTTTAAAGGTGCTATTTTATGATTAAACGAAGAAGAAAAACTCGCTGTCAGTCTATCTGCAAATCAAACGGTTTTACATTGGTCGAGCTGCTTGTTGTAATTGCAATAATTGCCTTATTGATGGCAATACTTCTGCCGGCCCTTGCCCGCGCAAGAGAGCTCGGCAAACGCGCAGTCTGCATGAATCAAATAAAACAGTTAGGAGTTGGCTGGTATTTGTATTGCGATGATAATAAAGAAAAAGTCCCTATCGGTGATGTCTGGTACTCATGGAGTTTCCCGTCACCCCCGGGATATCAGCCTGCCTGGTGTGAATGGCCGCATTCCGATTTAAGTATGCCACCGAGGCCTAGTAATAATCAAGCTACGGCTTTGTCGTTTGCTGCGGCCCCGGGGGCATCCGATGAAATTTGGTGGCATGCTATTTCAGATGGGACTATGTGGAAATATGTAAAGGACTATAAGGTTTACAAATGTCCCGTTGGAGATAAAGGGCATCGTGTAACATACTTTATGTCTCATGCGATGAATACTTATCCAAGATCTGCTGGGCCCGGCCAAGATACTCATGGCATAATTCTTCGAAGTCAGATCAAAAGAACCGCTGAAAGGTTTGTTTTTTTGGATGTAGGCAGCTTCAAACGAGGTGCTTTTTTCTTGAATTATGATTCTCCCGGCGGCGGAGCTCCTCCAGGCACATTTGGCGACCATGCACCTATACGTCACGGCAGGGGAACGAATTTTGTCTTCGCCGACCAGCATGTAGAATATCATAAATGGACAGATGGTCCCCCGGATTATGATAATCCAGAAACCTGGGGTGGAGCAGTAGGCCCTACTCCTTATTGCCATTGTGACTGGCGCTGGTTCTGCGCTGTTACTTGGGGCGAAGTAAGTCCTCTTTATAAATGTGCCACAACTAAAAAATGCGGATATTAGAGATTATAGGATTTAGACTTTATATTAATTTAAAAATTTAAAAAGAAATTCAAACCCCGCCTCATTAAGGCGGGGTTTTCTTTTTTCTCCTCATTATTTTCGTTTCTGATTAAGTAAAATGATTAAAATCATATTCTAATTTCCTTGACAATTACGGATTATCCATTTATTTGTCGTTTTCTTTCAAACATTTTACCGATAGTTTCGATATAGGATTTTACCGCGGAGACCGCAGAGAACAAAGAAAGTTGGGTTTTCCCGATAAAAATAAAATATGGCAAAGACAAAAACAAATATAAATGCAAACGGCAAATCGCTGGTGATAGTAGAATCGCCCGCGAAGTCGCGGACTATAAATAAATATCTCGGCCCCGGCTTCGAGGTGAAGGCCTCGATGGGGCATATCCGTGATTTGCCCGCGAAGGAATTTGGCGTCGAGCTCGATAAGAATTTCGAGCCGACATACACGATTATGCCGGGCAAACAGAAGGTTGTTACCGGACTCAAGGCCGCGGCAAAAAATTGCAAAGACGTGTATCTGGCTACCGACCTTGACCGTGAGGGTGAGGCCATTGCCTGGCATCTGGCGCATATCCTTGGCATTCCTGAGGACAGAATTTACCGTGTGATATTCAACGCGATAACTCAGACAGCGATAAAAGAGGCGTTCGCGAATCCCGGCCGCATTAATTTAGACAAGGTCATGGCCCAGCAGGCAAGACGCATACTCGACCGCATCGTGGGCTACAAAATCAGTCCTTTATTATGGAAAAAAGTCGCAAGAGGCCTAAGTGCCGGCCGAGTGCAGTCCGTCGCCGTCAAAATGGTTGTCGCCCGTGAGCGTGAGATTCGCGGGTTTAAACCCGAGGAATACTGGCTTATCCCCGCTATTTTCACAACCGATTTAGAAAATAATTACACCGGCCAGTGGCAGGATTTTTCAAAAAGCGATAATCCAGACCAGGGACCGACTGTTGACCAGCAGAATAAATGGCTCGCCGAGCACAAGGCATTCAGGGCCGAGCTTCATAAAATCGGGGATGAAAATTTCAAGGCTTCCAATAGCGAACAAGCTAATCGTATTTTTGAAGCAATCAAGAATGCAAAATTCATTGTTTCAAAAGTCGAAAAGAAGCAATCTCAATCGCGTCCCGGCCCGCCTTTTATAACATCAACCCTTCAGCAGGCGGCCTCGAACCGCCTGGGATTTTCTACCAAGCGCACCATGTCTATTGCTCAGCAGTTATATGAAGGTGTCGACCTCGGCAGCGAAATGGGACATTTCGGTTTGATTACCTATATGCGAACCGACAGCACACATATATCGCCTGAGGCGATAAACGATGCCCGCGGTTTTATTTCAAAACGTTACGGCCAGTCGTATGTCCCCGAAAAGGCCAATATGTTCGCTGATAAAAAAAGCGCTCAGGCCGCTCACGAATCAATCAGGCCGACTGATGTAGACCTTACGCCTGAAGATGTTCGATCGCTTGTCAACGAGGAGCAATACAAGCTTTATGATTTAATCTGGCGCCGCTTTATCGCCTGCCAGATGTCAGCGGCAAAATGGGATGTAACTAATCTTGATATCACTGCCGACACATCGGCTGGAAAAGCTTTATATAAAACAACCGGCAGGGCTATTGTCTTCGACGGCTTTACCAAAGTATGGTCGCCCGGCGTCACTTCCGAACAGCAATTGCCTACCGTTGAGCAAAATCAGCAGCTTGCCGCCGTTGATATTAAGGCGCAGCAGCATTTCACAAAACCTCCCGCAAGATACACTGAGGCCTCGCTTGTTAAGGCCCTTGAAAAAGAAGGCATCGGCAGGCCAAGCACATATGCCTCGATTATCAGCACGATACTTGATAGAGATTACGTCCAGCAGAACGATAAAAAACTTTATGCCACCGACCTCGGCGAAGTTGTAACAGATAAGCTCGACGAGTATTTTCCCAAGATAATGGATTTGGCATTTACCCGCTACATGGAAGGCCAGCTCGATAAAATTGAAGAACAGCATCTCGATTGGGTACATGTATTAGATGAATTTTATGGTCCATTTAAGGCGAGCCTTGAGACCGCTTCGGCCGAGATGAAGCATGCAAAAGCTGAAACAAGCCCCAGCACTTATGAATGTCCTAAATGCGGCCAGCCTCTTGTTTACCGCTTTGGCAAAAAGGGCAGGTTCCTTAGCTGCTCAGCTTATCCGGATTGCAAATTCGCCTGGCAGTGCGATAAGGAAGGAAAAATGATTGAGCAGAAAGTCAGCGAGCACAAATGCCCGAATTGCGGCAAACCTCTTGTTCATAAGGTAGGCCGCTTCGGAGCTTTTCTCGGCTGCAGCGACTACCCCAATTGCAAGACAATCGTCAAGCTCGATAAAGAAGGCAATATCGCCCCCCCGAAACCGCCAGCCGAAAAATCAGGATTAAAATGTTATAAATGCCGCCAAGGCGAACTTCTAATCAGGCAAAGCAAAAAAGGCCCGTTCCTCGGCTGCAGCAGGTTCCCTCGCTGCCGGACGATAATCAGTATGAAGCAGAAAGATAATCTGCTCAAATTGCAATCCGAAGGTAAATGGCCGCCTAAAACCGCAGATGAAGCAGATGAACTCCTTGGAAGAAAAAAAACCGTTAAAGCCGGAAAATAATCATTTCTGAGTTTTTTTCGTATAATTATTGATTTAACTGTTATTGATTTACTAATCTTTTTAAATAATAATATTGTGCAGCGATAATGAGGTTATCGTATGCCATATAATATCCGTATAGTCAGCACATATCCGCCAAGGCGATGCGGGGTAGGAATCTTTTCAAAAAATCTCGCCACCGCCTTGTCCCATTTCACAAGCGAGGTTGGCCATATTCGCGTTGCCGCCATAAACAGGGACAATGGCCCTTATAATATCCCTGTGGATCTCGTAATCGACCAGTACAATCCGAAGTCATGGAATGAAAACATCAAACACATCATAACCCGCTCACATGAAAGCAGTATTCCGACAATAGTTTTATTCCAGCATGAATATGGCCTTGACCCCGATAACGAAGGTAACGAGGCCAGGGGGACTCATTTTATTGATATGGCCAGGGCCTTCACGCAAGCAGGTTTAACGACATTGGCTTACCTGCATACAGTTCTGGATAACCCCAATGAGCATCAAAAAAGCGTTTTACAGGAGCTTGGGAAAATCTGTGATGGTTTGATTGTTACCACCGAAAGCGCAATTGATATTTTGGAATCTGATACCTATCGTATAGATAATGCAAAGATTAAACATATCGATCACGGCATACGCATGCATCATCCATCTCATTACAACCGTCTCGAGATAAAAAGCGAATTTGGTCTTGAGCATCAGTTCCTTGTTACATCTCTTGGTTTATTGTCTCCTGATAAAGGCCTTGAATATGGAATCAAGGGCTATGGCAGATTTTTAGATGAATCCTGCACGCAGGAGCAGCGAAAAAATATAACTTATCTTATTGCCGGCGAATGTCATCCCGATTTCGTCAAGGCCGAAGGCGGCATGCCTTTCAGGCGATTCCAGGAATCTATCGCGGCCGCATTAAATCAGGCAAAAGTAAAATGGTGCAAGGTCAAAGACCTGCACGGCACAAACCTGGAAGGTTACGATATAGTTTTTCTCGATACCTATCTTGATGAAAGCACATTGTTAAAACTATACGGCGCCGCAAATGTAATGATATTGCCTTATCTCAATATGCAGCAGATATCAAGCGGCGTCCTTGCCGATACTCTTGGCTCCGGCAGGGTGGCCATTGCCACAAAATTCAGGTATGCCAGGGAGCTTATTCATTCCAATAAAAAATGTCCCCAGGGACTGGTTCTTGGCCGTTATGCCCGCGGCATTCTTGTCGATCCCGCCGAACCTTCAATAGAGCAGATTGCGGCGGCTCTCGATTATTTAATCTTCAATAAACAAAAACGTATTTTTATGGAAAAGCAGGCCCATCAGCGCGGCTATCAAATGAGCTGGAATAATACAGCCTGGGCCCTTCTGCAGTATATAGATTTCCTCCGCGAAGAGCATGAAATTGTCACAGGCAGAGGCATGAGCTTTTCCCGTGAAAAACGTTCAAAATACGAGCATATAAAAAGCAATTTAGAATAAAAAGGCTTTATTAAGCGATTTTAGTTTTTTCAGCCATCATTGCTATCCCGTAACAAACGGCCATGACAATCATTACGGCTGCAACGCACAAGATAATGGAAATCGTCCCCATCTTCGCTATGAAAATATATCCCGTCATAAAAGTGCCTGCGATGCTTCCTGCCGCCCCCCAGGCGTATATATCGCCGACTGTCCTTCCGGTAGGCAGCCCTTTTTCAAGTGCCATTTTGGCGACAATAGGGCTGATAGTCCCCAGCATCGCCGAAGGAAGCAAAAATACTATAGTAACATGCAGAAGGATTCTCGCGGGCCAGTTTAGCTGCCAAAGCCATGTCCAGCCGCCGATAAGTGTATTCATACCTATTATTATAAGGCACGCGGCCGCGCAAATCGAAAACATCAGCGTCAGGACCTTAACCGCCTTAAAACTGTCGGCCAATCTTCCACCGACGTAGTTGCCGATAGTGATACCGGCCAAAACGACCCCTATTATGCTTGTCCACGTATAAAGTGAGGAGCCCAGAAAACGCGCGATTATACGGCCTGCGACCAGCTCGATAACCATTATGCAGAAGCTCGAAATGAATACCGTCGCACAGGGAACAAGCAGAAGTTTCAGTGTTGTAGAAATGGAAGAATCAGTTTTAATTTCTTTCATAAACAAGCCTTTTAACATTATTGAACAAAAATATAAATACGTCCGCGGCAGCGAACAGGATAGTTATATTACAGTATTTTATAATCTTTGAAAATCACTATTTGCGCCTATGATTGCAAATTCAGGCGTAATGTGTTATAAGCACTGCTTTAAAGGGAAAATTATGGAAGTTGCACAGCTAAAAAGCGGGATAGCCCAGCTCAAGGCCCGGGTCGAGAATATCCGGGACTGGCTTTGACCTTGCTGGAAAAAAAGCGGAATTCACTCAATTACAGGAAAAAATGAGCAGTCCTGGCTTCTGGAATAATCAGGAGGCCGCCCAGCCTGTTGTCTCCCGTCTAAGCGCCTTAAAAACAATAATTGAGCCGGTGGAGGAAATCACAAGGGAAGTTTCGGATTTGGCGGAGCTTTTCGAATTGGCCGTCGAATCGGACCCTGATGAGCTTTCAGAATTGGAAGATGACCTTGAAGTCCTTTTGAAACGATGCGAGCGGATAGAGTTAACCGGATTGCTCAGCGGCCCCAACGATTCCAAGAATTGCTTTTTCAGTATTCACGCAGGCGCCGGCGGCACCGAAAGCTGCGACTGGGTAAATATGCTGCTAAGAATGTACACACGTTATTTCGATACTAATAAATATCAGTATAATGAGCTCGATATTACTCCCGGCGAAGAGGCGGGAATCCGCTCGATAACGCTGCAGGTCAAAGGCCCATTTGCCTACGGCAAACTCTCGTGCGAAGTCGGTGTTCATCGATTAGTCCGCATCAGTCCCTTCGACGCCAACAAACGCCGCCATACCAGTTTTGCCGCTGTCGATTGCCTGCCGGAAGTTGAAGAAGATTTAAATATACAGATAAAAGAAGAAGACCTTAAAATTGATTACTATCGCGCAGGCGGTGCCGGCGGACAGCACGTAAATAAAACAAGCTCCGCCGTTCGCATGCTGCACAAGCCCACAGGCATTGTCGTTCAGTGCCAAAACGAGCGAAGCCAGCATAAAAACCGCGCATATGCGTTGAAAATGCTAAGTTCCAAGTTGTATATGATAGAGCAGCAAAAGCGGGATGACGAAATTGCAAAACAGTATGGCGCAAAAGGCGAAATCGCCTGGGGTAACCAGATTCGAAGTTACGTTTTGCAGCCATATCAATTGGTCAAAGACCATCGCACTGATTTCCAGACCGGAAAAGTGGACGCGGTGCTGGATGGTGACATAGAAGGTTTCATTGAGGCATATCTTCATCACAGGGCAAAAGGTAAACCAAATGCAAGAGGCCCAAAAACTGCCCCGCCTAAGCCCAGGGCAGAAGAAAAAAATATTGATGCCGAGCTGTAGCAGAAAGGGAAAAAATGAAAAGCATAATTAACGTTGAGTTGAAAACCTCAGTATCAAATTTGTGTGATTGCAAAACTCAGATGCTTGCCATAGGTCAGTTCTCTGATGAGAAAAAACCTTTGCCGGAGATAATCGGCTTATGTGAAAAACTCCACGGCGCTGTCGAACAGGTTGTAAAGCTCGGCGACTTCAAAGGAAATACCGGCACAAGCTCGCTCATATACGGCAATAAAGATATAGGCGCTGACCGCGTGCTTATCATAGGATTGGGAGAGCGTAAAAAAGCTACTCTTGATACCATCAGGCAGGCAGCTGCTTTAGCAGCAAACAAGGCAGTGTCAATGAAGGCCAAATCCATGGCCATTGCGATTCATAAACCTTTCGGCGCTATGTTCGATTCAGGCTTGATGGCTAAAGCCATAGCCGAAGGCGTATATTACGGCAGTTTCCGTTACGATGAGTATGTAACAAAAGATGAAGACGGCAGGGCCGATTCTTTAGTTGTTGAACTGCTCGATGACAATGCTGCTAAAACAAAAAAGCTCGAAGATGGATTAGTTAAAGGCTCTATCATCGGTAGGGCCCAGACTTATGCCCGCACGATTGCCAACAGACCTGGCAACATAATCAATCCGCCCGCACTTGCTGAAGAGGCAAAGAAGCTGGCAAAGAGCACAAAAGGATTAACCTGCACAATTATGGATGAAAAACAATTGGCTAAATTGGGGATGGGCGGAATTCTTGCGGTGGGCAGCGGCTCAAAAACCCCTCCAAGATTCATAATCGTGAAATACTCACCCAAAAATAAGAATGGCAAACTGCCGACGATTGCCCTTGTAGGCAAGGC
>CAYSKP010000038.1:0-19641 GCA_964431645.1 uncultured Pirellulales bacterium
AGAATATGGGTTTTAAATGGAAACGTTTGCTTGGTTTTACGCAGGATGATGTAGTCGGGTTAGATATAGGCTCATCATCTGTGAGGATGATACAGCTTGAGAAGAACAGCAATGGATACACTGTTGTTGCAGCATATGTAAGTGACATCAAAAAAAATAATGGTGAGCCCTGTGTAAAAGAGGAAAGCATAATTCAGTCAATTCAAAAATGTATGGTATATGCCAAGAAAAACGCGCGATGGGCGGTATGCAGTATATCCGGGCCTGAAGTATCAATTCGGCCGTTTAAATTCCCGCCTTTGCAGAAGGAAGAGCTCGATGGCGCAGTCCGGCTGGAAGCTTCGCAGGTCTGCCCGTTCAATGTGGATGATGGTGTCGTAGATTTTCAGATGATTCCTTCAGGCGAAGCGGATTCAGCGACGGGAGTTCTTGTAGCCGCTCCCAATGATTTAATACGGCATAAAAAGGCGATTGCCGAAAAAGCAAACCTCAACTGTGTAGTAATGGATGTTGACGGTCTTGCACTTCTTAATTGCCTTATTAAAAGTAAAAAAAGTGAAACAAATGTCAATACATCGGCAGTTCTCGATATAGGGACATCATGCACGACACTGGCGGTAATGGGCGAAACAGGCCTGCCATTTGTCCGGACAGTCCCTTACGCCGGTAACGATATAGTCGCTCAAATAGCTGAGCAAAACGATGTAAGCCAGGAAGTCGTTAAAAATGCCCTTCATGACAGTGATTCCAAAGGAATTTCACAGGAGAATCTGCAAAGCAGCATGGAGAAGGCCTGCAGGAAACTGGTTAACGATGTTGCCGAGACATTACGGTATCACAGCACACAGGAAAAATCATCCGTTGAACAGCTTCTGGTGTGCGGCACATTCGGAATAGTTAAAGGATTTGTAGATATACTCAATAAACAGCTTCCAATAAAAGCTGTTTTGTGGAACCCGTTCGATACGATGAAATGCAGCGTCGATAAACAATGTCTTGAAGTAATCCAGTCAAAGGGACCCGCGATGGTTGTTGCCGCTGGTCTTGCTATGAGGTCTGTCTAAGATGTTTACTATAGATTTACTTGAAGGCCAGGGACGTCCGGTCAGAACACGACCAAAAGGAGTTGCCATATTTGCCGCCACTTTTATTGTTCCGATGTTAGCGGCGATTCTGTTAGTCGGTCTTTATTATCGAAATAAAATCATGGTAACGATTCATAATCAGAATATCGCTAATTATGCGACACAAATAGAACGTCTTGCCGATGCCTTAAAATTAAAGGAAGGGTGGGAAAAAGATAAAACCAGCTTAAACAGCTGCCTTGCGGATGTAGCAAGCTCAATCGGAAGGCATACTCAATGGTCGTCTATTCTTGTGGCAATTGTGGAGAACCTTCCTGAATCGGTGATTCTTAACGGTTTGGAGGTAAAGCAAAGTTCTATAAGGCGTAAAGCTGCGGCAAAAGCTGATGCGGCCAAAGATAAGGAAAAGAAAGATAAAAAAACTGACACAAATGTAATTGTAAGGACGCTTCGAATGAGAGTCAGCGGAAGCCCTGATGCGGATATGGACCGTGAAGTAAAAGTATTCCGTGACAGACTGCGTGCCTCAAGCGTTATAGGAACTAAGCTTGAAGATATTGTTATAGCATCTCAGGGCAACGATACGCTCGATGGCCGTGAAGTTATAGCTTATGACATAGACTGCATATTTAAATCCGGGATATAAGCCAAATGGGAACTTATAAAAAATATCTTATTACGATGGGAATAGTTTGGGGGTGTTCAGCCGTAGTATTTGCGATTGGCTATTCGTTATTTATTGTCCCCCAGGTAAAAGTCAAGGACAAGCTGTCTAAAGAAGCGGCAGAGAAAAAAGCGACTTTCGATATGGCTCTGAACGCATCGCTTGAGGAGAACAAAAAGAAACTGGCGGCTGAAGTTGAAGCGTTAAGAGGAAAATTAGGCGATTACGCTTCGGACTATGATGAGTTTGCAAATCAGACATTCGCGATAAGCCGTATCGCAGGTGATAAACAGGTAAGCGCGTTTACGGTGAAAACATCAGACCAGCAGGATAAGCAGCATGAGCTTACATCCAAGAACCTGCAGGAAAACCGTATGGAAATCGCTTTTACATCTGATTTCCTGCAGTTTGCTAATTTTCTTAATACTCTTGAAAGGCGTAAACCGGTTGTTTTCGTTGACAGGTTTAAAGTGCAGCGCGGAGAACAGACCGGCATGCCGAATAAAGTCGATATGTCACTATCATTTTTTGTCAGAAAGAAACAAACCAGCTAAAAGAGGACAATGGTTTTTTAGAATATGAGAGTAATAGCTATAGCCAATCAGAAGGGCGGATGCGGCAAGACGACGACAACGGTTAATCTTGCTGCAGCTTTCGGACGCCACGGCAGCAGGGTGCTGGTAATAGACCTTGACCCGCAGGGACATACTACGTTAGGCGTTGGCTGTGACCCGGAATCGTTTACAAAGACAATTTATAACGCGATTGTTGACCTTAAAGTTCCAATTGAAAGCGTAATTGTCCCCAGCAAAGCTGAAAATGTAGATGTAGCCCCCAGCAATGTTTTGCTTTCGGGGACAGAACTCGACCTTGCTACCGTAGAAGGCAGGGAGTTCATGCTGACTGAGCAGTTTAAGACAATCAACGACCGTTATGATGTTTGTATAATAGATTGTCCTCCTTCATTGGGCATTCTGACATTAAACGCATTAATCGCCAGCACTGATGTTGTTGTTCCTGTCCAGGTTCATTACTATGCAATGGAAGGTCTAAAGCAGTTATTCGAGACATGCGAAATCATCCAGGAGCATTTCCAGCCGTGCAAGGTAAAAATAACGGGTCTATTGCTGACATTTGTAGAAGACCGGCTGATTTTTACAAGACAGATAGAGCAGCAAATGAGGGAATTTTTCGGAGACCTTGTTTTCGATACGGTAATTCACAGAAATATCAGGCTTGCCGAGGCACCAAGCGCCGGACAGAGCGTTATTACCTATGCTCCTGATAGTAAAGGGGCACTCGAATATCTGGCCCTTGTTGATGAAATCCTTCATGGAAGAGAATATATACGTGCTGCAAAAGGTGATAAATCTGATGCTGAGACATCCGAAGAGTCACAAATAGATTCTGCGTCACTGCAGCAAATCACCGAGCAGCTTACGGAAACATTTGCTGAAAATCAGGCGGGCGTTTCTGAAGAGAACCAGGAATCACTAAATGAGACTCAAACAGACAGCATTCCTGCTGAAGAAAGCCCGGAATTAGTAAATGAAATTCAAACAGACAATATTCCTGCTGAAGAGAACCAGGAATCAGTAAATGATACTCAAACAGACAGCATTCCTGCTGAAGAAAGCCTGGAATTAGTAAATGATATTCAAACAGACATTATTCCTGCTGAAGAGAACCAGGAATCATTAAATGAGACTCAAACAGACAGCATTCCTGCTGAAGAAAGCCTGGAATCAGTAAATGAAATTCAAACAGACAGTATTCCTGCTGAAGAAAACCAGGAATCAGTAAACGAGAACATAGATACTGTTAATCAGTCGCAAACCGATCAGCCGGTTGTTATAGCAGAAGGCACCGATAGCGATAAATCTGCAGTGGGGTCGAATAATGGCTAAAATCAAACTTGGACTGCAAAAGGAAGTCTCTAAAATTTTTACCGGTATCCAGATACCTAAAAAGGGGGGCACTGCCGATAAAGAGATTCGTCCTGCAATTACGTCGAAGCCGGAAATTGCTGAAACTATTGTTTCGCCGATAGCTCCTGCTGAAGAACAGACTGCTGTTGTTAGTGAAACTATAATTTTTGACCCAGTTCAATCGAGTCCTGTTGTTAAAGATGTACCAGAGGAAGTGCCCGTAATTACGCCCCAGGCATCTGCTGCGCCGACAGCCGCTGCCGCAGGAAAGGTTATAAGCCCAAAAACAACCGGAATTTCACCTAAACCATATACAATACCGGAGCCAGCCGCTCAATCGGCAGGTGCGTCGACAAGGCAGGTTGTTTATGAGCCTCCAAAGCCCAGGCAAACGAATTTCACACAAGATATTCCTGTCAGCTCAACTGCGGGAAAGCAATCTAAACTCGAGCCTTCAATTAAACAAAATTCTGCGCTGCTGAAATTAATTGAGAAGATTAAGGCCAAACTATTTACCACCAAAAATGGACCTACAACCGGCAGACAAAGAATGATGATTCTTATTTCACCGGTTCTTGTTATTATTTTACTTCTGGTGGTTGTAAATGCAGTAAAGAAGTCCCCTAAAAAAACCGCAAAACCCTCTCAAAAGCCTGTTACAGCAGCGTTATCAGATAATAAAATAATATGGCAAATACCTCAGCCGATTCCCGCAAGGTTGAGAGACCCGATGGTTTTTGGGGCAGTTTCCACACCTGGAAAACAAAGCACAGAAGGACCCGTCGTTAAAGGTATCGTTTTTAGTGAAGATAGTCCATCTGCTGTTGTGGGCGAAAGAATAGTGACTGCAGGTGATACAGTGGCTGGAGCAAAAATAGAAAAGATAAACCGTGACAGTGTTGAATTCAGTATGGGGGACAAAAAGTGGACACAAAAAGTGGAACGTTAAACATAAACGAAAACAAAGGCAATATGTGTAACATGTTTAGAAAGGAAAAAAGTATGAAAATGTCGACCAGTCAATTAACAATGTGTTTGCTGGCAATAGCCATGTTGCTGCTTTTGCCGGTCGCCGTTGCATTTGCTGATGAGGCAGCTGTAGCTACTGAAGGCGATGCCAATGCACTCAGCAAGGTGGAGGTCCTGACCACCCTTGAACAGCGAATGCAGAAACGAATCAGTGTTGACTTCAGAGACACTTCCATTGACGATGTTATCAGGATTATGGCTGAGCAGGCCAGCGTCGATGTCGTCAAAAGTCCAAAGGTTACCGGCTCGGTAACTGCAAAGCTCAGTAATGTCCCTCTTGAAGAGGCGCTTCGCAACATCCTTGCCTCTCAGGGTTATGATTACGTTATGAGCAAAAACATGATAAGAGTTGCACCAACCAGTGAGATATCGCAGGAAGCCGAAAAGCTGATGACAAAGATTTACCGCGTCAACTATGCAGACATAAAAGAAGTTGAGAAATCACTTGCCAAATTTATATCTCAGCGCGGCGCAATAACGATCAACCAGGGAACAAGCAATATCATCGTAAAGGATACTGAGAGCAATATAAAGGCAATCGAGACATTTATTGAAGATATAGACCGTGTTACTCCGCAGATACTTGTAGAGTCGAGAATCTATGATATAACCAGCAAAAATGAGCTTGACCTTGGTGTTGAATGGAACGTTGGAAGCCAAACGACATATTGGTCCGGCGAGAGCGGAGATGCTGAACCGGTTATAGCCCCGGGACAAATGGGTAATATTGTAACAGATGAAAGAGATCCATTTACTACAGGCATGTTCCGCGGTGATGCAGCCAAAACATCAGGCGTATTAGGCCTGCTGAAGTTCGGCTGGTTCACAGACGAGGTTGATATTCAAGCGATTATTAAGGCCCAGAAAAATCTGATGAACGCAAAGCTTCTTGCTAATCCGAGGATTCTGGTATTGGACAATGAAACTGCGCAGATAAAGATTATTTCAGAGCTTCCTTATCAGGAGCTTACCCAGACTTCGGGAGGCGGCAACATTGGAACGACCAACTTCAAAGATGTCGGCATAACACTTAAAGTGACGCCTCATCTGACACGCGGAGAAAAAATCCGTATGAAAGTTGAGCCGGAATTCAGTGTCAAGACTTCTAACGTAACGTTCTCAAGCGGTTCACTTAGCTATCCTCAGCCTGTTGTTGATTCGCGCAAGGCAACAACTACACTGCTTGTTAATGACGGACAGACAGTCGTTCTTGGCGGCCTTCGTAAAAAGGACGTTTCCAAGGTTTTAAACAAGATACCGCTTCTGGGCGATATACCGATTATTTGCTATGCCTTCAGGTTTGAAGGTGAAGAGACAATCAATAGTGAAATGGTTGTTTTCATTACGCCAAAAATTGTCACAGACAGCGTAATGACGGAAAATGAACAGAAACAGTATGAGGAAACTGAATTCGCGGGTCCAGAAGTTCAGCAGACGCGAGCTGAACAGGAATTTCAGAAACATGGGAAATATAATTGGTAGAAATATTGTCTAAATCCGCAAAATGCGGATAAAAGCGAGATAGTCCCGAGAATTGATAAATCAATCTCGGGACTATTTCTTTTTGGAGCGGGGTGTTTCCAGCAGCCCCGCTGTCTCTAATTATAATAGTGACTCTTTTATATAAAGCTGCAACACTTCATCTGAACTTAAAGACCTATTGTAGATGCGGACGTTTTTAAGTGAGCCGTTAAAATTATCATCTGTGCCAAGCCGGCCGCCGATGCTGATGGGCATAGAATTATTACCTATGGTAAGCGCGACAGGATTTGAAGACGTCAATTGGCCGTTTATATAAAGAGATACAGCATTTCCATCGTATGTCCCTGTAATTTGATACCATTGGCCTGCAGATAATGTATAGCTTGAATCAAAGGCATAGCCGTAATCCCCACCGGGTGTTCCATCTGATATTATAAACCTCGGCACATTATACTCACTCGAGCCGGACTGATGGCCAAAATCGAGGCAGAACAACTCATAGGGGTCATCATACGAGGTATATGGTTTGATTACTATTTTTGTCCATTGAGTTGGAGTATTATCGAAGTATACCCATGCTGAAACTGTAAGCTGATTTGTGATATGCAATGTATTAGAGACATTGACCTGGACCCAATCATCGACGCCATTAAAAGACAAGGAATTTTCCTGCCATACGGGGTCGTTATTCAATTGACCTTTATTATTATAGTTGGATGAATCGAGCGCAATTTCCCCATTAGCATCATTGAATTTCAAGTAAGCGATTAAATTTATATCGAATTGCTGCGGAGTCCATAACCAATCTTGTGTGAATCTTGACAAATCTTCTATATCTACCGAGCCACTATGGTCATAATCGCAGCCCTGGCACCAGCCTGGCTCTAAACAGACTTGTTCAAGCCAGTAGAAAGCAAATATTGAAAAGTCCTCGAAATTGACAAATCTATCAATGTTGAAGTCTGAGCGATTGACGTTATATTCGGAGGCGCCAATATCTATCCTGCCGTTGACTATGCGCTGGCCGCCTTCGTAGTCGGTTTCTCCGAGCTTGGGCTGGTAAGTTGGGTCGCCGGCATTGATACAAAGAGACGCAGCAAGTAAATGGAAATCATTGTTATCGGGATTAAAAAAGAATGGGTCAACAGAGATATTACCGTTTAGACCGGCACAAATGCCGTTATTAATGTCGCAATAACTTACATTATTGCAGTCATATCCATAGAGTTCGTCATAAGTATTGCCCCAAATAATAGAACTAATTATATTTGAATTAGCGCCTGTATAGATACCGCCGCCAAGACCTACTGAACCGTCGATTTTGCCTTCTCCAGCTTGTCCACCCTCTCCAGTTATATTTGATACAATTGTGCAATTAAGGATATTGCATTCTGCACAATATAGACCTGCGCCATCTCCACCATTGGCTCCATTATACCAATATGAATCACCACCTTTTCCAGTGGCATTTTTAATAAACATGGAATTTGAGATAGAACCTGCTGAAGACCAAATACCTGCTCCATTTCCTCCTTTAGCTGAATTGCATGCACTTCCATTACCTCCACCGTTACCTGTTATATTATTCATTATAAGAGAGTTTGCAACAATAACAGATTGCGAATAAATTCCACCTCCGTCACCGCCGGAAGATGCACAAGTATCGTCAGAATTATCACAACCTGACCCGGTACGATTACCGATAATAGATGAGTCATTAATTATAGTTGAATCAGCATAAATACCTCCACCATTGCCCGGGTGCCCAGAACACATTATTCCAAGTTGAGCTATGTTGTTTGATACTATACATTTGTTCAAAGAAACTGAATCATCAGAATAAATACCTCCACCGCTGCCGCTTGCACCCGAAAGATACCAACTGTGACCTCCTAAACCAGTTTCATTATTGGAGATATTACATCGTTCAATAAATGGTGAAGGACACTCTGATAAAAATATGCCGCCGCCATTTCCGCCAGAGCCCCCGTATTCAAAGCTGAACTGGGGTGCACAGTTACCGCCAGTACCGCTGTTATTATCTTGAATGTTTGAATCAACAATATTCAAGGGGGCAACGGAAATGCAGCAAATGCCGCCTCCATCTCCTCCCTTGCCAAGTCCATATCTGCTATCTCCTGAATCTCCGCCGTGACCTGAAGTGTTTCCGATAATTTGACATTGTATAATATTTAAAGCTGCATTCGAGCAGGAAATTCCGCCTCCTGAACCGCCTTCGCCTGTTGTATCACCCATAGTGCCGGCTCTATTCCCGGCATCACCACTTTTATTGTTTAGAATTATAGAATTAATTATCGTAAGATTACCAGAAGAATATATTGCTCCGCCGCTTCCGCCTTCGGACGGGATAAATTCATTTACATCATATCCAAAGCCCTTACTGGAATATCCGCCATTTCCCCCATAATTATTCTCTAATGTGCAATTAATTATCTGAATTGGTGTGAATAAATTATAAATTGCACCTCCCGACCCGCCATTACCACCATAACCGCTATCTAAAACCACAGAGGAACCACCATTACCTGCCTCATTGCCGTGAAATGTGCAATTTATGAGATTTATATCTATTGAATCTTTGCAATAAACGGCTCCGCCATGACCGCCTTTGCCGGCTTTATTCATGGAAGTATAATCTCCTCCAAGACAGTCACCACCAGCACCCGCTGCATTATCTGAAATATTGCAATCAGTAAGGACAAGTGACGAACCTATGCAATAAATAGCGCCGCCATGGCCAGGAGCATCACCTGCGATGCCGGTGTTGACATCCTGGCCATCGAGCGTCTTGTTATTGGTTAAAATGCAATTGCTTACATTTAAGTTACTATCTTGTATAAATATCGCTCCTCCATTTTCGGCCAGACCGTTTGTAATTGTAAAACCATTAATAGCTGCGCTGACGTTCATTACGCGTATGACCGAATTAATATCATTGACGTCGATGATTGTTGTGGCCCCAATATTGGGGTCATTAGGATCGCTGCTGCTTAAAGTGATATTTTTGCCATTGAAGTTGATGTTTTCATAATATGTGCCAGGGGCAACAACAACAGTATCGCCATTAGAGGATGCATCTATGGCGGCCTGAATGGATGGGTATTGTGAAGGTACATCCCTTGTTACAGGATCGGGAATGATGAGAATAACTCTAATTTCCGCACCATTATAGATTTGAGGCGGGTCGACAGTTGTTCCGGCATAAATATATAGTTGATATGTATGTCTTGGATTTACTGAATAATAGCTGCTTTGTATTCCAGAGCATACTAAAGTCCCAGTTGTTGTGTCAGTTAAAGTAAAAGTAAATTCAGCTCCACCGGGCGGTTCATATATTCCCCCCAACGAGTGGACCTCAATTGTCCATCCATTGTGTTGAAAGTTCATCGTAACAGATGACCTTGCGTCTACTGTATTAACGTAAGATGCTCCTGTTGCCTGACAAAAGACATTAAGCACGTTTCCATCGGACGATAAAGTGGTGGCGCTGCTGACCTTGTCTGAACCAATTTGGCAAACATCAGACAAAGCATCCGCGGAGGTTTGCTCATAAGCTGTTGAGGAACCTATTATTCCTTTTATCCAATGCGTCGATGAAGTCATCGTATAACCGGCCGGACAGACAGCAGCCCAAATCAAAAGAGAAAAAATAATGATTAGACAAGAAAATTTGGCGCGCAATGATTGATTTGAATTAAACATGCTCCCGCTCCTTAAAAAAATAAAATTCTCCGTTTTAATCTCGCATCAGATTTTGAAAAAGTCCTCCACGGGTGCGGTTCTCTGCTGATGAAGATATTATTTGTATATCATAGTTATTTGTCAAGAAAGATTTAGAAATATTACGGAAGAGAAGGCAGCATATATGATATTATAATTAGAAGATTAAAAAAGAGAACTGAAAGATGATAATGATATTAAAACGCGTCAGCATTATTGTAATTTTGGGAATCGCATTTGGATATATTGAAGCAGCGGTAGTTGTTTATTTAAGGCAGATATTCCATCCTGATGGTTTCGTATTCCCGCTGCCGCAATTTATTCTTGCAGACAGCACGCGCAGCATGCTCTTTGTAGAGATTGGCAGAGAAGCTGCGACACTGGTTCTGATATTAAGCGCATGTTTGCTTGCAGGCTCAAACAGGAGGCAGCGAATCGCATATTTTTTAATAATATTTGCTACATGGGATATATTTTTTTATATCTGGCTTAAGGTTTTGCTCGGCTGGCCGGCATCTTTTCTGGATTGGGATATATTATTCTTAATTCCAATGATATGGGCAGGACCGGTTTTGGCACCGATTCTTGTCTCTTTGGTTATGTTTATCTCAGGTGCGATAATTCTATATCTTGATTATCTTGGAAAACAGATTAAGCTGATGCAAATCGAGCGATTTTCATTATGTATTGGAAGTATTATCGTAGTTGTCTCATTTTGCGTTGCAGGGCATTATGTTACACAATCTGATTACCTTAGGCATTTTTCATGGCCGTTGTTTACAGCAGGTATGTGCCCGCCACTCCTGGTAATTGGAAGAAATTGGCTTAATCCTGTCTTAACATCAATGAGCAAAGCTGATTGAAGTTACTCGAGAATAGCCGCAACGGCTGTTTTGCCAGTCGTGACGCCATCCGGCTTGAGAACCTTTTCCATCTTTGCAGGATTGGCCGAGCGAGCTATAGCTTCTTCTCTGCCGATAAATCCTTTGAAATAGGCATCAGCAATGCTATTGTCCATTGTCTGCATGCCGAATTTGCGGCTGGTCTCAATAATATTGGCAATTTCATAGATTCGGTTTTCACGAATGCAGTTACGGACAGCCGATGTGCAAAGAAGAATTTCTGTGCAGGGAACCATTCCCGGCTGGTCAACACGGCGGAACAAGGTTTGTGAGATAACTGCCTGTAGAGTGTTTGCAAGCATTGTTCTAATCTGATTTTGCTGACCTGCGGGATAAATATCAATGATACGTTCGATAGTCTGAGCGGCATTGATTGTGTGCAAGGTTGAGAAGACCAGGTGACCGGTTTCCGCGGCAGTTACTGTTGAGCGGCAGGTTTCAAGGTCACGCATTTCACCGACCATGATTATATCGGGGTCCTGACGAAGAACGCGTTTAAGTGCAGAACCGAAGCTTGGGCAATCAAATCCGATTTCACGCTGTTCAATGATGCACATCCTGTTTTCGAGGGCATATTCGATAGGGTCTTCGAGCGTAATGATGTGTTTGCGGTATTTTGCGTTTATAACCCCAAGCATCGAAGCAAGTGTTGTGCTTTTGCCTGCACCAGTGTGACCAGTTACCAAAACAAGGCCTCGGGGCAGGTCAGTAAGGTCTTTTACTATTGGGGCTAAATGCAAATCATCAATATCCGGAATTTGGTTCGGAATAAGACGAAAAGCTATCGCAATAGTCCCTCTCTGATAATGCGCGTTAACACGAAACCGATGGCCGTCATCGAGAGTGGTTGAAAAATCGGCATCTCGAAGCACTTCAAACTTTTTGAAGCGATCAGGGCCGAGCATCCCAAGGACCATTTCCTTGGCGTGCTCGCTGCTGACGACCGGGAAATCCATATCGAGCAGATCAGTATTTTTACGCAGAATCGGGGGCAGGCCGACATTGATGTGAACGTCACTGGCATTTTGTTCTATTGCGACTGTAAGTATTGTTTTTACGTCAACCATAATCCCTCACTCGAAATATTTAATACAATAAGATGTTTATCTTAAAAACTTAACTTTAGCCGGTAAGCCGGCATTAACACATCGTCATAAAAGGGGGGTCGCTGAAGGAGTTTTTTTTGCGGAATTATTAAAAAAGTATGCAATTTTCTTGCAAAAAAGCCTAATTACCTGCGAGCAAGGACCGATAATACTGGAATTTAAGTGGGATTGTATTTAAGAGTGATGCCATAAAAGCGCCATACTTCGGCAAATCTTTTATAGGACATTCTTAGTTTACCAAGAACGGGATCACCGATTGTTACTGTTTTATCAGTGACTTCAATAATGGCAACACAGTGGTCAAGCATGAAGGCGTCTCTAATAATGGCAAGAGTGGCATCTGCCTCTTTCATCTGGCTTATAGAATCGAAATGACGAAAACTGCAGTTAATACCTTCTGTTCCATATCTCTGTTGAATTGCTTTACATAGTGACCAGGGGAGGGTCCCGATTATCGGACTTGTGTGAGAAAGGATAGCCAATTCACCTTCCTGAGCGGATAAGCCAAGCTGACGAAGAGCAGTAACCGCTGCGGCGGGCCCGCATGTGTATGAAGTGCTTTGAAAACAGATATTATCAGCATCAGTCCTGGTATTTAATCTGGATAAATCTTCTTTAACAATTAAGGGAAGTGCAAAGGGGACAAATGAGCCAAATACTACAACGAATAACATAGTAACAAAAACTAAGAATTTTTCAGCTCGGTTGGTTAATCTATTTATAAATGTCATTGAGCCCATCGTAACAGAAAGAGCAATAATGACAAAACGCATCCTGCCCGCAGCAATACAGCCAAAAAGGGATGTATATGATTTAAGTCCTACCTGCATTGCCAGGAGTAAAAACAAGATAAAAATCAGAGGAAGCAGATATCCAAGCGGCCAGTACTTTTTTAAACGAGCGAAAGAATTGCCGATAAAGACGCCTATTATTGATATGAAGATGACACCCGCTAATTCAAGCCACCCAACCATTTTTCCCCTCCGGTTTTGCCGGGAATAAAGTTGATTAAGCTTTAGAAAGTGACGGATACTTAAAGTAGCTAAGCTCCCTCACAAACTCGCTAATCTTGTTTATGAATATAGCAGATTATGGCTGTTAAATCAAGAAAAATCAAAAAAAGACGATATCGATTCTTAATTTAACAATACTTTGACAGCAATTTTAAATGAGCATACAATTTATAAAAAGTGACGAATAAGTTTTTAAAAAATATCAGGATTTAAGATGTTATTTTGGTCCGCTAAAAAAACGCGATTTGCTTCCGTATTGATATTTGGGCTGATTTTATGGTCAGCGGCCGGATGTAATGCAGAGAACTGCCCGAAATTTCAGGCGGGACATAAAACCGGGACAAGCCAATCTCCATTAATAAGAGAGGCTTCGGGACTGGCAGCGAGCAGGAAAAATTCTGGAATATTGTGGACGCATAATGATGATGGCCCCGCTTGCGTTTATGCGATAACTAAAGAGGGGAAATATCTTGGAAGTTATAATCTGATTGGGGCAAGGAACCGTGACTGGGAAGATATTGCTATTGGACCGGGACCCGAGGTGAATATCGATTACCTTTATATTGGCGACATCGGAGATAATAATTCTAAGCAGAAAAGCATCAAAGTATATAGGGTGCCTGAGCCTGATGTTAATGTCAATCAAAGACCTTTAGCTGTTAACATTGACAAAGTTGAAATAATCGAGCTTATTTATCCTGATGGGCCGCGAAATGCGGAGACACTAATGGTGGACCCGCTTACAAAAGATATTTATATAGTTTCAAAAGAGGGAAAAAGCAACGTGTATAGAGCGGCCTATCCTCAATCACTTACAAATACGACAACATTAGAGCAGGTTGCGAAATCGAAGTGGGGAATGGCCACAGGAGGCGACATTTCGCCCGATGGCAATGAAATTATTATACGGGATTATTACAGCGGTTCATTATGGATTCGGCCCAAAGAAGCGCCTTTGTGGAAGGCATTTGAAGGCAGCGAATGCTCAATACCAATTATTATAGAAAAGCAGGGGGAGGCGATTTGCTTCGATTCAGAAGGCAAAGGTTATTACACGATAAGCGAGCACAAATTTCAGCCGATTTATTATTTTGCACGCGTTAAAAGGAAAGATTAATTATTTCTATTGTGCGGCAAGATACCAGCGCTTAATGAATTTCTGCTCACTTTTAGTTAGAGGGACAAGGCCGCCGAAGTGTGAGGCCCATAATCGAACAGCAGTTGTACCTATGGCAAAATCCTTAACTATAGGGACATCTTTTTTATCAGCAGAAATAAAAAGGCCGACACCTTTGACAAGAAAAGCACAAACAGGTTTATTGCCGTCCAATACAATTTTTTTCATTCCGGATGTAATATTTTCCACGGAGGGTGTTTTGACCCACATAGGAGTGCCGTTGACGTAAACCATTTCTGCAGGTTCGAGCGGACCCATAGCGAGAAGCCTGGCCGCATCCCGGCGGTTTATAAAATTTGCGATATTGTTATTGCACATAAAACTTACCGCAAGAGTTTTGCCGGTTATATTGAGGACCGCTTTTTGAATTGAAGATTTGATTTTCTGAATTTTTCCGGCAGCGGGGCGATGGAGAATGGTCTTTTTTATTTTTGGCAAGTTGTTTTTGCATTGTTTTAGAACTTTATTAAGTAAACGCATTGCATCAGACGCATTTTTTGCGGTAACAAAAAGGCCATGCTTGGCAAGAAATATAATAGCAGGCTTTTGATGACATTTTTTTTCGTAATCTTTAACGAGTTTGGATGTTTTTATAGCGAGCGGATAACCTGGCGCTGCATATGGAATCCAAAGAGGGGGGTACTTCTCGGCTTTAAATAATTTTTTTATTTCATTGCGGCCGTTTTTGGAATTTACATAAGCGCCAACTGCTAAAGGATGCAGATGGATGATGCATTTGTCGAGAAGGGCATGGAGGTTGGCTTCAACTGATGGCCTGCCTGCGTTTGTCAGACAATCACAGCAGCACGTAAGATGATGATATAAAATTTCCTTTTCGCGAGGACCTGTTGACATTTTAGCGAAAGATTTATCATTGATAATATGATGGATTTTATCGAGGCGGAGCTTTCGCCAGCCGTGACGGGCATTCATGTCTTTCAGAGCAGTGCCGCTTGCCTTGATGAACATGTATTTTCCGTCATCAGTTTTGACAGAGGTATTTCCCCCTGCGGCCTGGGTGAGAGCGGGGTCTTTGCCGGTTTGATTTGATATTTTTATTAAATCGGCGAGTGCTTTATCCATTTCATGCGATGGCGGCAAACTTTTCGAGAAGTTTTTGTTCGGCTTGCGCAGTCCAGATTCCATTATTGAGACAGGCAGCGACATCAGGTATTTTTTCGGGCAATTTAGAAAGCAGTGTAAGGGGCAAACCTTTGCAGGATGGATATGCGATTATTTTGCCGGCTATCGAGCGATTTTCAATCGCACGAATTCCGTCAGACACACCATCGAGTCCGCAGATGGCGGCGACAGAAATATTTGTGTCGAGGCTGCCGGATTCAAGCTTTGCAAGCTCGCGCTTCATATCTTCCATTACGGAGCCGCTGGTGCCTACGAAATACATCTGCTTTTCAATGTAAGTATCGAGATTTATCTTGGCGGTCATCGTATTTGGGATACCGGCAAAGATATTGATAATAGCTCGTTTGCCTGCACTCATTACGGCGGCGGCGGCAAGCTCGGGGGCAGGCGCCATAATTACTGAGTAATCCGAGCCTTCGGGCATTTTGTCCTTAATGGGGCTGTATTGCTTATAGGGCACGCCTTTGGCTATGGCCATTGGTTCGGCGGTTTTGAGAAGATTGGCAAGGCGGCCTTCATCGGAATCGCCGGCGAATACGCTAATACCTTCTATGCCGCGGTAGATATTGCGAATGACATGCATTGTCCCCATGGGTCCCGCGGCTCCGACGATATTTATTTTGTCGCCTTTCCTGACTTCGCTGGTTAGCGGTATGTGCTTCATTGAGTCGGCGGGTTCGTAGCCTATGGTTCCTGTAATGCGAATGCCTGAATAATGAATACGGCCGATGGGGACGGCGATATCGCGGCCGAAACGTTCGCCGCAAAGAACGATATTGAAGAGCCCCTGGGCCCCAAGTTTCGAAAACAGGGCTTCGACCCTGTTTGGATTTGCTCCGAGATAGATTATGTCGGCAAAAGTAAAGTCGTCGAGGCGGGCGATTTCCGGGCAAAGCTCCATATTAACACCCGGGATCTCGGGCGGCCTGTATTGCGAGGCCCATATCACCTTAGCGGGCTGTCCCCACTGTTTGAATATTTCAGTCAGCTCATTTGGAGTGACTATAACATCTGCGGCGATGAGCATGGTGTTGTCAGCGTCGATATGCTGAGTTTCGTCCGAGGCATAAGCATTTTCTACGCAGCCCCATGGTTCGATAAGCGCAATCGATGAGGCGCTTAAATTTTCAGGAGCAGGGATGAGCATAGATTCACCATTGGGAGAGGTGATGACCCTTTCATCCATTAAAACATATTCCTGAAGGGCGCCTTCGAAATTATAGCCAAAGGCGCTGTTGGACTCGGGCGTAGGAAGCCAGCGGTAATCAGTTTCGACCAGGTAACGCTGTCCTTTTTTGAAATGTTTTACATCTCGGCCGACTGCTTCGATTCTTACGACTGTTTCATGGCCAGGGACTGTTGGTTTGCTCGAAGGGACATAGCTGCTGATCTCATTTAGAGTATCCGGATTGATTCCGCTTGTGATTTCGGATTTTCGCGGATGGGCCGCGAATTGCTTAATGAGCTTGAGATCACTGAAACACAGACCAACGGCTTCGATACGGCAGAGAATCTGATGGTTCCCTGGAGATACAATCGGTTTCGATTTATTTAGGACCAGCTCATTTGCTGCTATCAACTGCACAGCGCACTGCGTGGTTCGGAAAAGCTCACCAGCTGTCTTTGACAACTCAGGAACGCTCCTAATATTTATATTCAAATGTTCAACGCCTCAAATTTCCGATAGTTTATATTTATTAATCTAAGTATGCAATAAATTGTGCGATTTTGTAAAAAAATATTTTAAAAACTTTTTGTACTGAATTCTTTGAGAGTAAAGCTGTCGCGGACAAGTTTTCTGCCCTCAGCCAAATCTCTGATTTGACCGGCTGCTTTGGCTTGAAGGAGGATATTGCCCAGCGCGGTTGCTTCTACGGGACCGGCAATTACTTTTTTAGCTGTGATATCGGCCGTGAGCTGATTAAGCAGTTCATTTTGACAGCCGCCTCCAACGATATGCAGACAATCTATGGGATGACTTGTTACATCCTCAAGCTGGTTTATTGTTTCTTTATATTTTCGGGCGAGGCTTTCAAGCAGAATTCGAACGATTTGAGCTTTATCGCTGACGGGCTTTTGGCCCGATTTAATCAGATATTCGTTGATTCTCTGCGGCATATCACCGGGCGCCAGAAAGCAGGCATTATCTATATCAATGGCTGCATCGACGGGTTTTGCACCTGCCGCCATACTGGTAAGCTGCTCGTATGAAAGGTCAGTTCCTTCTTTTTGCCATTGTTTTTTGCATTCCTGTATGAGCCAAAGGCCCATTATATTTTTCAAGAGGCGGATTTTGCCATCTGCGCTGCCTTCATTAGTGAAGGCAAACTCAAAGGTTTTGTCGTTTATAACGGCAGTTGGGGATTCAACGCCCATCAGGCTCCAAGTGCCGCTGGAAAGATATGCCCAATTAGTTTTTTCATCGGCTCCAATCGCGGCAACAGCAGAAGCCGTATCATGAGAGCCGACGGCAATTACCGGTATTGTCTCAGAGGCGATTTCATCGGCGATATTTTTTTTCAGGGTCCCGACTACTGTTCCGGCCTGAATTATTTCAGGCATAATTTCAATCGGAAGGTTCAGTTTTTCAAAAATTGGTTTGGACCATATACCTCTCCGCATATCCATAAGCTGGCTTGTGCTGGCAAGGGAATACTCAGCATAAGGTCTGCCGCAGAGAAAATAAGAGACGAGGTCGGCCATAAAAATAAGGCGTTTTGCTTTTTTTAAGGCTGGTGAATTAGACAATCGCATGGAAAGAAGCTGATAGACTGTATTCAATTGCATAAACTGAATGCCCGTATGCTCATAAATTTCACGTTTAGGCATCAGCTCGAATGCCTTTTCCATAATGCCGTTTGTTCGACTATCCCTATAATGATATGGATTTTCAATGAGATTACCTTTTTCATCGAGAAGGCCGAAATCGACACCCCAGCTATCAACGCCGATACCGCAGATATGAGGAGATTTTTTTGCCGCCTTCGATATGCCGGTTTTGATTTCGGAGATGATTTTTTGAAAATCCCATCTAAGTGTTTCGTCCTGATGAATTGGCGTATTGGAAAATCTATGTATCTCTTCAAGGCGGATTTTCTCATCTGATACGGAACCGAGCATAATCCGGCCGCTCTCTGCACCTAAATCAACAGCTATGTATCGCTTTTCATCTGCCAAATTAGTTTAACCAATCTTTTCTATTAACAGAATATATTCAAAACATTTGATTTATATCGTAAGAAGTTTTCGCTTGCAATTGAAATTGCATCTTGGTGTAGCTTATGGTTTAGATTGTTTTGACTTGCAATATCTTTCTAGTCTATAATTTTTCCGATGGCAAATATGGAAAGTTATTCTATGGATGACCAGATCGCTAATGTCAAAGTTAGGAAGCTGCAATATAAGTTTGATGTTATATTTGTCTTGGTTTTTCTCGCCATTTCAATCTTAGGACAGCTTTATATTCGCCATACCGAATATGAGGGCGGATTGGCAAACCAAGGCGGATGCGGTTTATTGCCGATGCTTTATTTTCTGGCTGCTGAATTAATTTTATTAGTATTTTATTCAATCTGTTTTATAGTAAGAGTATTCCTGTCAACAAGAACAGTAAAAAACATATTGATAAAAATTACCTATGTAGTTATGCCTTTCGCAATTTTCTTTGGAAGTTTCATGATAACCATACCCTTGACCCCTGTATTTCTCAAAGGTTTTGAAAAATGGGTTTTAAAAGAAGTCGATATAAATGCAATACAACAATGGTTGGCTACAGAAGGTCAGCAATATAAATGTGAATATTTCACTGAAGATTTTCCCAAGGAATTTCCTGCCTTTCTTACAAAAAATAAACCTTACATTATAATATTCGAGAATTCAGAGCTTGATAATACACGCTATATTGACTTCAGATGGGGGGGCGGAATGGATTCGTGGGGACTGAGGATTGGTTCACCTTCTATGAAGATGCCGGAACAGGGGATGCTGAAGATCAGAGAAGGATATTATGAATTCAGACGACCCATTGCGCCTGGCGTATATGTCTTCGAAGGGGGTTAATATTACGATACAAGCTGAGCCATTTTTCTAATTTTCCTGCGGCGGCACGTTTGCGGCCGCAGCAATCCATTGATATTGGGGCAATGTTACCAAGTTTTATATATATTGGTCGAATATTTTTTCTAATTTCAGGGAATTTTTCTGCAAGCTGCAGGCCTGAAATATTACATACACAAATCAAGGCCTTTTATATTTGATTAGCCAATTTTGCGACTTGATTTGACATATTTCAAGTGGCGTAAGCCATTCCGGCGGCTTCATTTACCCTATATCAAGCTTCATTTGCCTCCTATCAAGCTTCATTTACCCTAT
>CAYSKP010000039.1:0-9448 GCA_964431645.1 uncultured Pirellulales bacterium
GGGGTTCACATTAAAGAATTATGGTCGATGACAAGGCATGAGTGGGGGGACATTCATTTTTACCTCGCGGCGGCATTCGCCGTTTTGATGATAGTTCATATTGTTATGCACTGGGAATGGATAACGTGTTACGTGAAATCCGTATTTAGAAAATCATGAATGTTTAGCAGTGATGGGCAATCTGCCAAAAAGCGATAAAAGTGCATCCTACAAAAAATGCGTTGTAACAACGCGCGGGCTGGAAGCTGCGACACAATAAAGCGCGGGCAGATGCCCGCGACACGAATCGGCATTATTTTTTTCGGCGAGAAATCAGCAGGCCAAGACCAAATAACAGCAGTGAGGCGGGTTCAGGGATTTGCCATGCGGGGTCGTATTCGCCGATGGTTAAATCGCGTCCCGGTGCTTTTAGCTCAAGCCAATTAAGAAATGGATTATAATGCCTCTCTTTAGCACCATAGGCAAGTGACCCCATAATGCTTTCGTTATCGATGATGGGATTGGCGGGATCGACCGCACCGCCGGAGTACTCATCGAATAAACTAAACATATGCCCTACTTCATGCGCTACATATGGACCATTATAAGGTTCACCCCACTCCGTAGTTGTATACCATTGCAGCATGTTTCCCCGGCCGGTTCCAGAAATAACTGTTACAATTTGATCCACCGGGGCAAGCGGGTCAGTCGGGAAAACAACATCGAAATTGACGTGATAATGGTAAGGGTCGCTGGGGGCACGGCCGGTGACATCGAGGATATCGAACTTTCTGCTCCACATATTCTCAATGCCGTTTTCCCAGGTTGACAATAAAGCAGAGCCGGGATTTGCGCCTGTGAGTCGTATGTCAATTTCGATAAACAATTCTAAATCGCTAAAACCAATGTCGTATGCGTAATTCCAGCCGTAAGGCGGGCTGCTGAGGTGACCGGTGACTGTTTGCTCGGCAATATCAGAAATGGGGATAGCTGTGCAGTAATTTGCAAACAATTGAATGATTATGAAAATAATGCTGGCGAAAAAACTCTTTTTCATCACTCTCATAATGCTCCTAATATAAAAATTGCAAAATATTATAATAGTTTTGCTATTATGAGTTTCCTTCCACCGATTATGCAGTATATATCAAATTGCATTTATTGTCAATGAAAAAATAGGAAATGATTTATAGGACCCTTAAATGCAAGGAAGTGGAATAAATAAAAAACGGCCGTGATTGTGAGAACCACGGCCGTAATAAACTCAACTCTAAGTCCTTTTATTTCTTACCTTTTTGTTTATCTTTGTCCTTGCCTTTGTCCTTTGGGGGCTTTGGGACACTATTCAAAACTTTTATGGTGTCGGTCCCAAAGAAAAATTGCCCGCTCTTGAATTGCCCCACGGCAGTTACTTCGGCGTCATTGGCATCGCCGAGTAATAACCTGGCGAAAGTGCGGCGGTCAAAAGACATAGTTACATTTTTGCTCTTACCAGCTTGAATACGATTAGCCGGCAGCACGAATGGTTCGAGAGTAGCGGTTTGCTCTTTATCAATATCCTTACCATTAAAGTCGGCAGGCAGCTTGATGTGTGCCTTTACCCATTTGCCTTTGCTTTTGCAGTTGAGCGATTGCGGCGTAAACTTCATCTGAACTTCCATCGCTTCAATCACCGTTATGACAACATCATCCGGGGCTGAAACATCATTGCCGTCGCTTACCACAAGGGTAATCACATGGACTCCCACCGGCAGCTCGATTTCCGGGCCGACTCCGTCGAAGTTTTGGCCGTTAACTGTCCACTGATAGGTAAGAAGATCTCCATTAGCATCACTCGAACCTGAGCCATCGAGGGTAACCTCGGCCATATTATCTATCCATGCGTAGACCGTCTGGTCAGGCCCGGCATTGGCAACCGGCACCGAGGCATACGACTGCACGGCCAAGCCAAGACACAATGCTGCTGCAAACATTAAAATATACTTTGCCATTTTGACCTCCAATTAAATACAGAGTTTTCCCAAAGTCCGATAAACTAGATGAGGCTCCTTCCATCAACAACAATAAATCGCTAATAAACTATAAATTGTATACTCATGGTTGTCAAGCATTAGTTATTTATTTTGCACCCCTTGTCCATATTGACAAACATCGTTTTTTCGCTGAAAATAAGTGTTTTTAGCTGTTTTTGGAAGGCGCTAACGTATATTGGGCGAAGTCGGAGAGGGGGTAGTCTTTTAAGAGGCTGTTAATATCTGCGACGGTAACGGTTTTTATGGCGTTGACATCTTCTTCGATTTTGCGATAGCGGCCCAGATATGTCCAGTTGAAGCCTAAATCGACGAGGCGGCCCATGGGCAATTCGTTTTTTAACACAAGTGCGCTTAAGACCTTGTTTTTTGCCTTGTTTAATTCATCTTCAGTAACACCGAATTTGTTCAAATCGGCGAATACCTTCTCAGTGATATCCAACGCACGGCCGGTGTTTTCGCTTGAGCAGCGGATATAAGTGAAAAATGCGCCGGTGCCATCCATAGGGGCGAAATCAAGCGATGCGTTTTCGACTATGGCCTTATCGATAAGTTCCCAATAAAATCGCGAGCCGACATCGTCGCCGACAATCATGCTCAAAAGGGCAGCGGCGAAACGCCTGTCGCTTTGAGCGCTTACCGAGGGACTTATCATGCAGACATGCTCGCGGGAAAGGTGGTCTTTTTCGAGCCGTTTTTTTTCCCGGCTGCCGCGTGTATCGGGTGTTTCTCTTTTTGTTTCGAAGGTTTGCCAGCCTGAGCAGCCGGACGCTATTAACCCGAAGATTTTATCCCAGTCGAAATTGCCGGCAATAGCGGCGACCATATTATTGGGGCTGTAACGCTTCGAGAAATATTCACGCATCTGGTCAGCGGTCATCGCATCTATCGATTCATCAGTCCCCAGCACACGCCGGCCGCAAGGGTGGCCGTCAAAATAAAGCTCACGGGCACGGTCGGTGACATCGAAATTGGGCTGGTCCTTATACATGGCTATTTCTTCTTTGATGACATTTTTTTCGATATTGAAATCCTCGGTGCGAAGGGCGGGCCTCATCATCTCTATCCAGAGTTTTGTAATTTCCTCGAGATATTCCGGCAGGACAGCGGCGAAAAAAACGGTGTTCTCCTCGCTTGTAAAGGCATTGTATTGTGCGCCGGTCCTGTCGAAGGCCTCGTTTACTTCGAAGGGACTAAGGCGATCTGTGCCCTTGAAGACCATGTGCTCGAGAAAATGAGAGACGCCGTTGATTTTCATATCTTCATCGCGCGAACCGGTCTTAACGAAAAAACCGATGGCCGCGGACTTCGCGTTCTCATTGACTTCGCCAATGACTGTCAGACCATTTTTTAAGATATAGCTTTTAAAATCCATACTTTCATTACTCGGTTGCGTTATTCGGTTGCGGTTACGCTGCTCGTTTCGTTAATCGTCTAACGTCACACGTACGAGTTGCGCATCCTCAACCGTTCAACACTTTAAATTTGTTTTAAATTTTCAATTCTTTAGGCCCGATTGTTACGACGGTAAATTCGTTAAACGGGTTTTCTTTTAAAAAGTTAATGACTGAATCAACGGTAGTTTTATCAATGGCGGTTTTGATTTCATCGAGCGAGCGAACGCGAGCCAGCATAAAGTAATCGCCTGCAATTGAGCCGGCCCTGCTGCTGGACGACTCGCTTTGCATAATCAGAGAGGATTTCAGGCCGACCTTAGCGCGCTGGAGCTCCTGCTCGGATATACCCTGGCTAAGCCTATTAAATTCGGTCACTATTACATCGTAAGTCTTCTGCGCCTTGTCTGGTGTTGTTCCGGCGTAGCATGCAACTCCCGCAAATTCTTTCATTGCGTGATATTGCGCGCCGATGGCATAGCAAAGACCTCGTTTTTCCCTGACCTCAGTGAATAACCTGGCACTCATGCCACCGGAAAGCACGCCGATTGCGACACGGGCATTGTAATAATTTTTATCCTTCAAAAGAACTGTAGGGGTCATCAGGCCGATATGGACCTGGGCGCCTTCGTTTGGAATATGCTTATAATGTCCCTGTCTTTGTCCCATCTTCACAGCTTTTGAACGTTTTGGAGCGCTATCGGCAAATAATTTTTCCACCTGTTTGACGACTGCGTCGAAGTCGTATTTTCCGGCCACCGAAAAAATCATCTTCGAAGGATTAAATGTTTGAGCAATAATTGTTCTGGTTTTTTCGGCAGTAAGCAATTGAAGGTCGGCTATTTCGCCTATGACACTGCGGCCAAGCGGCTCCGGGTAAAACTGCTCGCGCAATTTGAGCATGACTTTATGACGGGGATCATCATCGACCCCTTTTATACCCTCTATCGCAAGCTGACGGGCAGAGGTAAACTCATTATCCTCAAGCTTTGGGCGAAGAATTGCATCGCTGTACAGGTCTAGGGCTGCTGAAAGGTTACTGTATTCCATAGCCGCACCAATGGAAATATTGGCGCTGTCTACACCGCTTGAACGCTGAAGGCCCAATCCATCGAGGGCATCACTAAACTGACGGTTATCACGGCCGCCTGCACCTCGGAAAATCCAATCGGTAATCACATTTGATGCACCGCAGCAGCCCGCGGGCACAACCGCTGCTCCGGCGGGCAGAACAAACCCAAAGGCCGCGGATTCAACGGCCTCCATCCGCTCACCGAGCAGTATCATGCCGTTGGCTAATTTATATTTATCAACTTGCTGTATCATATCCTTTTAGAAGAGGGATTCTATCCGCCAGATTGTTTATCAATCTTTAAGGCGGCCCCGCTTTCTCATTGATATTATTATAGCAATTATTATGCTCTTGTGAATGGAAAAGATTAAGGCAGTTATTTTTGATTGGGGCGGAGTTTTAATAGAGGACCCTGCGCCCGCTCTTTACCAATATTGCGCAAATGCAATGGGTGTAAGGCTGGAGCAATATATTGAAGCATTTGAGGTGTGCATAGACGATTTCCAGAGCGGAAAAGTAACTGAAAAGCAGTTCTGGAAGAATATGGCAAAACATTTAAATGTGCCCGAGCCGCAAAAGAACTCGCTTTGGACAGAGGCCTTTTTAGAGGCATATAAACCAAGACCCATGATGTTCGATTTGGCGGCAAGGCTGCAAAGGGGAGGCTGCAAGACCGCCGTTTTATCGAATACAGAGCAGCCGGTGGTGGATATCATAAACCATCAAAATTACAGGGAATTCGATGAGGCTATTCTTTCATGCGTTGAAGGGATAGCAAAGCCGGGAAAGGAAATTTATTTGCTTGCATTGGACAGGCTGGGGGTTGAGGCCAAAGAGGCGGTTTTTATAGATGATAAAAAGCCCAATATTGAAGGGGCAATAAAGGTAGGACTAAATACCATTTATTTCACAAATTTAGATAATTTTAAAAAAGATATAGCATTTTTTTTCCCGAAAATCGTATAATGGACTTTAATGAACTGTTCAATTACTCAATTTGGCAGGAATTAAACATGTCTGACAAAATGACACGTCGAGGTTTAATAACAGGAACTCTGGCCGGGATGGCGGCAATCAGCCTGGAAGAACGAATACTTTTGGCTGCTGTGCAGGAAGGCGGCGAACCGAACAAAACAACAACACCTCCACCTCAGACAAAGAAAATGCCTACAGGAAAAATCGGTAAGCTTGATATAAGCAAGCTTATCATCGGCGGCAACCTCATTGGCGGCTGGGCACATGCACGAGACCTCATTTATGTTTCGAGATTATTCAAGGCATACAATACAGAAGCAAAGATATTCGAAACGCTTGCGATTGCCGAGCAGCATGGCGTCAACACTATCCTGCTTGCAGAAAGCCTGCTTCCTATAATTAATAAATACAAAAAACAGACCGGCGGCAAGATTCAGACAATCATTGATTTCCGTCCTAATGAAGATGCCCCTACCAGCGGTATAGACAAGGTCATTGATAATGGGGCGGACACGATATACCTGCACGGGGCCTCGTGCGATAGCTGCGTCAAGAAAAACCAGATTACCATTTTGGAAAAGGCAATTGAATACATAAAGAAAAAAGGAATGCCGGCCGGCATCGGCTGTCACTCATACTATGTTCTCGACCAGTGCAGGGACGTGGGCCTGGAGCCGGATTACTGGGTAAAAACATTCCATCATGACAAATACTGGTCAGCACATCCCAAGGAAAAACGTGAGCCGTTCAGTGTCGATCATAAACAATCAGAAAAACACGATGAAATTCACGATAATATGTTCTGCCTCGAACCTGAAGAGACGGTGGAATTTTTCAAGACAGAGAAAAAGCCTTTAATCGGATTTAAGGTGCTCGCGGCGGGAGCAATTTCGCCGAAGAACGGCTTTACATGGGCATTTGAAAACGGTGCAGATTTCATCACGGTCGGGATGTTCGATTTCCAGATTGCAGAGGATTGCCGGATAGCTTTAGACGTGCTGGAGAAAACCAAAAACCGGCAGCGTCAGTGGTTTGCGTGATCGCTCTTATCATCCGGCGTTTTTCGCTTTTCCTTTTTGCGGAAATGCTTGAATTTTGATTTTATTTTATCGAAGACTTTCTCCGCGGCAATCTGCTGCTTTTCGCTAAGAACTTTCTTGAAAATAAAAAGCCTGATACCTAAAAGTTCCATACCTATTAATACAAGCCACGACCCGGGCGTAAGCGGTGTAAACAACGCCGCAAGTCCAACAATAATCAGGATGATTCCGATTATCTGTTTAATGAGTTTTTTTACAGCTGGATTCATTTTTTACGAGCTTCTCGATAAGGGGCTTTAACTTTCGAATCGCATTGCCGCGATGACTTATCGCGTTTTTTTCCTGTGAGGTCATTTGAGCGACTGTTTTATTTAATTCGGGCACAAAAAAAATAGGGTCATAGCCAAAGCCGTTTTCACCCGATTCCTGTTCAGCAATAATACCTTCCAATTTTCCTTCTGTTTTAATCAAAATCTTTTCAGGGCCTGCCAGGCATAAATGGCAAATAAATCTGCAGGTTCTTCTTTCTATCGGGACACCCTGAAGAAGGTTCAATACTTTGGCCATATTTTTGTGGTCGAGGAGGCCTCGATTAGTTTCTTGTTCGCCGGAAAATCTTGCGCTTTGAACCCCCGGCCGGCCACCCAATGCATCAATAACAAGGCCCGAATCATCGGCAAGCGTCCAAAGACCGGTCTGCTTGGCATAGCCGAGTGCCTTTTTACGGGCGTTCTCGGTGAATGTTTTGCCATCCTCCTGAATTTCGCTTACATTGGGAAAATCTTTCAAGCTGACCCACTCGATATCGCCGGCGAGCATCTCTTTAAATTCTTTGAGCTTTCCCGGATTTGTGCTGGCTACAAGAATCTTTTTCATAATTTTAAATCAGACTTTAGAAGGGCGAAGACATAGGTATCGTGCCATTTGCCGGTTGAGCGGGTCCTTAGAGATTTTCTTCTTATGCCTTCTTTTTTAAACCTGGCTTTTTTCAAAACGTTTATAGACGGCTTATTCTCTATGGCGATTCCGGCCTGCAAGCGAATCAGCTTTAGTTTTTTAAAGGCATATTTTATAAATGGCTTTAGCGCCTCTGACGCGAATCCCTGTCCCCAGTATTTTTGGCCGAACCAGTAACCGATATTGGCCCTTTTTACATAATCATCGACATTCATAAGGCCGATTGTCCCTATGAGTTTTCCAGATGATTTGAGAACAATCGCGAAGAAATGGCAGTCGTTTTTTGCGATTTTTACAAATGCCCTGGCGTCTTTTAAGCTGTAAGGATACGGAACAACAGACAAATATCTCGATACATTTAAATTATTGATATTTTCTACAATATCATTGCAATCTTTAAAGCCCATCGGCCGCAATATCAATCGTTCAGTTACAATCAGCATCTGCTTAGCTCATCAGTTTTTTAACCAGGGCGCGCTGGAAGTGCAGCCGGTTTTCAGACTGGTCAAAGATAATCGAGTTGGGCGATTCGACGACCTCATCAGTGATTTCTAAATCGCGATATGCGGGCAGGCAGTGCATAATCTTTGAATTCGGGGCAGATTTTAGAAGCTCGGCATTGACCTGAAAACCTTTAAAGGCCTTGATGCGTTTTTTCTTTTCGGCCTCCTGGCCCATACTGACCCATGTATCTGTATAAATCACATCAGCACCTTCGACCGACTTTACAGGGTCATTTGTAATAGAGACGCTGTTGGCCTTTATTTTATTGGCTTTTTCGACAGTGTCCCCATCAAGCTCGTAACCTTTTGGAGATGCAACCACCAGTTTCATGCCGAGTTTGGCAGAGGCAAAGGCAAGGGAACGGGCGACGTTGTTGCCATCACCAATAAAAGCGATCTTTACATCGCTCAATCGGCCGAGATGCTCTTTTATTGTTAAACAATCGGCCATCGCCTGGCAGGGATGCGATAAATCTGTTAAGGCATTGATGACCGGGACAGTTGAATATTTAGCTAATTCTTCGACGGTTGTATGCTCGAAGGTTCTTGCCATAATGCCGTCAACGTATCTGCTCATTACTCGCGCCATATCCTTGATTGGGTCGCGTTTACCTATTCCGCCGATTTCTTCGGGACGGATTATTAAGGCCGAGCCGCCCAAATCTGTAATAGCGACCTGGAAACTGATTCGAGTCCGTAAGCTGGGTTTTTCAAATATCATCGCCAGAACTTTTCCAGGCAGACATACATCACGGCCGCCGGATTTATAGAGCTTTTTCAGCGAGATGCTTAAATCGAGCAGTTCGTTCAATTCTTCGGTCGAACAATCGCTTATACACAAAAAGTGTCTCATTTTATTTCACCCATTACAGTATCGAGAATACTAATCGCTTCATCTATCTGCTCTTTAGTGACAATCATGGCAGGCATAAAGCGAAGCACAGTATTATTCGTGCAATTTATACGCAGACCTTTTTCCAAACATTTATCAACTATTGCTGCACCCGGTGATGCGAGCTGAACGCCAATCATAAGGCCGATACCGCGAACTTCCTTGATGATGCTGTATTTTTCGCCAAGCTGCAAAAGCTTGTGCTTTGCATATTCACCCATTTTAACCGCATTATCGAGCAGATTATCCTGTTCGATGGCATCGACTACGGCAATACCCGCCGCGCATGCGATGCAGTTGCCGCCGAATGTCGAGGCATGCTTGCCGGGGACTAATTTGTTTGCAAGCTCCTCTTTTGCCATCATTGCGCCGATTGCGATACCGCCGCCAAGGGCCTTTGCCATTGTCACGATATCCGGCTCGATATCATAATGCTGATACGCGAACCATTTGCCGGTGCGGCCCATGCCGGTCTGCACCTCATCGAAAATCATCACTGCGCCTTTTTCATCGCACAACTGGCGAATCGCCTCGGCATATTCTTTAGTCGCGACGTTGATGCCTCCCTCGCCCTGTATCGGCTCAATCATCACAGCACAAACCTCA
>CAYSKP010000040.1:0-31021 GCA_964431645.1 uncultured Pirellulales bacterium
AGATTAGTCATTGATTGAATCTCGGCAGCAAAATCAGAATAAGATTTGCCGTTGGAATATTGACCTGATTTACCCATCAAGGCAAAAGTAGCGTGCTTACCTAATTCAACTGCGGGCTGGTCATAGGTATTGATATTAAAAATAGCGCCGGCGAATGATGCAGCCGCCTCATAAAGGAAAATGAATTGACCCACTGTATAGGCATCTATTTTAGGGAACAAGATGCCTAAACAGGGACGATTGCTTGCGCATAAAGCGTATTCGGTGGCTTTTTTCTCGGCATTTAATAATTCGCCCATTTCTTTTCTGGCAAGATATGCAAGTTCAGGAGCTGATTTGGGCCCGGCGGGTATTTTGATTTTTCTGCCAAAATCCCGGACTTCAATTAATGTAAAGACCTTATCATTGGGCCCTTCTCTATAGAGCTGGACCTGACTGTGCTGGTCGGTCGCTCCTAATGCCTTTACAGGTGTAGGGCCTACAAATACCTCACGGCCGTCAAGAGTATTTTTCTTGCCCAGGGATTCCGCCCAGAGCTGGCGATACCAGTCGGCAAAACCGTATAAGGCGCAGCTATAGGGCATCATTACCGATATTCTTTTGCCTCGATTATAATAATGGCACTGAATTGCGGCATTGATTGCGGCGGGATTCTTATAAAAATCCGGATTGATTACACGTTTGTGCATATCGGCGGCGCCCGCCAGAAGCTGGTCAATATTGATGCCTGTCATTGGTGCGCTGAAAAGTCCGACCGCTGAAAGAACGCTGAAGCGGCCCCCTACTCCTTCGGGAACTGTCAAGGTAGATAACCCCGCATCATTTGCGATTTTACGTAATGTCCCTTTCTCTAGGTCTGTTGTTGCCACTATGCGGTCTTTAAGCTTGTCTTTACCGAAACGGACTTCGAGCATCTTTTGGATAATCATAAACTGCGATGCCGTTTCAGCAGTCTGGCCCGATTTGCTTATTACATTGAAAACTGTTTTGCCAAGACGCGGTATTATAAAGTCCAGAAATGAGCCAAATTGTGCAGGATCAACATTGTCAAACACAAAAAGTCGAGGTCCTTTTCTTTTCTTGTCATCGAGGTTATACATAAACGGGTTAAGGGCATTTTGAAGAGCGATATTACCCAAAGCAGAACCGCCTATTCCAAGAACAACCAGATTTTCACATTTTGGCTTAAATTGTTTGACGAGTTTTTTAACGCCTTTAGCTATCTGCGGATCTCCCGCAAGCAGGCCGTAACGGGAATTGCCCGTGATGATTTCATCTTTGATTTTACCAATTAGCGGTGAAGTCAGCTTTGCCAGACCATCGAGCTGCTCTCTGGTTATACCGTGTTCGGGTCCGATCACATCAGAGAGAACATTTTTATAATAAAATTTTATCTGTCTGTCACTCATTTGACGTTCCTTTCCTTGGAAAAGTGGATAGTTTATCTTATCCTGTGACTATTTCAATAAGGAATTTACTTATGGATACCCTTGGATTGATTTAAAATATGAAGGCAAATTGCTGATTTTAATTCTTAGGCAGACCGGCTGATTACGCGGGTTAAGCGGATTATTTTCATCACTCCCGTAAGGGACGCCTAACGGCGGAAGACCCCAAGAAAGGATTAGCCACAGAGGACACAGAGAATCCATCTTCTGTTTCCTGATTCCTGTCTCCTGTCTTCTATTTTTTTGACACGGATTTCACGGATTTACACTGTTCATTTTCAAAACAATCCTATTTCCTGTTCTTCTTCCATTCACGTTCAACATCTACATGCGTAACTGCCACACCTAATTCGCCTTCCCAACGAAATTCCGCAAAGTTGCTACTGATAGGCAAATCCAAGCCCTCGCCAAAACCTATTTGTTTTAATAGAGCATTAGAAAGACCATCAACAGCCGTGTTTATTACTTCACCAAAAGCAAAACTTGTTTCTCCTATATTGACTTGTGTCCATGCCCTTATAAAGTCGTACATGTCACGTGCAAAAGGAGTATTGCCAAGACAAGCCATATTGCCTCCATACATATGCGGCCACATTCCCCCATAGCGATGCCATAATTTTTCATACATGAAGAATATTTCCTCTGGGGGATACTTGCCCGAAAACGGAATAGCAGGAAAGCCCATACCATTTGGGCGGTTCAAGGAATAATTGCTTCCAACAACAGAGATATCGAATGTGTTCAGAGATTTTCGTCCCTTCAAGAGCTCTGCAAGCAAGGGAGCAACCACAAAAATCATATCTCCGGGGAAATGCATCAAGCCAAACGCACCTAAACCGCCCTCAGTATTTCTAAATGATATATCACGGCAATGTTTAAGAATTCCCTTTTTGCCCGACAACCTCGGAAAGTTCTTTAATAAATAGAGTTGTTCCGAATCAATATCCCAACGAAAACTTTCTACATTCTTACTGCTTTCAGCATTGTTTCCCTTTTTGTTCTGTATGAGACACATTTTTTGTAAAAGGCGTTCTCGTCCGCTTGATACAATTGTTATGATAGCCATATCTCCCAATTCCTTTGTGACGGGCTTGTCCATATAGTTAAACTCGACATACGACCTCCCGCCGTGTATTTTATCCGAATAGATAGAAATTGGGCCGTAAGACTTGCCTTTTGTAATATCGCAGAGTTTTGTAACTAAGGATACTTCATTGTCATTCGCAGAAAACCCCTTGCCAAGTTCATTATAAATATCAAGAGCAAGGTCATTCTGAAATCCGAGAAAATTCTCGTCCGTCATCAAGCCCATAAATGTCTCAAATATTCTATGCATCTTAATTCTCCACGACTGTATTTCTTTTTTTCCGCCATAAAATCTTCCTGCCCTCGAATGACGTAGTCGGGGGTCGGGTCAAATTATCTTCACTATTAAGATTCTTTGTCATTAGTTCGCTGTTTTCTTGATGAAAGGTATCTATCAATAATGTGTTCTAACATTCGCGGTAGTTCATGCATCATCATATGGGTTTCTTTTGAAGACATCATAAATTCTTCCATAAAGGGTCCATGAAGAGTATGCTCAACTAAACGATGGAATCCCTTTAATGCATCGACTGACGCTCTAAAATTTCCTAATTTTGTTGTTCTATATGCCTCTACGCCCACTTCATAAAGCCAAGGAGCTTCTTCTCTTAAGAAGCTTGCTATGATTAAGATTCCAATCGGATCCGAAGATTCACGTGAGCACATATGCACCATTTCATCTATCATCATAGGATGAAAGCGTTTTAACTTCCTCCGGCGTAGAGGTTCAATTCTCTCGGAAAATCTTTCTTCTATCCTTGTTGGTAATTCAGTAACAACAGCCATAAGATCAGCTAAAGATCTTTGTTCAGGGTCATCGCTCTTTCGAAGCGATTGTAAATCGAGAGATATTGATATTGGGGTTTCTATCTGGCTTGCATCTTGTTCGAGAGTTTTAATTTGTCCTACTATGCCGCTTTTGGCCTCACCAACACTATCGAGGTTATGATGGTCAATATAAATTGTCCGAGTGCCGGAAACATCAAAGGGAATTTTTTCACCTTTTTGTATCATTTGGATAAACGGTTTTCGCAAGGCATGACGAATAGCAAGTTCATAAAATACATTCGCGTTATGACCTGTTAAATCGGCTATGACAAGGGAATCTTCTATTATATGTTGAATCACTTGACTGGTTATTACTCCCGGCTTTTCAATTTTATCGGCTCGAATTGATTCGTATCCACATTCACTTGTTGATGGTTCTATTACATGCTTCAATATTTGATCGGATCGCTTTCTTACTTCCGATTCTTCATCTCCTATTGGTGCAATTACAAAACATATTTTTTTCTTTGCCATTTCTATTTCCTTAATCGCTTTTTCTTTTCCGCCATAAAATCTTTCGGGTCAAATTAAACTTTCATTCTTTTGGTATCCATTAAAATGGAATATCGTCATCAGGAGCATAATCACTAACACGTTTATATTTTTTTTCAAAGAAATTAAGTAAAAACAACCCCACTGTTGTTACAGCATTAATTATGAATTTTGCATACAGCTCATCATCAATTATGTAATCTTCCGAGGTTTTACCATGTGATGTATCTGAATGATTACTCCTGATTGCTTCGATATTTTGTGCTATGTTTAATAACGATGAGCCTATATTTTTGATATTATTGTCTAAATTTTTTTGTGGGTAATAATTAAATTCCTTTAATATATGTTGGGTTAGCTTGTATAGCGTATCGTTTTGATCGCATTTTTTTATTCCACTGTGCTCACATATATGCTTGATAATAGACTCTAAAGCTGAATTTGCACAACAAACAGAAACATTTGGCTCAGAAGCTACTTTTTTAAGAGCATTTTCAAAAGTAGAATGAGCAGCTTTATAATTAGAGGATAGAAAACCTTTGATTTCAGGAATCGCAAAAATTAAATCCGGGACTTCAATACCCATGTCAACAGCTATTTTAAATATAATCTCGTCATCATTGATTTCTGCTAACGTTTTGGATAGATCAATCTGGTTTTTCTCCTCATCCTTATAGAAAATATAAAAATTTGCATTCCCGAAATTATCATATACTTCACGAAACCTCAAGATATATGATTCAACCTTACTATAAGAACTAAATTCCTTCCAAATGGCCACGTCGATCCTTGAAACCATATTTATCATAAATTTTGGACTAACTTTAATATTCATATCACCTTAAGCTCAATCTTAGCCGCTTCCATTTGCAGGGCGGTGTTTGTCTTTAACTGGATAGAGTCTTTTTGAAGATTTGACAATTTACGTCCATCCCGGCCGGTTTTGCAGTGTGTTTAGCCATAACTATCCTTAGTTTAATAGCTTTTAGTCTTACCCATCTATTGTCTATTTAAAGGATTTACCTGTCAAGCTTTATGTCCCATAACCACCGGAAGCTTTTTTATAAGGTTTCTAATCAAATCTTCGTGTCACTTCGTGTTTTCTTCGTGGTAAAAGAATCCTTTTATGATGTTGCTTTTTGTAAACATTCCTTTTATATACTCTGCGTTCCTGGCGTTCTCGGCGGTGACCCTCGTTTTTACATTAAAAACCGCGTTTTCGCCAAATTTCGTCCCATAACGCAAGATGAAAACCCTTGCCGCTTAAAGAATTGCGCTGCCGCTTAAAGAATAACGCCGCCGCTTAAAGAATTGCGCTGCCGCTTAAAGAATTGCGCCGCCGCTTAAAGAATTACGCTGCCGCTTAAAGAATTACGCCGCCGCTTAAAGAATCAGGCTGCCGCAAAAAGAATTACGCCGCCGCTTAAAGAATCAGGCTGCCGCAAAAAGAATTGCTCTGCCGCAAATTGCGGCAAAGCAAAGTAAATTGCAAACCTCCAGCGCAAATTGGAATTTTAACCGGTGAGCTTGAAAAATTTGTCCCTGTTTTTATCGGACAATCGGCCCGTTTTTTTTAATCAGCGGATATATACCTGATGCTGTTTGAAAATAAGATGGCAAAATGCTAAAATCATGACAAAAATAATTAAGGAAAAAACATGGACAGGCGCAGCTTTCTAAAGACAGGCGGCACACTTGCGGCAGGGATTATAGTTGCAGGCTGTAAAATCGAAGATGAAGTTAAACCCTCGCGCATTTGGCAAAAACAGCCCTTAAATTTTCCGCGATACAGGGGATTTAATTTTCCGGTTGGTTTCGGTCAAAAAGGCCCCCAAAGGCGCAAATTCAATGAGCAGGATTTCGAGATAATAAAAGAATGGGGATTCGACTTTGCAAGAATACCCATGTCTTACTGGAACTGGGCCGAAAAAGATGACTGGTTCAATATCGATTATAATGTTATCGAGGAAATCGATAATGTCGTTGAAAAGGGCAGGCAATACAAAATACACATCAATTTAAATCTGCATCGGATACCCGGGTACTGCATAAACGGCCGGGACCAGGAGCCTTTGGACCTTTATGAAGACACGCCCGAGAAGATGCAGAAGGCACTCGATGCGGCCGTATTTCACTGGAAGATGTTCGCCAAACGTTATAAAGGAATCCCAAGCACGCAATTGAGCTTTGATTTGATAAATGAGCCCCCCTCCTTAAAAGATGATACCCGCCACGTCGAGGTTGTTAAGGCGCTTGTAGCCGGGATTAGGCAGGAAGACCCGGATAGGCTGATTGTCGCGGACGGCAAAGATGTAGGCAGGCTGCCGATTATGGGTATTGCCGATTTGGGAGTTGTGCAGAGCACCCGCGGATATGACCCGATGAGCGTAAGCCATTATACGGCGGGCTGGGTGCCGAAGGACGCGTTCGAATCATCACCCGATAAGCCGCCGACCTGGCCGTTGAAAGCTGATAATGGAAAGATATGGGACAAGGCCGCCTTGAAGGCAAAGCTGATTGATACGTGGATGCCTCTAGTTGAAAAGGGAGTACCCGTGCACGTGGGCGAATGGGGATGTTTTAATAAAACGCCTCATGATGTCGCAATCAGGTGGATGAGCGATTTGCTTTCATTGTGGAAAGAGGCAGGCTGGGGATATTCGATGTGGAATCTCAGGGGCGCGTTTGGCGTGCTTGACAGCGGCCGCGAGGACGTCGAATACGAGGATTATAAGGGCCATAAGCTCGATCGCAAGATGCTGGAATTGATGAAAGAATACTGAGATGAGAAAAAGATGATAGGAGACAAAATCGATGATTTTAAATCAACAAGGCTTTAAATCGTTCTTCATAATAGCTTCATTGTGTTTTAGTTTAGATTTAAACGAAGCTAAGGCAGAGGTAAACCAACCGGCCAAATCGAAGCTGACTATAGGGATTACGAATAAACCAGTTAATCCCAATGCATCGCCGGAAGCTGTCAAACTGCTGCAATATCTTTACAGCATCTCAGGTAAACAGACGTTGGCGGGACAGCACTCAGAACCGCTTAATGTCATGACGCGATTTCCCACTGTGCAGAGAATAACCGGCTCTTATCCTGCCGTTTGCGGATTCGATTTCGGCTTCAGCGCTCCTGGGACATGGGACGGTATAAACTATCGCCAGCAGATAGTGGATGAATCGATAAAAAAATACAATGAGGGATTTATTATCACGATTATGTGGCATGCGGTGCGGCCAATTGAAGATGAGCCGGTTGCATTCAAGGAATCTGTGCAGGGAGAACTGACAGATGAGCAATGGAAGGATTTAATCACACCGGGGACTGAAATACACGAGCGATGGAAATCACAGGTGGATGTAATCGCGTTTTTCCTTAAGCAGCTTAGAAACGCTGATGTGCCCGTCCTCTGGCGGCCGTATCATGAAATGAACGGTGAGTGGTTCTGGTGGGGAAAACGGCTGGGTGAAAACGGCACGAAGAAATTATATCGAATGCTTTACGACCGGCTTGTAAATTTTCACAAGCTCAACAATCTGATTTGGGTTTATAATTTTAATGAAATCAGGGAAAGCACCTCCTCTTATGAAGAGATATACCCTGGAGAGGATGTGGTTGATATTCTCGCGACAGATGTATATCGCGGGGGCTTTGATTCGAATGACTATAATCAGCTTTCGGCCCTTGCAAAGGAGAAATTAATCGCGTTAGGCGAAGTTGGAACGGCGCCGACACCTGAGAAATTGCGCCAACAGCCGAAATGGGTATGGTTTATGATTTGGGGCGTTCCTTTCGGCCCTGACAGGGTCAAGGCCGCAAGAGATATTTATGATTCAAATGAAACAATTACATGGGAAAAACTTCCCTGGGTAAAAACCAAAAAGCCAAAGATTCATTATCCTATTTTAAAATAATTCTGCGAATCATTTAGATGAAACGGACGGACGCAGAACAGCCGGCTCAGTCTTAATTTTGATTGCTGATGATTTTAATCCGGCAGATGCCGCATTTAAAGTCATCTCACTGATCTCTCGCTGGGACTGGACAATAATCTGAGCAAGGCCGCTGAATGCCTTACGCTTCCACTCTTTGGCTGGGATAAATACCCCAACCACGCCTGGGTCGGCATTCAATTCTTCGTACTGGCGGCGAACAACAAAAGGCTTTCCAATTACAGTGTAAACATTTTTGCCTTCTTTTAAAATTCCATTATCAAGTTTAAAACTTTGATTTGAGTCATTACGCTTAATACCCTGTGAAATCAAATTCCCATTAACATAAATAGATTGATTGTCGCTGATGCTTTTCGTGAATAAATTAACCTTCATATCATCACTAATGGCCGGTAATTGAAAAGCCCCGCGAACAGCAATCAGGTTATCCGTCCTCGGTGTATTAACTTCAGTAGCTTGTTTGAAATCAGCCCAGTTCGAATCATCAAAATCAAAAGAGGCCTGCGGGAAATTTTCTTTTTCAGTTATGAACGCCATCTTCAAATTTCTAATCAGCTCAATTTTCGTGGTATCAAGAAACTTGTCCGGCTCATGGCTGGATGGATTACCATTGCCGACGCCTATGATTTTACCCGAACCTTGAATATTGAATGTTATTTCATTATCAGCAGTTGGAACAACGCGCCCGTTTTCATCTTCAATTTGAACAGTAATAACTGAAACATCTTCACCATCGGCTCTAATTGAATCGCGATCGGCAATCAGCCGGATTACGGCAGGATCGCCTGTAGTCTCGATTTTTGTAATCGTTTCTTTATTTGCCTTATAACCTTTCGCTAAAAGCGTTCCCGGTTCGTAATTAACATCCCATTGCGCGTGAGAAAGTTTCGGCATTGATTTGCGGCCGAGAGATTTATCATTGAGGTATAACTCTACTTCTTCACAATTGCTGTATGCCCATACATTGACGGTCTTGCCAACTTTACCTGACCAGTTCCAGTGAGGCAGAATATGCAGCACGGGTTCATCGGTCCAAACAGATTTCAGATAGTAATACGTATCTTTGGGGAAACCGCAAAGGTCAATAATACCGCCCTCGTAAGTGACCTGCGGCCAGCCGAAGGGATTGGCCTCGCCGCGATAGTCAAAACCCGTCCAGAAGAATAATCCTGAAACAAACGGCCTTTCAGCGCAAAATTGAATTCCTCTTTCAATGCCCCGCTGCGCAGCGCGGCGGCCTGAAGTTTCACGGTCGGATGGGGCCATGTGCGCTTTTGCCCTGTCAGTTTCGTAAATGCCGCGTGCAGCGCCTGTCGTGGATTCTTCGGTAAGGACCGATGGCTGATTTGGAAATTTCTTATGGTGCTCATCTATATTACCATGCATTATGTAATTATAACCCATCAAATCAATTACGGTCGAGATGCCCTGTCCCCAGCCGCCGCTGATTGCGGCCGTAACTCTTCTTGTAGGGTCAAGTTTTTTCACATATTCCTGCATTGTCTGGGCAATGCGTGCGCCTTTTTCGTTTCCCTCTATTGCCCATTCCTCATTGCCTATAGACCAAAGGATTACACTTGGATGATTGCGGTCGCGCAGAATCATTCTTTCAAGCTGCTGGAAATGTTCCGGTGATACTCCCATCAGGCGGTTTTCATCAAGAACGAGCATGCCGAGTCTGTCACAAGCTTCGAGAAGTTCAGGCGTTGGCGGATTATGAGAGCAGCGAATTGCATTACAGCCCATGGATTTTAATCTTAAAATGCGAAACTCCTGCAAGGCATCCGGCAATGCTACCCCAACGCCTGCATGGTCCTGATGATTGTTTGTTCCTTGAATTGCGATGTGTTTGCCATTTAAAAAGAAACCATCATTGGGATCGAAACGAACCGAACGAATGCCAAAATTAGTTTCATAATGTTCAAAAATTCTAACTGAACCTTTTCGTTTGATCATGGTGCTAAGTTTATAGAGATATGGTGACTCGAGTGACCAAACAATGGGTTCTTTAACATCCATCGTGCATGGGTAATTTTTTTTCTCACCTGGTTTCAGCACGAGAGATTTTATTTTTCCGCTGCCTACCTGTTTTCCATCTTTATCCTCAATGATTTGAAAAATATCAAATGCTGCTTTATCTTTACCATCATTAGCAACTGTTATTGCGGCGGATATTTTGGCTGATTTGGGTTTTATATCCGAAGTTACAAATGTGCCGTATTGGGCAACATGCAAGGGATTTGTTTTTGTGAGCCATACGTGGCGATATATACCCGCGCCTTCGTAAAACCAGCCCTCTTCCATTGTAACATCAACACGAACGGCAATTGTATTATCTCCTCCGTAATTGAGGTAATCAGTAATATCATACTGGAAGCTGCTGTAGCCTGAATGTTCTGTGCCTATATAGAAACCATTAATCCATAATTTGGAGTCACGATGCACACCATCAAATTCTATAACTATTCTGCGGCCAAGGTCTGATTCCGGAATAAAAAACTTTTTACGATACCATCCAACGCTGTTTTGGGGAAAATTCCTGCCTATTGCGTGATAGCCGTGACTATGGCTGCCCCTATTGTCAAAGGGCAGTTCCACTTCCCAGTCATGCGGCAAATCAACAATTCGCCATGCCCTGTCGTCGAAATTCGCTGATGCAGGGCCGTCTCCGTAACCGGTTTTCGCCCAATATGAAAAATAAGAAGTGCCATTTTTGAAATCTTTTTCAGTATCATAAGCATGCCCCAGAGCAAATTTCCAGCCAAGATCCATTAACAGCCGCTGACGGCCGCTTTGATTTGAATCTGAAGTTTGAGCTGTTGCCTGAATACAAATTATCAAAACCAGTACTGTTTGAACAAATAGGCGATTCATCTTCTGCTCCTAAAATAGGAAGTTAAAAACAGATGAAGGTTATAACGAAAAATAATTATGAAAACAAGGGAATGAACTGAGATTAAGCTCCAAAATTTTGGTAATGATTATATTTTCATAAGTTTGGCGTACTTGAGCATCAGTGACCTTGTCTGGCCGGTGTTGAAAGCGACAGTAACGATAGAATTGTCCCCCATATCGGCAAAATCCTTTACCGTTCCTAACCCGAATTTTTTATGAACGACAATATCTCCCTCTTTGAATTGAAAAGTTGCATTCGAAATTTTAGGTGTGACAAGCGGCTCTTCAATTTCAGATTCTAAGTCAGGGATTTCGGATTGACGAGGTGCTTGTGAAAAAGGAATCCTAAGTTCAAACAAAAATTGCGAAGGTATTGTCCGCAGAGTTTGACCTCTTATCTGGCGGTATTTTGCAAATGTAATGAACAGATTCAGCTTCGCGCGTGTTATTCCAACAAAGAAAAGCCGCCGCTCTTCTTCGGTTTCATCTCCAAAATCAGCACTTCTCTCGTGCGGCAGCAAACCTTCTTCTACACCGACAATAAATACATTATCGAATTCGAGCCCTTTTGCGGAGTGAAGGGTCATTAAAGCAGCCCGCTGGGCCTCGGAATTATAGGCATCCGCATCGCTGAATAACGCGATTTGCTGGAGATACTCAATCAAGGAAGGATTTTCAGTCTGCTTGTCATAAACAGCGGCCGCATTAATAAGTTCTTCTATATTTTCCGCAGCATCTTTACCTTCAACTCCTTGCGATAAAAGATATTTTTCAAGACCCGATTTTTCAAAGACAAGTTCAATAATTGATGCAGCAGAAGTTTGCTCTGATTTTCTCAAATCCTCAATCATATTGATAAATTCTGTAAGTCGTGCTGCCGTTGATTGCCCAATATTGGAAATCTTTGAAACCTTCTTAATCGCCTCATACAAACTTATGCTGCTTCGAAACGCAAAGTCCTCCAATTTGTCTGTAGTCGTTTTACCAATTCCCCTTGCGGGAGTATTGATAATTCTTAAAAGTGCAATCTTGTCTGCAGGATTAGCAATTACCTTCAAGTAAGCGAGAATATCTCGTATTTCTTTTCGGTTGTAAAATTCTACACCACGAACGATCTGATAGGGAATTTTACTTCTGATAAAGGCCTCTTCGATTGCCCTGCTTTGAGCATTGACACGATAAAAAACAGCAATATTGGAAAGAGACACGCCCTGATTAACTAAATCTCTTATACTTTCCGCTACTCCAATTGCCTCCTGGACTTCATCTTCATAATTTTGAATTTCAACTTTTCCCGCGGCAGTTTTTGTAGCAATAAGACGTTTTTCTTTCCGGCTTTGATTATTGGCAATCAGCTTGTCCGCGGCCTGGAGGATAGCAGGAGTTGAGCGGAAGTTTTCTTCAAGCCGGACTACTACCGCATCCGGCCAGTCTCGTTCGAAATCCAGAATATTTCTAATATCAGCCCCGCGCCAGCGATAGATTGACTGGTCAGGGTCGCCCGTTGCACAAATATTATTATGAATAGATGCAAGGGCTTTGGCTATTCTATATTGAGCATGATTAGTGTCCTGATATTCATCAATTAACAGGTATTTGAAGCGATTACCAAGCTCTGTCCGCACATCAGGGTTAGTTTCAAGCAGAAATGCGGTTTTCATAAGGAGATCATCAAAATCAACTGCATTGACTTCTTTAAGGATTTGCTGATATCGCAAATAAATTGTAGATATTGCCTTGGAAAAAAAATCATCAGCCTGCTTTTGGAAATTCTCCGCATCAATAAGTTTATTTTTTAAGGTCGAGATTGCGTCGAGGGTTCGTGCCGGTGAAAAACTAGTCGTATCGAGTTTGTTATCTGTAATTGCCTGTTTTATGCATTTGGTCTGGTCGGATTCATTATAAATACTGAAATTAGGATTCATATCCGTATTAGACGCATATCTGCGGAGAATTCGCACGCATAAGGAATGAAAGGTGCTGATATAAGCGCCGGCAGAAGCGCTGAAATTATAAGCCCGCTGTCTCATCTCATCTGCTGCCTTATTGGTGAAAGTAATAGCGCAGATATTGTGAGGTGATACCCCTGAATTTACCAGGGCGGCAATGCGGTAAGTTATCACACGTGTTTTTCCGCTGCCTGGACCTGCGATTACAAGCAAAGGGCCTTCGCGATGAAATACAGCTTTTTGCTGAGAGGCGGTAAGTTGGCTCCTGAAATTTAAATCCAGATTTTCAGGTAACCCAGGCATTATGGTGAGCCCTGCTGCTGCAACTGAGCTTCCTGAGCAAGCTGCTCTTGAATTTTCGAGAATTGCTCAGCAAGCTTAGGCTGCTCGATTTGTATCCTGGAAAGAAGAGTCTGCCGCATTGTAAGCGGGTATCCCTGATCGTTAAAGAAATCTATAAATGCAAGGAATCTCATTACTCTGAACTCCGGCAGACGAATTCGAGCTTCTTCACCATATTCTTTATTGTAAACATTATAAACATCTTCAGCCATTTTTTCGATAGCATAAGAGGCATCATCGTCACGCAAGGCATATCTGAAATACGCCTCGCGAAGCATAGGCATAATAGTATCCATTGCCTTGGTTATTGTTATGGTCTTAAGGTCCTTGCTTATCTGCTGAATGATATAGGATTCGACAGCCGGGTCACTAAATTCGGGGCGGGGATATGAAGTTCTGACATAGTCATAGATTTTCTGTGCCTTGGCCCTGTGACCTGCCTGATAGAACATAGTCAGGGCATTTGTCAGCATATTTCGATGCCCAATCATATGCGAATCATCGGATTTGTCACCCGACTCATTATATTTACGGATGATTTCAGTTATGGCTCTATTATAAGGATCAAACATCCTGAAATCAGGACGCATGAATATATCCTTTGAAGTCTGATAAACAGCCGCAGAGCCGGAACCCTGCTGTTCAATTTTTTCATTTACATCATAAATGAATATTTTTCCATATCTAAAAAGATTTTGCAAACTGTGCGCAACAATACGGTCAGTATTGATTTCATCAACGTGGTAATCTTGCTTACCTGCCTTTACATCGCCTTTTTTACCTGCAACACGCAAACCTTTAATAGCCCAGTAAATTGCGTGGACATCAGGATTTCTCCAATCGAGAGCAAAATGAATATTAGGGTCATTATAATCTGTCGGTCCATAGGTGCGGTTAAGTTCCAGCATCAGCTCGGGGTCAAGTTTCCATACATTTCTAAGCTGCCAGGCCTTGGCAAAAACATCAAAATCACGCAATACAGCCGTGCCTCTGAATTTATCGATTACTTTAAATGCATTTGGAGAAAACCTGCCGGGATTTTGTCTTAAAGAAAGATAATTTCCAATAAAACGCGATTCATCCTGAAAATCCTTATCAGCATCCTTCATCGCGGAAATAAAAGGGGCGATATTCGCATCAGCGGCAATTTGGCCCCATTCGGCCGGCGCTCTTGCAAGAGATTCAAACCACCTATCATCGGCCGGGCCCAGCAGCGGTTCCATCGCAACTGCAAGCTGGAGTTTATAATATTTGTGTGCATCATCGGAATTACTTCCGATTTTATGCTGAAAGATTCTCCCGAGCTCGCGATAGAGTGATATCGATTTGGGATTAAGGGGAATGCCTTTATCGCGCAGAAGTTCGTAACCGTTTTTCACCCATTGCCATCTCTGGTCGGGCTGCTCGGCGGGAATTGCGACAGAAATATTGTATGCCATATTCCATGCCTGAAATGCCCATACCTGCGCGTATCGAGGCTGCAAAACTGTAATCCATTCGGCAAGCTGGCGGGCATCGAAATACTGTCCCTGTTCTTTTAATTTATCAGCCCGTATCCACAGAACGTCAACAACAAGTCCTCTAAAAGCCCCCATTGCAACCGTAGCAAAAGCCAGTGATGGGGGCGCGTTTTCGATGGGCTCGTTGCTTATAAGCTTCATTTCTACCCGCTGGGAATTAATAAAATCGAGACGCATCCCCGCTGTCATAAGCAGGCTGATAAAAATAACAATACTAACGAGAATAATAAGTTTGTCACGTAAACGCATATTTATTTAGAGCTATCCAAGCGAGTTTGTATAACCTCAAACAATAACCTTTGCAATTTCACGAAAACTGAAAACCAGCAGTGACATAATCGCCAAAGGCAATGACTTTAAAAATAATACCGCAAAACCATGCCATGCAAAAACAGGCCAGCTTAACAGACGGCCTGGAACAAGATACTCGGCCGCGGTAAGCTGGTCGAAAGCAGGCAAAAGCATAATAAACGGCTTAAGAATATAAGAATAAAGGCTGTTCGGCTGGCCTCCAACAACATTATAAGATTCTCCAATGTAGCCGCTCATATTAGCCATTGTGAAAACAGCAAGACAAAGCAGGATAGCAACCGGAAATGAGAGGAATGAGCCTGCGAATATAGCCAAAGCGGCAAGAAAAACAAGCCGAACAAAAATAATAAAAACAACCCTGATAAAATTTAAGGTAAAGGTATCTGCTTTGTAAAGAAGCTCAATACCATCTTCCAGTGGAAACATAACAACTGTATTATTTAGAGGGACATTCTGAAAAGCCAGAGCAAAATATCCATCGCGTGCCACTGAATCAGCGGGAATTGCAAATTCACGAAATGTCCGTATCAAGTCTTTTCGGTCTGTCGAATACAGCGGAGTATCCAAAGGAGCTGCCAGATTAAACTGACGAACGTCACCTGCAACCCATCTGCTGTAAATCGAAAGGTCTGCCGGATTAACAGCAACATCATATTTGTATCTTATAAAAAGAGCCTGGTTCGGTTCTTTGACTTTAACATCTTTGAATTCCATCACCAGCTCTTCACCAACAACCGCGGCACGCCTCCGCAGACCGATTCGGCGTGCAAGCTCTTTTCTATAATTATGGCGTGCGGCAGGATTTTCATCGACCCCCGCAGGGACTTCACCCTGCTTTTTTAATTTATTATATGCCTCATCAAGCTCTTGTGATATATCCGGCTGCTGTGGTTTGACTGATGCCCTGGCAGTAAAAAACTCATTATGAAGCTGTGCAATCTGCTCGGCATCGGCATGCATAAAAACAGGCATCAAACTTGTGATACTGTATATTATAATAGCAAACAGAGAAAGCAATCCGGCATCCAGAAGAATCACACCGAACAACTTGCCAAGTATATACTGAAAACGCCGAATGGGTTTGGTAATCACCGTGTAAATCTGCTTATCTTTTATATCTTTTGTAAGCGTATACGCGGCTGTGAAAATAGTCAAAAGTGCCAAAAGCAATCCGGTTAAAGACAAACTATAGCTAATAAAAGCCTGCATGCGTCCCTTCAATGTGCCGTCACCTGTCATTTTAAATCCCATTACGGGAAGCAGCAGGATTAAAAGGACAATAAAAACAGCAGCGATTTTAAGACGCAATGCCTGTTTGACTGTATTGACAGCGACAGCCCAGATGCTACGCATTTGAAGAATCTCCGCTATTGGAGGCCTTGTCAGTCGTGGGATTGCCGGTTAATTCGTCGAGAATATTTTTGCCCGGCTGACTTTTTTCAACTGGAGCGGGTTTGGCGTCATCAGGCTTTACAGCAGCAGTTTTGACATCTGATTGTTCTGTTAAGTGTTTAAGTAAACTCTCATCAGGAGCTGCGTGGTTTTTTTGCGGCTGAGAAGTTTGAATGTTTGAAGTTAATATTTCATTCGTCTCGGGATCAGATACAAGCCGATTAAGTATCGTTTCCCTGGTTGTCATATCGTCTGTTTTGGCAGAAAGAAAATCGCTAATATGAGTTTTACTTTCCGCGCCGCTGGTCGCAACGGCCTGCTGCTGGGCCTTGGCAACAACATTTATAAAGAACGTTTCCAATTTATCCAAAGGAGCATCAATCGTATATTTTGCATTTTCTTCGGCAAGGGTCCGTTTAATTTTTTCAAGAGCATCCGGACTGATAGTATCCGTAACGATTTCAGTTTTATCACAATGCCGTAATAAACTTTGAACATCGCCTTCGGCCTGAATCTTGCCGCCATAAAGGATGGCAATCTTATCGCACACATCCTCAACATCGGCAAGCAGATGACTGCAAAGAAGGATAGTTTTTCCTCGTTTGGCAAGCTCTATGATAAGGTCTTTTATCTGCCTTGTCCCTATCGGGTCAAGTCCGGTTGTCGGTTCATCAAGAATTAATAATTCGGGGTCATTTATAAGCGCCTGAGCAAGACCGATTCTTCTTGCCATGCCTTTTGAGAATGTTCCAATGGTTCTATTGGCAACAGCTTTGAGACCAACCATTTCGAGAAGGGCCTCAATTCGCATTTTACGGACTTTTGACGGCAATTTGAATAATTGGCCGTAAAAATCCAATGTTTCACGAGCGGTCAAATATTTATAAAGATATGATTCCTCGGGCAGAAAACCGATTCTGCGGTTAATTTCGGGATCTGCGGCATCGCCATCCAGTACGACGGCTTTTCCTTTTGTCGGATGCAGAAGCCCGAGAAGCATCTTAAGTGTAGTTGTTTTGCCGGAGCCGTTCGGGCCTAAAAATCCAAAAACCTCGTTCGGGCGGACATTAAGGCTGAGGTCATCAACTGCAATGACCCTGTTTCGTCCCCACCAATCGGAGAAAATTTTTGTTAAAGAAAATGTTTTTATAGCATATTCCATAAATTATCCTGCGGACCTTGCTTATACTACGCGGGTTCACCTCTATGGTGCTGTAGTTCCTCGCCATGACGGACCAGCCGTGCACTGTTAAAAACAACCACCAGCGAGCTTGCAAAATGCAAAAACGCCGCCATTGTTGGAAGAATTAAAAATGACAGCGAAATACCGGCAATAATAAAACTGACACCAAATGCCAGATTTGAATTGATAACAAAACGCGTTCTTCGAGAGAGTTGAACTAATGCCGGGACCCGCTTAAGGTCATTGCTCAAAAGAGCGATAGATGCCGAATTGATTGCCACATCGGAACCCGCAGCGCCCATAGCAATCCCCAGGTGACCCGCGGCAAGCGCCGGTGCATCGTTTATACCATCACCAACAACAACAACGGTATGGCCGTCCTTTTTGATTTGTTCTACTATTGCAAGTTTATCCTGAGGCAGACAATGGGCCTTGTAATCGGTGCAGCCAAGTTCAGCGGCAACACGCCCTGCAACTTCGTCCCTGTCGCCTGTGAGCATAGTTACGCGCTTAACGCCTAATCCAACAAGCTTGGAAACTGCTTCTTTGGCCTCGGGCCTGGTCTTGTCCTGCAGACCTACCCAGCCAATGCATTTGTGATCCAGAGCAACAAAGAGCGTGCTGAAACCCTGCTCTTCATGCAGAGCCGGCATGGTAATATCTGACATATTGATTTGATTTTCTTTAAGGAAAGATTCCCTTCCAACGATAACCCTGCTTCCGGCGACTTTGGCCCAAACTCCTTTTCCCGGGGTTTCCTGAAAAGTATCTCCATCAGGCAAAATCAAATTAGCTTGTTTTGCGACTTCGAAAAGGGCTCTCGCCGCCGGGTGCTTGCTCATTTTTTCAGCAGATGCAGCCAGTGACAGAAGAGTTGAAGGCTCAACACCCTTTGCAGGTGTAAGTTTAGTAACATAAAGCCGGCCGGTTGTTACTGTTCCGGTTTTATCGAAAACCATCGCCGTGATTTTGCCGGCTTGTTCAAGGTCGGCAACATTCTTAACAAGGATACCCAGGCGTGCCGCGGCGGATATTGCCGCAACCATAGCGCTGGGAGTTGCCAAAATAAGAGAGCAGGGACAAGATATTACCAGAATAGTAATGGCATAATTGATATTGCCTGTGAAAAATAAGACAATACCGGCAATCATAAGGACTGTCGGGGTATACCATCTGACATAGCGGTCAATAATCCGCATAATCGGTATCTTTGTATGCTCGGCTTCCAAAATAAGAGACTGGACCTTACCCAGTGTCGTATCTTTACCCGCCTTAGTGACGGCGATATCAAGTCCGCCTGTAAGATTATTAGTGCCGGCAAAGACCTGCATACCCGGAACTTTATCGACAGGCAGTGACTCACCTGTAATTGTCGCCTCGTTAATAGAGCTTAAACCTTTTACTACATCTCCATCAACCGGGATATTATCACCAGGCCTGACCCGCACAATATCACCGGGTTTAATCTGGCTAACCATAACCTCGGTCTCAGTGCCGTCAGATTGCAGCAGATTTGCTTTTTGCGGTGTGAGCTTGATAAGTGATTCAATTGAAGCCCTTGCACCCAGAGCCGTCCGGCTTTCAACCAGCTCACTAAGCAGCATAAAAAACGCGACTACACAAGCCGCCGGATATTGTCTTGTGGCGATTGCCGCAAGTATTGCCAAGGCAACAAGCTCATCCATATGAGCTTCCTTGTGAACTAAGCTAACGATTGCGTGCCAGATGATGGGCGAGCCCAGCAAAACTGCGGCAATAAAGGCGAGAATCTCCGTTTGAAAGGCCTCAGGACCGTAAACAAACCATTTACTAACGTAATGGCTTAATAATAATGTCCCCCCGGCTAATGTCCCAAGAAGGGCTAAACTTACGCGGATTTGTTTGCCATGTGTGTGTTCGAGCGCTATATCATGTTTAAAATGAAGATGTTCGTGAGCCATTATTTATCTCTCAGATTCCTACAAAATTATTTTACTGATTCGTTTTCGGTTTTATGGCAGGGTCTCTATTTATAAGCACCCTGACATCGGTTCCTTTGCCATGCTGTCCCGGCTGAATAACCGTTTTCTCTTCGGCATCCCCAAGGATTTGTTCGATTGCATCCTGATAGACCCTTTGGACAACAAGCTTGGGGTGCTTGCGATATTCCGGCAGAATTTTCTGAAGGTATTCGGCATTGGCCTTTGCGTCCTCTACAACTTTCGTTTTATAGCCTTTGGCCTCTGCTATTTTTTCTTGCGACTTTCCTGCTGCCTGTCCCCATAATTGGTCTCTTTGTTGTTTGTTAAAAGAATTGTCGCGCAAAGAACCTAACAGTTCAGACGCAATCGGCCCGGCAGCTTCATTAAGAATTTTTTCGTAAACAAGTTTGGCCTCGCTGATTACTTTTTGCTTGTTCTGGGTCGCGGTTAAAGATGCCTGGAAAGCCTCTGAAACCTGCCTGGGCCATGTTATATCCCTTATCTGGATGGATACCACTTTAATGCCTGTTTCGAGTTCATTGAGCTTATTTTGCAGCCGCTCTTTGACCCGCTCACTAACTGAAGATACCTTTTCAAACATCGCCTCTTCAATTGTGTAATTGACCATAGTTGTTACAACAGAACCGGTAAACAGGTTTTCAAGAAGCGGATTTATATTTTGTTCGATGACATCTGCGTAATTTTGTCCTGCCTGCAGATGTGCATCATTCACAAAGCAATGCTTATAAAATCTTTCCGCATCGGTAATCTGATAAGTAAGAACCCATTTGCAATGCAGTATATTATAATCGCTGCCTTCGGAGGAAGAATTTGAATTTTCCTGCTTTTCTCCTCTTACCAGACAATAGCCGTCTGTAATTGGATTTAAAGCGGGTGGGGCATAAGATTTTTCATTTGCGGCTTCTCCCATTTCATCGCCGGGCTTTTGATAATACCAGAATGAATTAATCGCCAGATTAACTTTTTTCTCTACTGGAATGCGAACAATCTCGTGAATGGGGTACGGCAAAAGCAGCTTCAATCCGGGTCCCAAAAGCCGATCCTCGCCGACACCTCTGATTTTGCCAAACCACAAAACAATCGCCTTTTCCCCGGGGCCGACTGTCCTTATACCGGAAAATAAAAATAAAACAACCAGAACAATCATTATGACTTTGAGAAGGGAAAAGCTGATTTTTAAAGCCCCTGACAAATAATCGGAACCAGGGTCCGGCTGGTGCAATTGGGCACTTTCATCCTGATGGCTATGCTCTATAATTTCCTTTTCTTCGATCATATTATTCCAACAATGGTCAAATTAATCTTTAGGTTTCAAATCCGGCATCTGCCTGAGCAATTTAAACGGTTCGGTATCGGCGCTGATAACCACAGTTGACCTTTGCTCAAGTATTTTTTTCAATGCATCGATGTCACGTAAAAACATCGCAAGCTGCGGGTCCTGGTCAAGCAGCTTATAATACTGAGCGGCTTCGGCATCGCCTTGCGCGCGGATGGCCTTGGCCCTGGCCTCGGCCGCGGCAAGCAATTCAGTCTGCATTGACATTGCATCTGTAACGATTTTCTTGGAAGCGGCATTACCCTCAGCGATTGTCGCCTCCGTCCTGCGGTTTCTTTCGGCCTTCATTCGCTCAAATACATCTTTGCTGACATCTTCACTGATTTTAAGCTGCCTTATTCCGAGAGATTTGATTTCAATACCATAATTAGCAAGCGAGGCCTTTTGGAGTTCAGTCAGCATCTCCTTTTCAATGTCATCGAATTTTATCTTTGAAGGGTCACTGTTCACAAATTCAGAGAATTCATGCCGTCCAATGACTTTATTCTGAGTATCGCTTATCTGGCTGAGCAATTTGGCTTCCGCTTCAGTGATGCTTCCCACGGCATTGTAAAATGCCAGAGGTTCCGCAATCCGCCATACAATGAATGTATTTACAATTATAGGCACTGCGCCTCTTGTTGGTGTTTCTCCCATTTCCGCGACAAGTCCTCTTGCCCTGGAATCGAACTTCTGAACGGATTCAATCGGCGGAGGCCATTTGAAATAAAGGCCAGGTGTTTTAATCTGTCTGGTTGCCTTGCCAAAGGTCATCACCAGTGCCGATTCGGTCTCACGGACCTGAAACATCGTAAAGACCAGGGCCAAAATGATAAATAGCGAAACTATAAAAATGGTAATTGTTATGTTTTTCATTGTGCGCTGCTCTCCTGAACTCCGCCGATATCATACAATGTCGGCGTTAATTTTTCTTTTAGGTCAACGATAAAAGTTTGTGCATCGTTCGGATCAGAAACGATAACATACTTCCTGATTGGTCTAATTGTTTCTTCCAATGCGATAAGACGCTGCTCACGCTTGTAAATCTCTGGCGCGGCTCTGTATGCCTTAACCTGGCTGTCAAATCGCTCACCTGTCGCTTGTGCAATGGTCGATTTTTCAAATCTATAACCCTGCGCTTCTCTGAGAGTGCAGAATATATCTCCGCCTGCCTGGCTAAAAGCGGTATCCAGAAGCCCCGCAAGCTCATCTGCTTTTTTCTTGTTGTTGGCCTGCCGGACTTTTTGATAATCAGCGGCTAACAGATATAGATCGGATGAACCTTCGACACTGCCCGCAAGCGTGCTTAATGTCTGATTACGCTGCCCCTGTGCCTGTAAAATAATGGCCTGTTTTTTCTGGACAGCCCCTACAACCTTCTGGTAATCGGCGGCAACCTGTGTCGGCGGATGGATTCCCTGCAATCCGACAAAAACGATTTCAACACCTAAACCGGCCTTGTCGGCGGCAGCTTGAATTTTTTCAGTGAGAATCTGTTTGGCCTGTGCCCTGCCGGCCCCCAGTAAACTTGTTTTAAGGGACGCCTCGTCATCTACTTCTATGGAGGCCCCCGCCGCGAACCTAGCAACCTCTCTGTAACAAATATCTTCAAGCCTCATTTTAGGATTATCATGATTGTAAAGGAAAGCATATATATCTTTAACTTTGAACTGCACAGGGACATTTGCCTTCAAAAGGCTGACGGGCGCGGCACCTTGCGAATGTTTTTCTGCGCCAAGACGGCTGGCCACCAGAATGCTGTATTCTTCCTTAAAATGGTCCTTTCCCCACAGCAGCGGCTCCCGTATAACTTGCCCTGTTTTGGGGTCAGTTTTAGGGACATAACCAATATATAATTCATCTATAATGCCGGTACGGTATGTTCGAGCAATATCGATCGGCCAGGGCATTTTGAAATGAAGACCCGGGCCAACCAGTCGGACATCCCCTTTAGAATTTTTTGGGTTGCCAAAATGCTCGATTATTGCCTGCTCATTGGGATTAACAACAACGATGCAGCTCAATAAATATATTGTGATAATTCCAAAGAAAATCAGAGGGGCAACGGCTTTTTCAAGCAGTTTATAAAACCAGGTCTGAGAAACCTTGAAACCAAACTGATAATCAATCGCCCCGGCAGCGGTATGCAGAATTTCGCCGGGCTCGTTAATCAATCCCAAAAGCCGGCTGTCGAAAGCCGCCCTGCTGTATTGGCCCGCCAATCGGGGCCGATAAATGTCGAAAATAATGTTGAGGAAATTCTCAAAGGCAAGAACGATGAGCAAAATTGGTAATACATAATCAATAATTCTGATTACAGTGTAAATTTTGAATTGAACAAGGGCTAAAGCAACGGCCAGGGCAAAATAAATTATTGCGTTAAGAAATTGAAAACTGCCGCCGCCTCTAAGCGGTTTCCAATGCGGCTGATTTGACATTCCGGTGGCATACCGCGAAAGTAAAAAACTAACAAAGGCGACCGCAACCATGCAGACGGCACAAACCAGGGGCTGTTTCCCTAAAGCAGGGTTCGAGTAGGAAATGCCTCCAAGCAGATACACGCCTATGACTGCCTGGTAAGCCGCAATAAAGAGGGAAAAGATGGGTAAAAACCATTTTTCTAATATTTTTAAACGTTTTTCGGCAACAGCAAATAATTGCGACTGCTCCCCCTGTGATTGGAAGATTTTATCTGCCCTTTGGTCCCCGGCAAACGAACTCATATCGAGCTTTTCCTGCTCGGCAAGATTTCTCTGATGGAACTGAATGACCAGTACCAGCCATATTATGGCGGCACAAAGCATAACAAAGCTTGAAGAATAAATAGCGACAAATCCGCTCCATCTGCCGATAAGAATTGTAATAATAAAGAAAATAATACTGAGAACGAGCGATACAATCGCAACAAGCTTTGCCGGTTTGGAAGATGTTGTCATTTAATAGTTTCCTAACTTTTATTCGAACCCCAAAAAGCAAAACGCATATAGATATAATAAATTATGGACCTTTACAAGCACGATATTGTGACATATAAGAATATATCGCCAAAATTCGCCAAAAAACAATTGTCTAAAACTCAAAAGCCGCTGAAAAATCAGTGACTTCCGGAAAGGCCTCAAATGATGACTAAGCTGTTAGCTATTACCAGGAACACATTCATTGAAACTATTCGTCAGCCGTTTTACACGATAATTATACTCGCGGCCCTTCTGCTATTGTTCATCAGTCCATCAATCTCAATGTACACCATGTCAGATGACAATAAGCTATTACGCGAATTGGGCTTATCTACGCTTTTTATAGCCAGCTTGTTCATAGCGATTTTCGCTTCTTCGGGGGCTGTAGCCGAAGAAATCGAGAATAAAACGATAATGACAGTTTTAACCAAGCCAGTGCAGCGTCCGATATTTATTTTGGCCAAGTTTTTTGGGGTCACCGGGGCCATTGCCATGGGACATTACATCTGCACAATAGCACTGATAATGGCCATTAGAAACGGGGTTCTTGAAAATGTCGATTCAACAAACGATTACACAGTATTGGGGACCGCAGGTGGTGTTGTAATATTAACAATATTATTAACTGCTTTCCTGAACTATGCTTATGACTGGAAGGCCACATCAACGGCTATGGTTTTACTGGCATCGTTAGGGACAATTGTTTTAATATTCCTCATATTTTTTGACCGCGACTGGAAATTCAATCCTGTAAACAACAAAATATCAGTTATCGATGTCTATGGTTCATTACTCTTGTTTTTGGCCGTCATTATAATCGCTTCTTTGGCAATTGCCCTGTCTTCGAGGTTCAATATTGTGGTTACGCTTTCTGCCTGTGTCGGTATTTTCCTGCTGGGCCTTGTCTCAGACTGGGCTTTTGGCGCAGTTGCCAAAACACACCTCTGGGCAAAAATATGTTATTTCGCCATTCCAAATCTTCAAATTTTCTGGATTAGTGATGCAATTTATGAGGAAAGCACATTGCCTCTAAAATATATAGTTATCACGGCCACATACGCGATTTGCTATACAGCAGGAATATTAGGATTATCAATAGCCTTATTCCAGCGAAGACAAGTCGGATAATCAATTAAATTAGAATCCCCCTTTTTTTTCAATTCTTTAATCCATAGGTCTTTAGGCTTATCTATTTAAGTAACTTCCCTAAGCGAATTTTAATATATCAATATTATAATGAAGTAGAATATTTGATAATTAAAATGAAAGGTGAAATGATATGCATTTTAAACAAAAAGGCAAAATTGGCTGGATTATGCTTTGGCTATTAGGTGTTCCTATTCCTATTTTAATCATTCTGTTTCTTTTAAGAGGCTGCACTTGATACGGTTTTATGTGATTTTAGAGTACTTTATGGGATTTAAATTCATTTAAGGGGTAATACAATGGTTAGAGAAGACATTCACACAACAGAATACGAAGAAAGTGGGGCTTTTCGAAGATTATCATGGGGTTCCATTTTTTCGGGTTTATTTGTAGCACTAACGATTTTTATTCTATTAAACCTGTTGGGCGCAGGGATAGGCATCAGCACACTTGATATCCAGGATACCGCCGATAATCCACGGGCAAGCACCTTAGGTATAGCAGCCGGGATTTGGTGGTTTATTGTCGGTTTAATATCGCTGTATGTTGGCGGCTGGGTTGCAGGTTATCTTGCGAATTCTTATGAAAAAACATCCACTGCCATACATGGTGTTGTTGTATGGAGCTTGATGTACCTCATTATGTTTTTGCTCGTTACTACTGCTTTTGGAACTGTTGTTGGCGGCACTATAGGGGCTATTGGAAGAAGTGCCCAAAATCAGCAGATTACTCAAAGGTTATCACAAGCAATGGGGCAAGCCGGTTTTAACCAGCAGAATTTAGAGCAGGCAGCACAAGACCCGGCTAAACAAGCACAAGCTCAACAAACTGCTCAGACAGCCGTTAAAGTCAGCGGCGGCAGCTTAATTGGTTTGGCGATAGCGATGCTTATAGGCGGTATAGTCGCAGCTTTAGGAGCGATTTCCGGATCTCCAAGATACTACCATCCTCATATTGAACACAGAGAACATCCGTATACAACGCCTGCTCCCGCTTGATTATAAAATTAAATACTCTGCCGCATGTACCTGCGGCTAATAGCTGGAAGTCTGTAATTTATATTTTATAAGTGAATGACTTCCAGCTTTTCTTTATTTACTATTGGGGTATATAAAAATAATGGGAAATATCAAAGAGATAATAGTCGTCGGCGCAGGCGCTTGCGGACTTATGGCTGCAAGAGAATTATCGAAGAAAGGAAAAAGAGTATTAATTATTGAGTCACGTAACAGAATCGGCGGACGGATTTGGTCCTTACCAAAAAGTAAATTCAATTTTATTGCTGAAGCAGGTGCTGAATTTGTCCATGGAGAGGCTAAAATCACTCAATCACTCATTAAAGAAGCTCATTTGAATTATAAAGAAATACCGGATTGGGCGGAATTTTGGAGGTATAAGGATGGCCGGCTTAACAAGGCATCAATGGAACCTGCAAACGATTCACAAACGGTTAATGATATAAATATAAAATTACAAAATTTAAAAAAAGATATTTCAATAAGCCAATTTTTAAAAAAACATCTTAAAAATGAAAAATTTAAAACTCTTAGAGAACGAATTATAGAAATGGTGAGGGGATACGATGCCGCCGACCCTGATAAAATAAGCACCAAATCTGTTTACAATGAATGGCTGGGAGGGCAAAATAATTCGCAGGGAAGAATCCGCGAAGGATACGGAGCATTGATAAATTTTCTTCAATCAGAATGCCGAAAGAATGGAGTTAAAATAATATTAAACAGGCATGTAAATACATTTAAAATTGAAAATAAAAAAGTAAAAATATTCACTAATGACATCGGCAATTATTCCGGGGATATAGCGATGGCCACGCAGCCGGTTCCTGTTTTGAAAAAGTTTCTTTTAGACTCTTCTTTCTTAAAGGAAGCCGCGTTTTTGTCGGATATCGGCTTTGGGGGAATTATAAAAATCCTCTTAGGTTTTAAAAGCCGGTGGTGGATATCTGTAAATAAAAAGCTTCGTAATTTAAGTTTTCTGTTTTCAGATAAAACAATTCCGACGTGGTGGACACAGTATCCAGGCCGCATACCGGTTCTGACCGGCTGGTTTCCTGTTTTAGGACATGAAGAGTTTATTCAAAAAGACAATAAAAAAATACTGGACTTGTCTCTTTCTATTTTAAAAAAGATTTTCAAAACCGAAGATGGGTTTCTCAAAAAGCAGTTGATTTCCTGGAAGATTATAAACTGGCCTGCTGATATTTATGCCGGCGGCGCATACAGCTATGTCACTGTAAAAACAGAAAAGACAAAGAAAAAGTTAATAGAACCAATAAAAGGTAAATTATTCCTTGCAGGAGAGGCCTTGTATAACGGTGATGAGATTGGCACCGTCGAGGCCGCCCTGGGCAGCGCAAAAGAAGTATCTAAAAGAATTTTAAAACTTTAATGCTGAGCTTAGCTCGTCTATTATAAAATGCTGGATTTAATTACTGCGATTTCGTCGCATTTTTGCTGTTTTGTGCAGCGGGCACAATCATTCCAGACCTTCAAAGGCAATGAATCCTTGCTGACCACCTCGAATCCGAGTTTTCCAAAAAATTCCGGCCTTAACGTCAGGCCGAATACCTTGAGCACTCCAAGCCGGCTTGCCTGTTCCACGGCCGCCTTAACCAGCATTTCTCCCGCTCCTTTTTTTTGATGATTTTCATCTACGGCCAGTGACTTTATTTCAGCCAAATCCGACCATATAACTTCAAGAGCGCAGCATCCAATCACCTGATTTTCAATCTCGGCGACTAAGAAGGTCTGAAGATTCGTATAAATATCGGCCATTGACCGAAACAGCATCAAGTCACGCTCTGCATAACAATTTATCAGAGCATGTATAGATTTTACATCAGTTACTTTTGCATTTCTAACATTCATAATCGACCAAGTATATCATACGTATACCATTTCCAAAGTTCAATTCCTTTAACCGGTGTAAAAAATACTGGAAAACTATTGCTCTATAGCTACAATAACTGAACTTGAATTCTGGTGGAATATAAAGTTCATTTATGATTAACTGATAAATCTTTATATGCGTTTTATACTGATTGACAAAATAATTGAGTTTGATTTGGGCAAAAGGCTAAAAGCGGTAAAAAGCGTGTCTTTGGCAGAGGAATATCTTTCTGACCATTTTCCGACTTTTCCTGTCCTGCCGGGAGTCTTGCTATTGGAAGGTTTGATTGAATCTGCTTCGTGGCTTGTTAGAATGACCGAGAATTTCGCCCACAGTATGGTCTTGCTCGAAGAGGCTAAAAATGTTAAGTATAAATCGTTTTTGGCTCCTGGAATGCAGATTGAATATACTGTTGAGGTCAAAACAATTCAGGAAAATGTAAGCAGTTTTACCGGTATTGGTGTATCAAATAACGAGCAGATTGTTGAAGCAAGATTCGGATTAAAACATTTCAACCTGGCCCAGCGAGATTCAGGCCTGGCTATTGTAGACGCGAAAATCATCAGCGAAATGAAAAAACGTTTGGGACTGCTAAAAAGATAAACCAATTAATGCAGGAGTTAACATGGCTATGGATAAAGAGCAGGTTTTAAATCAGGTCAGAACAGTAATGGTTGATGCCCTTGGAGTAGATGATGACGAGGTTAAGCTTGAGGCCACACTGATGGGCGACCTCGGCGCAGAAAGCATTGATTTTTTAGATATAGTGTTCCGGCTTGAAAAGGCATTCGGAATTAAAATAGCAAGAGAGGATTTATTCCCGGCAGAAACACTGATGAATAATCCTGAATTTGTTAGTAATGGAAAGCTTACTGAAAAGGGCCTGGCCGAGCTTAAGGCAAAAATGCCGCACACAGATGTCACTGAATTTGCCAAAAATCCGCAGTTGAGCAAATTACCCGATTTGTTCACAGTCGGCATGATTGTAAATTACGTGCAAAGCAAGCTGAAGGCGGCGTAACATCTTTACCACGAATGTTTTTTTTACACTGATTTCGCTGATTCTGGTCATCAACATAAGCCCAGTCAGGGCAGCCACAATTACAACACTAACGCAAAACGGCTCGACAGTCGGAAAGTTTGAGAAATTCGAGCTGACTTTCACCCTGGATCGGGCGTATAGCAATCCCTTCGATATAAACATCATTGATATAATGGTCACTATCAACAAGCCGGACGGCGCGAAGGCGTCCGTTGGGGGCTTCTATTACCAGGAATACGATGTAGATTCGGATGGCAACTATATCAACGGCAAAAATCCGTGCTGGAAAGCACGCTTCGCACCTGCTCAAACAGGCCTCTATAAAGTCGGACAAATCAGGATTATCGATCCCAACGGCACTTATACATCCGAACCTAATATTACTTTTAACTGCATCGAAAGCGGTAAAAAGGGGTTCATAAGGGTCGACCCGAATAATCGCGAATTCCTGAAGTATGACGATGGAAGCACCTGTCTGAATATCGGCCAGAACCTCGGCTGGAACACCGGCAGGATTTACGGCTGGGATAGATACCTGACTAAATTGCATAACGCGGGGGCAAACTGGGTTCGGCTCTGGATGTGCAGATATGGTAGCGACGGCGGAACCACCCTGGAATGGAAAGACGGGACATACAATGGATATTTCGAGGGAGCGGGAAGGCTCTCGATGCAGATTGCGCAGCGGTTAGATAAATACATCGAAATCGCGGAGCAAAACTCAATTAACATTCAGCTTTGTCTTCAGCATCATGGCCAGTTCAGCACGACCTCAAATCCTGACTACAACGACAATCCTTATCGGGACGCGGCAGGCGGCTGGCTGACTAGTCCCGAGCAATTTTTTACCGACGACGAAGCGATAAGATACACTAAAAACAAATATCGCTATATTGTCGCCAGATGGGGACATTCGCCTTCGATATTCGCCTGGGAGCTTTTCAACGAAGTTCAGTTCACCAACGGCTGGAACAATAATCGGCCAGGCGTAGTCAAATGGCACGATACAATGGCCAATTATATTCACAGTATAGACCCTTATCAGCACCCGGTAACCACAAGCAGTCATGGAATGGGTTTTGAGAATTTATGGAAATTACCCGGCATAGACCTGGTCCAGGAACATTATTACGGCAACGATACGATTCACGTATTCGAACACGTTTCGTCGATACTTGCAAAATTCAATAAGCCGGTAATTATGGCTGAGTTCGGATTAGGAGGCAACCCGGAAAGCAGACACCAGCCCCAACCAATGGCGGCACAGTTGAAGGAAGGGCTGGAGATGCACAACGGAATCTGGGCGGCCTTCTTTGCCAAAAGCAGCGGGCACATGTGGTGGTGGGATAGTTATATCGACCCCTGCAATCTCTATGGTGTTTATACGCCGCTGGCGATTTACGCGAAAAACGAAAATCTCGCCGATTATAATTTAGTCGAGGCGCAGCGTGTAGTTTCGGGGCCGAAAACATATTTTGCAATCCCAGGACTTAATGAATTTTTTGCGGCTTCCACCGTGAAGGAATTCACTCTGGGGGCAGATAAATTTATTGGGGCGGAAAACCTTTCAAAGTGGCTTCATGGTTCTTCACAAGAAAGACTCAAGTCTGACCCCATTTTTCATTTGAATATGCCTAAAGGAGGCAATCTGAAAATCCACGTTGTTGAGGCAGCGCGCGACGGCAACAATGGAATTGAAGTGCTTGTGGACGGCGAGATAGTTTACGATAAGCGCCAGACCAATCGCGCAAGAAATTATATGATTACGGTTCCTTTTGCGGCGGGGACAAGGACGGTGCAGGTAAAAAATACCGGCGACGAATGGTTCCAGATAAGCAGCTATGAAATTTCGCCCGCCGATGCCTCGCCTCTGGATTCAATTGGCCTGTCGAACAATAAACGTGCTTACATCTGGATTTACGACGTGAACAGCCAATATGGATTGACCGATAGCGGGACTTTCCATAACGAAAAGATGACAGTCAAAGGTCTCGATAACGGTAAATATTTTGTTGAAGTTTATGCGACCCGCGGGGCAGGCGGGATTATCGCCTCAGGCAGCGCGAAATCATCATCAGGCATATTGACTTACGCCCTGCCGGATTTCACAAAGGATATCGCTGTAAAAGTAAGGCCATTTTGAGGCATGAATTTCCCCACCCGCACGACATAATGAGCAAGTTTTGCTTGAGGAAAGAGGAGAATTGTCTTATCATACCGGGCTATGCGTTGGATATGGATAGATAAGTTCGTTGAGTTCAAAAG
>CAYSKP010000041.1:0-10384 GCA_964431645.1 uncultured Pirellulales bacterium
TCGTTGCCGGCGTCTTTCGGCTCGGCTCGCTGCGCTCGCCTCACCGAAAGACGTATCTACTATAGAACCTTTAACCATGATATCTGTCAATATACAAGGGAATAGTCTCTCGAAATGGCTTCCCGTGGCCATGTTCTTTGAAATAACGAATAACGAAAATACGTTAAACGATACGAGTTGCGTAACCGCAACCTTGATACGCAACCTGACGGTTGCGAGCACACACACATTTTCTTGGCCAAGTTGGCCAAGTTGGACAAGTATGAACTTTCTAATATATTATAAAGAAAGTTATAATGTCACTGTCATACAAAAGTTTGAATAAGTGTGAATAACTGACCTTTTTGCCCCTGAAAACGAGGTTTTTTGAGCCGTTTAGATGAATAAGTGAAAGCAGCTTGAATAACTGACGTTTTGAGTTACAAAAATAAATCAGTGTAATCAGCGTAATCCGCGATTAAAAAAATGTAAGTTATTGATTCTAAAATACTTAGTGACCTCGTGTCTTTGTGGCTGAATCAAAAATTTTCAAAAAAAATCAAAAAAAACCAAAAAATTTCCAAAGGATTCAAAAAATTTCCAAAGAAATCAAAATTAAAATGCGGCAGGACTATCGAATAAATGCAAACATAACGCCGCAAAGCCTCGTAATTTGAGTTTTAAACCGGTTAAAAAAAGTTAAAAAATGGTATTTCGGTATTTGACAAGCGGCCCAAATTCGTTAGAATAAAGGGCTTTCAAGAATTCTATGGAGTTTGTATGAAGACGTTTTTAATGAAAGAACAAGATGTTCAGGCACAGCGCAAGTGGTTGCTTGTAAACGCCGATGGTGCGGTCCTCGGCCGTATGTCAACCAAGATTGCACGCATCCTGATGGGCAAGAATAAACCAACGTATACGCCTTCTGTCGATAGCGGCGATTTCGTGGTAGTCGTAAATGCCGAAAAGGTCCGCGTTACCGGCTCCAAGGCCGACCAGCGCGAATACGATTACTATACACGTTATCCCGGCGGACACAGGTACAGGTCGTTTTCCGAGATGTTCGGCGCCCATCCTGAGAAGGTCGTTGAACTGTCGGTAAAGCGGATGCTGCCGAAGAACAAGCTCGGCAGGCATATGCTGCTTCGGCTCAAGGTCGTCCGCGGGCCGGAACATAAGTTTAACGCACAAAAACCAGAAGAGTTGAAGATATAATTTTTCATAAAGAGAGCAGGTTATGGCAAAAGAAGAAACAGCGGTAAAGACGGCACCAGCAGCAGCTCCGGCCCCGGCCGCAAAGGGACCCGATAAGGGCGGATTTTATTGGGGCACAGGCAGACGCAAAACATCGGTTGCCCGTGTTCGTATTAAACCCGGTGACGGCAAGATGCTCATCAATAAAAGAGAGCTTAATAATTTTTTCAGGAGCGAGCAGGACAGAAGCGCGGTGATGGCTCCGCTGGTTATGGCAAAGGTTGAAAAGACAATCGATGTATTTGTCAATGTCAATGGCGGCGGCACGACAGGCCAGGCGGGCGCGACATTGCTGGGTATCGCAAGGGCACTTAAAACATACGACCCCGGTCTTGCACAGGCGCTGCGTGATGGCGGCTTTTTGACCCGTGACCCGAGAATGGTCGAAAGGAAAAAACCGGGACAATCCGGCGCTCGAAGGAGATTCCAGTTCTCGAAACGTTAACATTTGCAAAATTAAATTGGATTATTACAATGGCCGTCGAGAACAAACTCGACGGCTTTTTTTTAAGGAGATTTTATGGTTCGTGTTGCGATTATAGGCGCCAGCGGGTATACCGGCGCAGAGTCAATTGAAATACTGCTTCGCCATTCACAGGCGAAACTTACATATTTAAGCGCACTGCCGGAAGAGTGCGGCGTAATCAGCGATATGTTCGGCCGGTTCAAAGGCCGCTGCGATATGGTAGTTGAACCGCTGGATTTAGACAAGCTGGCGGATGTGGCTGATGTCGCTTTATGCTGCCTGCCGCATAAGGTGTCGATGAGCTTTGTGCCCAAGATGCTGGAGGCGGGATTGAAGGTGATAGATTTCAGCGCGGATTACCGGATAAAGGATGTGGCAGTGTATGAGAAGTTTTATCAAAAGCATACTGACACCGGCAATCTGGCCAAAGCTGTTTATGGTCTGCCGGTATTTTTTCGTGATAAAATAAAAGGCGCTAAACTTGTAGCCAATCCCGGGTGTTTTCCGACCGGATTGATCCTGGCGATTGCGCCTTTATTGAAGGAAGGATTAATAGAAAAAGATGTTATCGACAACGCGGTAACCGGCATTTCGGGCGCGGGCAAAAATCCATCCGTCAAATTTCATTTTCCGAATATGAACGAAAATATTTTCGCCTATGGTATAGGCACGCATCGCCATATGCCCGAAATGGAGCAGATTGCGACCGACGTTGCGGGTAAGCCTGTAACGGTTCTTTTCCAGCCGCACGCGGGACCTTTCGACCTTGGAATTCTTTCGACCGTTTATTGCAAGCCGAAAAGCAAGGTTACTAATGAACAGCTTGTGAAACTGTATAAGGATTTCTATGCAGGTGAGCCGTTTGTGCAGGTTTGCGCAGGCAGCCCGAATGTCAAAGATGTCGCCCGCACAAATTATTGTCATGTATTTGCAGCCGTCGTAAACGGGACAATCGTTTGCTTCTCGGCCATAGATAATCTGATTAAAGGCGCATCGGGACAAGCCATTCAGAATATGAACATCATCTTCGGCCTCGATGAAACATTAGGTTTGAAATAGGTGACTAATGGCTTCAGGTCTACTTAAAATCGCAACTTGTCAGTTTGCGGTTAGCGCATCGATAACTAGAAATGCACAGGAAATTTGCGCCCAGATGCAAAAGGCGAAAAAAGCCGGTGCGGATATTGCGCATTTTCCTGAATGCGCGTTGACAGGGTACATCGGTTTTGATTTTGCTAATTTTGATAATTTCGATTGGCAGCTACTCAAAAAAGGAACTGAAAGGATAGCAGCTTTAGCAGGGAAATTGAAAATCCGGGTTGCCTTGGGTTCTATTCATAAACTGGACAATTCGAGTATCACCAATTGCCTTTATCTAATTGGACCAGACGGTAAAATCAAGGACAGATATGATAAGCGTTTCTGCACGGCGGGGGAGCTGCGGCGATTTAAAACTGGAAACCGGTTTGTTTTTTTCACCATCAATGGTGTGAAGTGCTCATTATTGATTTGCTTTGATTTGCGTTTCCCGGAGCTGTACAGAGCATTGTATAAGCAGGGAGTTAATTGTATATTTCAATCGTTTTATAATGCCCGGCAAAAAGGACCGAGCGTTCATACACATATTATGCGGCAGACTATGCAGGCAAATGCGGCCAATAATAATTTCTGGGTGAGCATGTCGAATGCATCGGGAAATTATTCGCCGTATCCATCATGTTTTATCCAGCCTGATGGCGTGATTATGAAGCAATTAAAACAGAATAAAGCCGGTGTTATGGTAAACGAAGTTGATTTAAGTAAGAAGTTTTACGACCTTATGGCAGGCTTTCGTGAAATCGCCATTTCGGGCAAACTTACGAATGGATGAATAATTCTTTCCCGGATATAATAAATAAGGAAAATGATAAAAAATAAAGAAAATCTCGAAGAGTTGGAACGAAAACTTGTAAAAGAAGAGAATCTTTCTTTTAAGCAATCAATGAAGATTTATGAGGGATTGCTTAAAGAGGCAAGGATTTTAGGAAAAATAAATTCAAAAAATATCATGGAAGATATTGAAGCAGAGTTAAGAATTGCACGAGCAATAAACGGATTGACTAATGGTTGACAGATTTATAAAACGGATTGCAGAGCAGTTAGATGCTGAGAAAATTCCATATATGATAATCGGAGGTCAGGCACTGGTTTTATACGGAAGGTTTCGTGCTACCCTTGACATTGATATAACAATAGGAATTGATATAGATAAATTTTCAGTAATTGAGAAAATTTGTAAAATACTAAAATTTAAATTTCTCGTTGATGAACCCGAAAATTTCGCAAAAAAAACGAGAGTTCTGCCTGCTGAAGACCCAAAAACCAAATTAAGAGTAGATTTTATTTTTTCGTTTTTGGAATATGAATCTGACGCGATCAAAAGAGCTCAACAAATGATGATGTCTGGCTACCCTGTTAAATTTGCGACATGCGAAGACATTATTATACATAAAATGATTGCCGGCAGGGCAGTAGATGAGGAAGATGTTAAAAGTATACTAATAAGGCAAAGCGGTAAAATAAATTTAGATTTCGTAAAAGAGTGGCTTAGAAAATTTGAAGTCATACCTGAATTTGCCGGGGTTCTGGATAAGTTTGAAAAACTTCTTGAGCTTTAGATAAACAGTAAAAAATGTTGATGGCTGAATCGAATGCAATTAGCAATGATAGCAAAAAAGAGGTGCGAACCAGTGAATTAGCTATTGCTTCTTTCCTAATACCTCTTTTTTTATTATTGGTTTGGATAATATTTTTTATCTTTATTTTCTGGCATATCCAAATTCATGAGGAATTTCCCACCTTATCTAATCTTTTTTTACTATTAGTTTCTTTCATCTTATCAATTAGCATGTTTTTGTTTGCTGCCCCTGTTTTTGCTTTGATGTCTATTATTAAGATAAAGAAAAGCAAAGGTTTTTTAAATGGAAGAAATTTCGCTTATTTCGGTTTGGTGATGTCGTTTTTAGAATTCGGTTTATTAATGTATATCTTAAATGAAATTTAAATTGGAGTACGAAATGAAAAATAATAGTACAATAACTTCTCCGAAGGGATTTTTAGCGGCGGGGGTAAAGTGCGGGATAAAAAAATCGGGTAATCACGATTTGGGATTGATTGTATGCCCCGGGGGAGCAAAAGCGGCCGCGGTGTTTACGACAAATAAAATCACATCGGCGGCGGTGCAAATCAGCAGAACGCATATTAAAAGCGATACTATTTACGCTATAGTCGTCAATTCAGGCAATGCCAATGCCTGCACTGGCGAAAAGGGATTAAACAATGCTGTTAGAATGTGCGCTGAAACAGCAGGGTACATCGTAGTTGACCCTCATCAGGTGCTGGTTGCCTCGACGGGCATAATCGGCGAGCATCTGCCGATGGAAAAAGTAACAGCCGGCATTGAAGATGCAATAGGACAGTTATCAGAAACTGCGGCGGCCGGGATGAATTTTACAAAGGCAATAATGACTACAGATACAAAGCCCAAGACAGCTTATCGCAAGATTGATATATCAAGTAAGAAGGTGACTATTGCCGGGACAACAAAAGGGGCCGGTATGATTGGGCCGAATATGGCAACAACGCTTTGCTTTATCACGACCGATGCGGCAATTACAAAACCTTTATTGAGTAAGGCACTCAAAGCCGCAATAGGCGATTCGCTGAATAAATTAACAGTCGATGGGCATCAAAGCACTAATGATACTGCCATAATTCTCGCATCGGGCTTGGCTGGGAATAAACTGATAGCAAAAGAGGATGCTTTATATAAGAAATTCGGGTCTACACTGATTGACCTTTGCCAGGATTTGGCCAGGCAGATGGCCCTCGATGCCGAGGGTGCGACACGAATATTTAAGGTGATTGTAACAGGTGCGGCAAATCAAAATGATGCGGCAAAGGCGGCGAGGGCAGTAGCTGATTATGATTTGGTCAAATGTGCTGTTAATGGCGGCGATCCTAACTGGGGCAGAATTATCTGCGCGGTCGGCTCATCGGGAGTGACGTTAAATCCAGAAAAAATATCCTGCAGCCTTGATAATTTGACGGTGTTCAAAAACGGCGCACCGACTAATTTCGACCGCAAAAAGGCGAGCAAAATCGTTTCGCAGAAGAGCCATACAATAACAGTTGACCTGGGAGCGGGTAAATACAGCGATTTTTGTATGGGCTGCGACCTGAGCAAAGACTACGTAACGATTAATGCTGATTATCATACTTGAGGTATCTCAGCCTAATAAAAATCATGGCAATAATAGCGCCGAGAAAATCAGCAATCAGGTCAAGCGCTGTATTGACATAGCCGCCAACACCTGATGAAGGCAGGGTGGCGGAAACAAGGGCTTCGACGATTTCATTAAGTGCGCCGACGCCAAGGCCGGCCATAATGACAACTATCGATAAGGCAATAAACTTTTGGAGGTTTTCTTTTAATAATGGCCGAAGCAGGTCAAACATTACCAGTGTGGCGGCGGCAAAACCGAACAAATGAACAAGCTGGTCATATCGAAGGATTGGATAAGTTTTCGAAAGGGGAATTAACATCAAATCATACAGGCGAGTGTCTTTTATATATAATCCGCCGCCGGACATGTGCATTATAGACCAGATTGTAAGGGCTAATAAAGTTACAGTTGAATACATGTTTTTGAAGAAGGTTGCGGTAATGAGGATTAGAAACAAAAAGATTACGCCCACGTAGATAATAAATTCATAATTGCGGTTAAGAAGGAATATTGTTCCGAAAACGGCCGCAATACAAATATTTATGAGTAAAAGAATAATATGAACAGGACGGATTTTATTCATCGTAATTCAATTTTAATAAAATGAAGCTTTGGAGTCAATATTGGAAAGGGACATTGACTTAAACAGCAGGTAATTGTATTATATTGCGTTTTATTGATATTTTTAGGAAGGCAGCTTGGTAAGAAAATTAAATCGTAAGGCAAAGGCGTTTGCAGTCGCCGCGGCCAAATTGGCCGGCGAGAGGCACTGCACCGATATTGTTATTCTGGATTTACGCAAGGTTTCGCAGGTCACGGATTATTTCCTTATTGCAACCGGGACAAGTGACAGGCAGATGCGAAGCGTGGCTGATGAGATAACTGATATAGGCAAAGAAAAGCAGTATCCTCTTTTCGGCAGGGCAGGCTACGATACGTCTCACTGGGTGCTGCTTGATTTTGTTGATGTTGTGGTCCATATCTTTGATAAGCAGTCACGCGGCTACTATGACCTTGAAATGCTCTGGGGCGACGCCAAGAAAATTGATTATTGATAAATGATAATTTATTATTTCTCTTTTTCCGCGACATGAAGCCAACCCTTGATATTCTTGAGCAAAGAACAAGTTCAGTGATGGCTGATATAACAAGCCTGAGCAGTTGTGCCGCGATGGTCAAGGTTGCAACTGATCCGAAATTCGGAGATTATCAGGTAAATGGTGTTATGCCTTTGGCTAAACAGCTCAAAATAAATCCCCGAAAACTTGCCGAGCAAATCGTTGAAAAATTAAATCTAAATGACATCTGCGAAAGACCTGAAATTGCGGGTCCCGGCTTCATAAATCTGCGTTTAAAGCCGGAATATGTCTCGGTAAATCTTTTAGAGTTTAATCAAAAAGCAGAAAACCTCGGGATTGAAAAAACAGATAATCCAAAGACAATCGTCGTTGATTTTTCAGGCCCGAATATTGCCAAGCAAATGCACGTTGGCCACCTTCGAAGCACAATAATAGGTGATTGTATATGCAGACTGCTCGAATCCGAAGGACACAATGTCATCCGCCAAAACCATATCGGTGACTGGGGGACACAGTTTGGAATGCTGTGCGCACACTTTGATGAAGAATTGCTATCAAAGAGTGGTGGTATCAAAAATATGCAACTTGTTTCTTCCAAAGAAATTTTAGGTGAACTCGAAGAATTTTATAAAGAAGCTAAGAAACGTTTCGATTCAGACAAAAGTTTTGCTGAAACAGCAAGAGCCGCAGTTGTAGGATTGCATACAGGAAATTCTATTTGGTATGAATATTGGAAACATATAGTTAGTTATTCGGAAAAACACTATAGAGAAATTTATTCGAAACTAAATGTAACATTAAGTGATGAGAACATTCGTCCTGAGAGTTTTTATAAGGATATGCTGCCGGAAGTAGTTTCAGAGTTAAAGAAAAAAGGATTGGCGGCGGAGTCGGAAGGGGCAATATGTGTATTTCCTCCAGGATTCAAGGATAAAGAAGGAAAGCCATTGCCTGTAATTGTGCAAAAGAGCGATGGTGCATATCTATACGCGACAACAGATTTGGCAGCGATTCGATACAGAGTAAATGAACTGAAGGCAGATAAAATAATTTATGTAACTGACTCCAGACAGAGTTTGCATTTCGAAATGGTCTTTGCAGTTGCGAGGATGGCTAGGTGGGTGAAGCCTGAGACCGAATTAGTTCACGTAACCTTTGGTTCGGTTTTAGGTGAGGATGGAAAACCTTTAAAGACACGTTCGGGTGAAAATGTAAAGCTTAAAGAACTGCTTGATGAAGCTGTGGAACGGGCGAGAAAAGTGGTCGAAGAGAAAAATCCTGGTTTGTCTAAAGATGAGAAGGACAAAATCGCAAACGTCGTTGGAATTGGGGCGGTGAAATACGCTGATTACGCGAATAATCGAACAAGCGATTATATTTTCAGCTTCAATAAGATGCTTGCGATGGAGGGTAATACTGCTCCTTATATGCAGTATGCCTATGCTCGAATCAGGTCAATAGAGCGAAAGGCCATTGAAAAGAATGTAAATATTGAGCGGGAGCTTACGAATATTAAAAGTCTCAATCTTAATGAGCCCAGCGAAATTGATTTAGCCAAATATTTGATTAGATACGCAGAGGCCGTGGACTCTGCCGGAGATGATTACAGGCCAAATTATTTAACCTCCTATCTTTATGATTTGGCCGGGAAATTCAGCAGCTTTTATACGAATTGTCCTGTTCTGGATGCGCCCTCTGACAAGAGGCCGACACGGCTTTTACTTTGTGATTTGACAGCCAGGACAATCGAGCACGGGCTGCATAATCTTTTGGGTATCGAAGTTATTGAGCAGATGTAGGATTTTTCCTTGCATAAATTACCTTAGTTTTGATAATTAAGGAAATAAAATAGAAAGGCGTAAAATGGGTTATTCGCTCGAAGAAAAAATGCCAAGGGACAAACTGATTGAATTCTGCAAAAAGAACTACATCAGGAAATTATCTATTTTCGGTTCGGCCATAAGCGGCCAGTTGGGGCCGGACAGCGATATTGACTTATTAGTGGAATTCGAAGAGGGACATACGCCAGGTCTGTTTACGATTATCAGAATGGAAATGGAGCTAACAGAAGTGCTGGGCAGAAAAGTTGATTTGCGGACGCCCGATGACTTAAGCAAATATTTTCGTGATGAGGTAATCCGAAATGCGCAGCTTGCGTATCAGTCCTGAATAATTGTAGGGCGGGGCTTGCTCCGCCGAATTCAATGGAGCGAATACCGTGAAAGTTGTCACGAAAGATTTTCACATAAGCACCAGAAGTCACTGTGAATTTGTCGACATCACAGATGAGGTCGCATCATTTGTTAGTAAATCGGGCATCAAAGATGGAGATGTAATTATTTTTTGTCCCCATACGACAGCGGCAATAACAATAAATGAAAACGCTGATCCATCTGTTACACACGATATACTTCTGACACTCGAAGAATTGATTCCGCGTCACCGCGCCGGATACAGGCATGATGAAGGCAATTCCGATGCCCACTGTAAAAGCTCTATAATAGGATGCAGCGAACAGGTCCTGATAAAAGGAGGGCAAATGGCCCTTGGCACATGGCAGGGAATATATTTTTGTGAGTTTGATGGGCCCAGGAGCAGGAGTTTTACAGTTCAGGTCCGCGGGCAGTAGCAGATGGCAGACGAAAAAAAGAAGCCCGGCTTTCGCAATGTCATAATCCTCAGCATTGTCAGTTTTCTCAATGACCTCAGCAGCGATATGATAATGCCGATACTGCCGATGTTTTTGGAGTCGCTGGGGGCAACTGGAAAAATAGTAGGCTTAGTCGGCGGGATACGTGAAGGCATATCGGGTTTATTGAAGGTTTTGTGCGGGTACTGGTCAGACAAAACAGGCAAGCGAAAAGTTTTTGTATACGCGGGCTACGGCATTTCTTCGGTCTTCAAGCTTTTTCTGGGCCTATCCAAAACAGCCGGAATGGCGGTTATTTTCAGCTCACTTGAAAGGGTAGGCAAAGGGCTTCGCTCGGCCGCTCGTGATGCAATAATAGCGGAATCGATTGAACCAGACAAACGAGGCAAAAGCTTTGGAATTCACAGAGGAATGGATAGCGCGGGAGCTGTTTTAGGTGCGAGCCTTGCATTTATACTTATGCAATTTACGAGCCTTAAATTCAGCGCAATTATAATTATCTCCGCAGTTATAGGTCTTGCTTCACTTGTTCCATTGAGATTTGTTCGTGAGCCGGAAACGAAACGGGAAAATGCAAAATTGAAACTTAGCCTCTCGATTTTACCCGGACCACTTAAGTTTTTTATATTTGTGGCGTTTATTTTCGCGCTTGGTAATTTCAGCTATATGTTTTTTGTCCTGCGGGCGCAGC
>CAYSKP010000042.1:0-3873 GCA_964431645.1 uncultured Pirellulales bacterium
TACGGCCGGTCCTTCCGAGCATTTCTCGCCGAGAGCAACCGGCCGGCCGGATAAATCTTTTTTCAAAACCCATAACTCCGCGTTTTTTCCGCTCCGGCTTGCCTGCGGATTTGCCGCGTCAAATTTCCTCGCGCCGCAAAGCAGGATATCGCCATTTGATAGATAAAGCGCACGCACAAAACCCTCATGATAGAAATTGCCGGTCATTAGCCGTATTTTTCCCGATGATACTTCAACCTCGAAGGCATCGCCAAATGTCTTTGAAAGAAACATGATTTTTTTGCCATCGTGCGACCAGTCCGCCCTCTCCCCGAAATATGTCACCTGCTTTATGTAAGAAGGCAATTCATCTAATGGTGACTTATTCGTATTATTTGAATCAGCGCCGAAACAAACAGGAATAATTGAGGCCGCTAATATAGCAAGACACAAAGTTTTGATTTTAATGTTCATAATATCTCCTTTAAGCCTTATTAATCAGAGTAGTTGTCATTCCGAGCGAGCCGAAAGCAAACTAAAAATCGTCATTTCGAGCGAGCGCAGCGAGTCGAGAAATCTCATTTCTTTAAATGTATCTATTAGATTTCTCCATTTCGCCCCGCTGCTTTCTTGCGAAAGCAAGAAGCGGGGCTCCAGTCGAAATGACATTTATTCCTTTGCATCCGCCTTCCATTTCAATTTGCCAACATCTTTCGGCTTTATGAATTCCCAATGTCCATCATGGAAAGCAACATTAGCTCCTCTCGGCTTATGGTTGTCTAATGTGAGCAGTTCTGGCCCACCGTGCTGATTCCATCCTCCTTTTGTCTCAAACAAAAGAACTATATCGTTTGATGAATTGGGCTCACAATTCGGATTCATTGCATAATGGCAGGGACCTTTATCACCGTTATGTGATGCGGAACGACAAATGAAATATTTCTTCGATACATCTTTTCTTTCGGCAAGCAAATCACACCATTTAGCAGATGTGGGAATAATATCATTGTGGTCCTCGGCATATAATATTGTGGCCATAGCAAGACATTTAATATTGTTTGCACAAACTAGTCTTTCGCGAACTCCTGGAGGATGTACTTGAAATGCAGGCATTATCACTCCCAATAAAAATGCGATACTCAGCAATATCCCAAAGATTGATCTTATTGTTCCATATAATTCATTTTTCTTACATCTAATTTTCCAAATGCTCAAAAAACCAATAAATATCGAAAATACAGCCGTAATTGAAGCTAAGAAAATCAGAGCTATTAAAATTTCATCCATTATAGAGAAATCTGGAATTATAATGTTTGCCAAAACTAATAGAATAAATATGCCCCATGCCGCAAAAGCAGCCCAGAGTGATATTTTTGCATCAATGGCAACTTGACGTATTGCTTTATCGTTTTTGGCTGGATCAGTTTGCCCAATTATTTTTACTTCGTCTTTTGAATTCATTATTTTTTATCTACCACCTGCCCTGCCTTTTTGTATTTTTTTACTTTTTCCTTTTTACTTATTTTTTATTTTTTCTCTGTTTTCTCTGCGCTCTCAGCGGGCTCTGCGATGGATTTATTCGCCGATTTCCAGTCCTCGATGAATTGGGCGGCCTGCTCTTTGACGGTTCTTTCGATTGTGCTTTTGGTGACGGCAATGGAGACAACTCCGAAGCGGCCCTGGACAAAAGATGGCCAGGTCTGGGCCTCGGTTCTTATATTTGAGTCCCGCGATAAATTCACAATCTGCAAAAGAGATGACTGGACATTGAAAGCGAAATTAAGGTTATCGGGTGTCGCGGCCGTAACTTTTACCAATACGACGTATAGACCCACATCCGGCGTAGGCGCTGCAACTTCAAGCCCCGCCCTTTCCATCGCTAGCTGGACATCCTGCTGCAGTGTATTTTCTTTTAAAAATGGAAGTGCCTGCGGGTTATCCCTCATTATCATCACCTTTATCGCAACGCCTTGAAGTCCCTTTAATGTCGAGACCTTGAAATTATTTATCTGCTGTTTTTCAGATGGACTGATTGCCCATACGGCCGTGCATAATGAAATGATTAACAAGGCGATTAATATGCTCTTTTTCATTTGGAATTCCTTTTTACAGCTTTTGCACCAAGATTATCGGGACCTCTTTTTTCTTTCCGCCGCGTTCGAATGTTATATTTAATTTGCTTCCATCCATATTCATCAAATCCCTTCGCAGAATCCATATATCATATTGGTTTGATAGCTTCGTGCCAATGCTTATTATAGCATCTCCGGCCTTAATCCCTGCCTTTTGTGCAGGGCTATCCACCTCAACCGAATGCACAATGGTATTTTCGTATGACTTGGCAAGGCGCAGGCCGCTCATGTCCCTTTCATCTCTCTTGCGGAAATCCCTGCCTACATCGAGATAAAACTTTTTATTTGGAAAATCGAAAATGACGCCGTGCCTGCCTAAAAATTCCAGACCAAGTATCGATGAATCCAGCTCGCTGAAAATCAAATCCTTATAATGGAAGTCTGCTATCGATAAGTCGTTTATTCTGGCCTCACGTTCCGTAATCGTCCCGCCCAGTGTTATAAAAGATGCCTCGATTGTCTTTGCCTTTTTCTGCGACAAAATCTGCCTAAATATCTTCTCTTCGAGAGAGCCTGTCATGCTGTGGCCGGTATCAATAAGGAATTCGACAGGTATGTCGAAAAATACCACCCCCTTCACGTGCGGCAGTCCGCCTTTGGGGAAAGTCAAATCGCATTGCTGTCCCCATCTAAGCTGTTCACCCTGTACCGATTGGTAAATGTAAAGCATATCGAAATCAAAATCTATCTGGACCATATACTTTCTAAGGAAATTCATCCCGATGATGCCTTTTATCTTTTTACCCTCACCGAAACCCGTCTGCTCAAGGTCAACGCAAAGCACCGCATCGCAGCTTTTCAAATTAATTTCTCCAAGAAACGCTTCCGGCGCCTTGTAAACATCGGTTGTTATCGTATTTCGCGGAGTGTTAGTCGTTACTTTTCCAATAACTTCTCCCAGGTCGTATTTAAAAGAAGAATCAAATATCGTAAACGAGCTTCCCGTATCGAGCAAAAACCAGTATTCATTGTCCTTGAACCTGACAGGCAAAATTATCTGGTTTCCGTGTTTTGTAATCTGAAATTTGGCAAGTTCCGCCCCCTCTCCCGGCCGGGCGAAGCAGTTTCCAGCTAAAATTAATTGAATAATAAGAAATGCAGTTATTACGATACTAATGACTGAACGTGACTTGAAATAAGTCATACTCCTCATCTCCTAAATTATTTTGATTGTAATCAATGCACAAATGTCATTCCGAGCGAAGTCTCTCCGGCTTTGCCGGAGGACGAGTCGAAAAATCTATTAAGATTTTTCCTTTTCTCGCAATGTCATTGCGAGGAGTCCTAAGGGACGACGAAGCAATCTTCTTTTTCAATGAGCCCTAAACTTTTATCGGCCTTTTGCAAGAATCTTCTGCAAAAAGCTTATAAGAGTTGCCTGCTCAAAATAATTCTCAGACAAATGCATATAAACTGTCTTGTCATCAGCGACCGTGTATCTTGCGGCGATGTTCTTAAAGAGTTTCTTTGCGTTTCTTGCCGAATCTGTGCCGAATGTAAATACGAGATTGCCTGCATGTGCGACAATACTTCGAATGTCCAGCCTGCTTGCGGCGACGCGTAATCCCGCCACAATAAGGAGTCCCTTTACTTCCTCGGGTATAGGCCCGTAAACATCCGCAAGTTCGGCCTCGAGATGCTTGAGTTCATCTGTATTTTTCACGACCGCAATTCTGCGGTATACATCGAGCCTGATTCTGTCAGCCGGTATATAGTTTTTTGGAATATAAGCAGGCATACCCAAATCGATGTTTGCGGCCGC
>CAYSKP010000043.1:0-13542 GCA_964431645.1 uncultured Pirellulales bacterium
AGGAATGGCCTACAGGTTCAGTCAAAGGACTCAGGGCGAGGGGCGGATTTGAAGTAGATATATATTGGAATGACGGCCGACTTGAAAATGCAGTACTAAAATCTTTTAACAGTAATCCTGTTTGTATCCGCACATCTATTCCCATAAATGTAATGCATAATGGCAAAAATGTTGAACTGGCAAGACCTCAAAAGGATGTTGTGTCTTTTAAAACCCAAGCCAAACGAATATATAATATTTCAGTAAATCAATAAAAAAAAGGGCGTCCCTTAGGGACGCCCGTAATCATTTAGACATTTTAGCTTTTCAAATTACCCGCTGAAGCTGTCACAGGTCTCTACGTTGGCGGACGAATTATAGGTAGCTCCTGTTTTTGTTACATTAGTAACGCAGAAGGTAAAGGTTACCGTCCCGCTTACAGAAGACGATGTTGTCAGTGTTACTGTTCCGGTTGCATCGGTCGTTGCTGACAGTGTCTGGTTATAAGAGCCGGTAAATGTTCCTGTAACTGTTGCACCTGAAACAGGATTACCCGAAGCATCTTTAATCACTACCACAGCCCGGCCTTTGTACTTGCCTTTCGAACTGAATTTGCTGCAGGTGATAGAATCAACATGCATTACAACCGGCGGAGGAGGCGCTACAACATAAGGTGAAAGGAATCCGCCCGCGATTACCTGCCTGACAATTCCCGGGCCTTCCCATGCGACTGATATATTGTCATTGCCGCCGCCTTCCTTTTGCAATGCCATAATGAAATACTTCTGTCCGCCGACAAGCGACCTTGGAGTCGATTGCTGGCTGGCATATTGGTCCCAGTTTCGTGAATTTACATATTGAGTGTTATATGCGATTTTCACGGCATTAGCCGGATTATCACTTGTGCTCATCCAAAGCTCGGATGAATCATCGCCGGCTACCCAGAATGTATAGCTTCCTGTGACAGAAGGATGAACATAACCGATAATACGTGAGCCGTATGCATCGGCAAAGTTTGTTGGTCCTTCCATGTTCGTTATTTCTGCCTGACCGGTCGGATTATCAGGATAATTTGCGTTCGATGTCAGGTCAGCGACAGCTCCGCCGCCAATATTTAACCAGTACTGGCGAAGTATTGTCCCCGAACCGCCCGGCCTGATTGCCGAGACTTCATTCGAATAACCTGATGCGTTGTTAAACCTGTCAACGGCTTTCACTACATAATAATAGGAAGCTGAACCGATTGTGTAATCGATATAATCAGAGGTTGTTACAAGCGAGGGATTAATTTTGCTGTAAGGACCGCCCGCGGATGTCCCTCTGTATATGTCGTAGCCCGCAAGGTCTCCTTCTATGTTGGGATTCCAATCGAGCAGGACATATTTCCAAACTATAAAATCAACCTGGGATGTAAGCCCAGCCGGATTTGCCGGCGGAGTCGTATCAGATTGTGTTGTTGCTGATGCCTGATTTGAATTACCTGATGTATTGGAAGACAAATCTAAGGCCTTTACAACATAGTAATAAGTTGTCCCGTTGCTTACAGCAGTATCGTTATAGTCTGAAGTAAGAACCGGCGAGCCGTTAATCTTTGTGTAAGGACCGCCAGATGATGTCCCTCGATATACATCGTAGTAATCGAAATCGCTGTCGGCGTTGTCATTCCAGTTCAGCGTGACAAATCCTAAACCGCCTGTCCCCGTAAGGCCCGTCGGATTAGCCGGAGCTGTTGTATCCGGCGTCAAAGCGCTGCCTGGAATTACAGTGACATTATCAAACACGGCCGTCGAAAGAAGTCCTGTATTATGAGCAGTTCCAGCTAAGCCCACAAAGGTTGTCGCCGGCATTGGAATCGTAACCGAGCCGGAATTTGTCCAGCTTGAACCGTTTGTTGATGAATAGGCGCTGAAGGTATTGCCGCTGCGGACTATCCTAACCCAAAGAGGCAGTGCGCCTGTTCCTGCTGAACCGGTTGTCTCTCCAGCTGTATGTGACCGGCTTGACAGCATTTTGCCATTACCCGGTGTCACTTGCATAAATACATTAGGGGCATTGCCGTTCAGCGATGAGCGAATCATAACGCCGGCCTTAGCCCATGGGTCTGTAGCTTCAATAGACGCTACCCTGGCGATGATTTCAACATTCGTGCTTACCTGCTGATAAACGAAATGCAATCCGTCCCAGCCGCCCCAGATGTCCCAGCCGCTGCCGGCAGATGTAAATGTGCCGCCGGAGTAGCTTGCATAACCCGACAATTCCGGGCCGCCAACATCTGCGCTTAGCCATGGTGATGGGAAAGCACCTGCAACAACATTGAGCGTTAAGGCATCTGAAGTTGTTGATAAGTTTCCGCTGTCAATTGCTTTGGCTGTGATGCTGTATGTTCCCTGTGGAACATTTGTCCATGTATAAGCATAAGGGGCAGTTGTATCATCCCCTACTTTTGAAGAACCCTGATAAAATTCTACCCTCGATAGGCCTGTATCATCGGAGGCATCCGCCTGAAGTGTAATGCTTGAGCCTGCGTTAATCGAACCGCCGCTATCAGGCGAAATCATTGCCACCGATGGCGGCTGATTCTGTCCTGAGCCTTGCGGCAGGTCGCTATTTCTTCTTGCATAGAGCCAGTCCTTAACGAATCCGCCCATTTCGGGGATGCCCACTTTAAGGGTCCAGTCCGTATTGAACATCGGCGGACCCCAGTCATAGCTTGTGCTCCAGGCGGTCCAGCCGCATAAGTTAAGCTGTTCGACAAGGGTCTGGAAAGGCAAACCGTAATTTGTAACGGTACCATCGGTTATCGTGTCCCAGCCTTCGCTGAAACCCCATTCCGTGCAGAAAACCGGAAGAACGGCTGATGCCGCAGTTACCTGGTCTTTTTCCCACTGACTTACAAAACCTACCGGATAATCGTGCCATGTATAAACGATATTTGTCCCAACGTACGGGTCTGTTATCGCGGGGACTAAGCATGTGTTATATTGCGGTGCTCCGGCGAGAATAATGTTATTCGGAGCATATTGCCGGATAAGATTTATCCATGCCTGCATATTTGGTTTTGTAACAGCCCATCTTTGAGCCTCTGTGCTTCTTCTGGGATTGTCAATCGGCTCGTTGTAAATTTCATACATAACGTGTGAATCGTTGGCGAATTTCGGCGCCATGTATGTCCAGAACTGGTTTGTTGTTGTTATATGTAAACTTGTATTATCGATGTAATGCCAGTCGATAATTACATATAGGCCTTTAAATTTGCAGTAATCGACAACCGGCCTCAGCAGGTCATTGTAAAAAGTATCATCACCGACCTGGAACGGCCACGGACTTTGAAAACCGGAATCATAAGGCACTATTGCCAGTCTAATGACCTTTGTATACCAGCCGGGTGAGCCGCCCTGACTGTCATTTGTATTTGTTAATCTGTCAATCAGGTTTATCATCCCGCCTTCCCACAGCTCAGTTGCGCCGATATCGATGTCGGCCACACCGCGCAGGATGACCACATTGCCGCTCGGATCCTTGATTTTATTGCCATCTACATGCAGCCATGGAGTGTCGGCAAAGATGCTTCCCGCAAAAAAACTCATAACAAATACACACGTCACAATTGCAGCAAAACTGCTTTTATACTTCATCTTTAAACCTCCTATTCATTTTTTAATATTCGTTGTAACCTAACAAGAAAATAGTATTACTTATTTTATCTATTGCCTCCTTTCTGATTTCAAAAATCTCAGCGCACCGAACTAACTTATTCGATGCGCTGAGATTTAATTTTTAAATTACCTTGTAACACCCATCTCCAGATAGTTTATGTTCATTTCCACGCCTGACCTTGTTACATAGACACCCCAGATAACTTTGCCTGAGCTGTCGACGTAAGTGGGAGCGCTTGTTGTAACCGAGCGAGTCATCGTCGCGTCGGTGGTGTTAGAAATAGACTGGTCAGTACCCACCTGCACCCAGGAAGCATCCTGCGTCCAGTCAGCTCCTGCCTTCATAATGTAAATCTTATGAATTGAAGCACCTTTACCGTTTGAATGACCGTTAAATGTCAGGTCAAGTTTCGTAACTGTGCTGGGTATCTCGTTAATTTTCATTTCCACCCAAAGGAAAATCTCGTATGTAGAATACGGATTGAATGTTGTCCATCTCAGCACATCTTGAACTGCAATCATACCGTAGTCCGAATCGGTTGCCTCAACCATCATCGTCCTGTTTGCCGGATTTCCGCCAAACGGGAAAACGTGCGCTTTACATGCATAAGCGTTGAAGCTTGTATTTGCCTGGTTTACGCCGTTAAAATTGTATATGGTAGTGCTGCTCGTGCTTGGTGTCACCGAGACCTCTGACGAATTAGCTGACTCGTTTGAGTGAGTGTCAACGGCTGTTACAACAAAATAATAAGTCGTCCCGTTAGTAAGACCTGTAACCGAATAATTTGATACATTAATCAGTGAGGTATTTACCTTCGTATAGGGACCGCCTGATGTGGTTGACCGATATGCATTATATCCGGCCAGGTCCAAATCGGTATTGTCATTCCAATTTAGCGACGCTGTCTGGCTGCCTCCCGGTGAACCAAGCAGGCCTGTCGGCGCACTGGGCGGCGTTATATCCGTAGTCCCCGGCTGGTCGCTGTTTCTGTATTCGTAAAGCATGTCCTTCGTGAAGCCGCCCATAAAGCCTTCGCCGACCTGAAGTGTCCAGTCGGTCTCGAACATCGTCGGCCGCCAGTCGTAACTTGCTACCCAGGCGCTGCTGCTGATTTTTCTCGACTCGCGGAAATTCTGAAGAGGCTGGCCATAGTCGGTAATCGTCCCTTTGAGGAAACGGGAACGTTCGCTGCTTCCGAATCCCCATTCGCTCATAAACACCGGATACCGCGTAAGACATTTATCGATGCTGGCTGTGTACCAGTTATTGCCGGCAGGACTGGTCTTCCAGTGCCCCGGATAAATGTGCGATACCATCACGATGTTATTTCCTGTCATAGGATAATCGGCTGCGGGCCCGATTATCTGAGAATAGCTCGGTCCTGAAACGAGAATAAGATTGTTAGGCGCGTATGAGCGAACAATATTGTACCAGTTTTGCATATCGGTTCTGACACTCAGCCATCTATCGTTATCTGTAGCTCCGTCATTTATCGGCTCCTGGAAAAGCTCGAATAAGACATGGCTGTCATTAGCAAACCTTGGCGCCATATACGTCCAAAACGCGTTTACCATGGGTACGTGGTCATATGTATTGGCAACATAGTGACAGTCGATAATGACATACACATCCTTCGCCTTGCATAGATCAACTGCAGGTCTCAAAAGGGTGTTGTAGAAAGTATCGTCACCCGGGGTCCATTGGAAAGGACTATCTGTGAAGTCCTCCGCGTCGGGAAGATAAAGGGCAAATCGGATTACCTTCGGATACCATCCCGGAGAGTTTCCCTGCGGATCATTTTGATTGGTTACTCTTTCTATCAGATTGTTAAGCCCGCCATACCATAACTCTACCGCCCCTATATCGACGAAATCGATACCCCTCAGGACGACCGTATTTCCTGCCGGGTCTTTTAATACATTACCCTCCGTGTGAAGCCATGGCGTGATTGCTAAAACGCTTGCGATACCCAGATGCAGTGACACTAAAACGAAGACCATTCCCCAAACTCTGTTTCTGTTCATTTTGTTACCTCCTATCTAAATTTTTTGTTGGTTTTACTCTCCTTTGATTGTTTTTATTTGATTTGTTTTTTCCCCTCCTTTCATATTTCATTACTTGAGTGTAAACAAAGATGATTTAAGAAAATTGTTTAAACTGAATAAATTAATGGCTTCTAGAAGGATGCCTTTTTGTGCTAATTCAAAAGGATTAATGATTTTATAGATAGTGAAATTTACCTGTTCCCCTGTATTCTGCTTATCGATTCCCGTCAACTTGCGATAAGCTGTCAAACAAGCATCCCTGCCTTTTTTGGGCGATCCTGTCACCATTAAATGTCACCTTGAAGCCTAACCATGCATAAGGTGTGCAAATCTTTATAGGGCATATTTGCCCGGCGGGTGTGAATCCTCTTTAATTTTCCTGCTTTGTTATAATTAAACCAAAGCTAATTGCCTATTTTGACTTATCTGCACCGCAAATAAACACCATATTTTGCAAAACTTCCACCATTTGTGGCAATCATTTTCTATCAATCTCTGTTGATGATAAAATAATCCGAAAATATTTTTAGTTTAAGGAAATCTCATGATTAGAATCTTATTATTTAGTTTGCTGTTTATTTCTTTGTCTAACGGCTCTTTGAATGCCGAAACTTTGCCGGATGACAACTGGTTATCTCTGGCAGGCACCTGGCGTTTTGCTTTAGATTCAAATAATGACGGCATTAAAGATAAATGGTTCGCAAAATCCCTTGATGATTCTGTTCATTTGCCCGGCACTACCGATGAGAATCATAAAGGCAAATTGAATAACGCCCGCGAAAAGGACCGTCTGACAAGGGTTTACACATTTGCCGGTTCTGCCTGGTACCAGCAGGATATAAATATCCCGGCACAATGGTCAAATAAACGTAATACGCTTTTTCTTGAACGCACAAAAAACAGCCGCGTCTGGATTGATGATGACGGCCTCGGCTCACAGGATTCGCTTGTCGCCCCTCATGTTTACTCATTAGGCCTTTTAACGCCTGGCACGCACCGCCTTACAATAAGAATTAATAATTCCCAATATCCGCGCATTGGTGATCCACATCAAATCAGTGACCAGACCCAGACCAACTGGAATGGAATAATCGGCAAAATTGGTCTTCTGGCATCTGACCCCATCTACATTAACGATGTCCAGATTTTTTCGAATATTGCATCAAAAACATTAAAAGTCCGTATTGAAGTTGTTAATAAAAGTGGCCTGCTGCTGAATTCTGAATTGACATTGAATGCATTAAATATGGATGGAAATGTTCAGGGTAAACCAGTTTCAATTGCATTTCCCGCAGGTGATAAGCCGGCCGTAATTGAGGTAAATTATCCACTCGATGATACGGTTCAATTCTGGGATGAATTTACGCCTGTGCTTTACAAGCTTGTTGTTTCTCTTGCCTCGTCATCAGATAAAAAGTATGCCGATAAAAAAGAAATTTCATTCGGATTGCGGGATTTCAAGGCGAAGGGGACACAATTCAATATCAATGGCAAAACTATTTTTCTTAGAGGCAAACACGATGGCTGTGTATTTCCCCTCACCGGTTATCCCCCAATGACGGTTGATGGCTGGCTTAAGGTTTTCAATATTGCCAAATCATACGGCATTAATCATTACCGTTTCCATACATGGTGTCCCCCCGAAGCTGCATTCGAGGCCGCAGACCGGCTTGGCATTTATCTGCAGACGGAATTGCCCAACTGGGCTGATTTCGGGGAACCAAATCACGATAACTTTTGCATGGAAGAAGGAAAGCGCCTGCTTAAGACCTTCGGCAATCACCCATCTTTTGTAATGCTCGCACTTGGAAATGAACTTGGCGGCAAACAGGAATTGATGGCCCCATTTGTCCGTGAGTTTCGTCTAACTGACCCTCGCCATCTCTATGCACAGGGCACAAATAACTGGTTCGGCATGGTTGACCCCAATGATGATTTCTGGGTCTCTTGGCAGATTCAGTGGCAAAAGCGAATCAGAGGTTCATATGGAGCGTGTGATATTCCTCTCGGCCATGTTCAAATTGGCCCGGCAAACACTCTCAAGGATTATTCCACTGAAATAACAGGAATTCGTGTCCCGGTCGTATCGCAGGAAATCGGTGAATATCAGGTTTATCCTAATTTTAATGAAATCCAAAAATATACAGGTGTCCTGCAAGCACGCAATTTTGAAATCTTTCGGGAGCGGCTCGATAAAAATGGCATGCTCAGTCAGGCTGATGATTTTTTTCGTGCCTCCGGAGTACTTTCTGTTCTATGCTATAAAGAAGATATAGAGGCCGCACTTCGCACGAAAGGTTTTGGCGGTTTTCAGCTCCTCGATTTGCAGGACTTTCCCGGGCAGGGCACCGCTCTTGTAGGCATACTCGATGCCTTTATGGATTCCAAAGGTTTGATTGAACCTGTTCAATGGCGTCAATTTTGTTCCCAAACTGTTCCGCTTGTTCGGATGAATAAATATACATGGACTAATAACGAAATCTTTACAGCTGAAACACAGATAGCTCACTTTGGCCCGTCAGATATGAATAATGCTGTTGCAGTATGGACATTTCAAAATTCTAAGGGCGAAACCCTTGCCTCCGGCCGTCTGGCGTCTCAAAATATTCCTCAAGGAACTCTTAAAGCTCTTGGTGATATTTCTATACCTTTGAAGGATATTGACGCACCGGCAAAAATCAAGTTGTCACTTTCGATTGATGGAACAAATTACATCAATTCATACAATCTTTGGGTATATCCTGATAACGCAGATATATCCTCAGCCAATGTTGTTATTATGAGAAAAAATGATGATGCAGTGAAAGAGGCGTTATCTGAAGGTAAAAGTGTTTTGCTTATTCCCGAAGCCAACGACCTTAAAAATTCAATCGAAGGGACATTTGCCAGTGACTTTTGGAATTATGAAATGTTCAAAAAATTGGCACAGCAAAGAAAAATGTCATCGCCCGCGGGGACACTTGGCATTTTGTGTGACCCCAATCATCCGGCCCTGGCCGGTTTTCCAACTGAATTTCATTCCAATTGGCAGTGGTTCAATCTTCTTCGAAATTCACGAACTATCATTCTTGATGAAATGCCTAAGGATTACAGACCTGTCGTTCAAGTGATTGATAATTGTCAGCGTGCCAATAAATTGGGTAATATCTTTGAAGTTAAGATAGGTAAAGGTAAATTGCTGGTCTGCTCAATAAATTTATTGGCATTGAAGGATAAACCCGAAGCACGGCAGTTATTATCTTCTTTGCTGAGGTATATGAATTCGGATAAGTTTTCACCCCAAACATCAATTGACCAGACAACTTTGAGCCGAATTCTGCAATAAGTTCTATGGATAGGCAATTATTTCTTTTTGCCTTTTGCTTTGCTTTTTGTGACCTTCTTTATGCTCTTTTTCATCGAGCCTCTGCATCCGCATGAATTACACATATACTCTCCTTCAAGATTTATTTGAATATCAAAATACTTTTTGTCCCTTATTGTCATATCATATATTCTCGCTTAATATCATTCAACTAGGCTTTTTATGCAAAAAATGACTGGCGAATACATTTCATTTTTGCCGATTATATTTAGGACCGATAAAGGGCAATAATTTTGGGGTGTCAGATACTAAATAGCGTTTTATGTGAACTCAATCCGCTTAAGCCGGTGATTGCAGCTCCGTTGTTTGAATTTACTATAGCCGGACATAAGATAGTATTCAGCAATCATATGTTAATGGTTGGCGTTGCGGCCGTTATTCTGCTCATAATAATTCCTCTCGGTGCCGGCAGAAAACGCCTTGTGCCGAAGGGATTGCAAAATTTAATCGAAAGTGTATGCATGTTTCTGCGAGACGAGGTTGCTTTGCCGGTTCTCGGCCATAACACAGACAGATTTATCTTTTTTATATGGACTATATTTTTCTTCATATTGACAATGAATCTGCTCGGAATGGTTCCTCTTGAAGCGGCTTACAATCTCACAACGGGCAGACATGAGCCGGTCGGCGGGGGGGCCACGACAAATATCTGGATTACAGGCGCCCTGGCGGCAATAACATTTATTCTGACACACGCGGCAGGCATTAAGCAATACGGCCTGCTTAAATATCTTGGAAATTTGGCGCCGAAGGTTCCCTGGCCGATTTTGCCTTTGATATATGTGCTGGAGGTAGTCAGCGCCTTGGTCAGGCCTTTCGCATTGGCTGTTCGTTTGTTCGCAAACATGGTCGCGGGCCATATTGTTCTGGCCACTTTTGTCGGCCTGATAATTATTTTCAAGAAATGGTATGTCGCTCCGGTATCGGTAGCGGCTATAGTAGCAATGTCATTGCTTGAGCTGCTTGTTGTCTTCATTCAGGCGTATATTTTCACGTTGCTTTCAGCGTTATTCATAAGTTTGGCCCTGGAATCAGAACATGGATGATAAATTAATGTTTTTGGAGGTTTTGCAAAAATGACAGAATTAGCAGGAAATCTATTGGCTGCCGAGGCGGGACTCGGCAATGGTCTGGCGATACTCGGCGCGCTTTTGGGCTGCGGCCTGTCAATTCTCGGCGCCGGTATCGGCATTGGATTCATAGGCGGCAAATCAACCGATGCAATCGCAAGACAGCCGCAGGTCGGCGGAAGAATCGTTACTGCAATGATTATCGCCGCGGCACTAATTGAAGGCGTGACTTTGTTTGCGCTGACTATTGGCTTTTTGGCAATGTTCTGGATGAAGGGTTAAAAAAGAGGGCGAAAAATGCTCAAATTTAAACCGACAGTAGTTATTTTGCTGGCGATCTTGGAAACCGCCTGCGCGATTGCTTCTCAGGGCGAAGCGCCGGTTGAAGAGAAAGGAATCTTCAGCGGCACTTTTGCTGATTCGCTGTGGACAATAATTGCCTTTTTTGTGCTGCTTTTGGTCCTTACTAAAGCGGCTTGGAAACCGCTGTTAAGAACGCTTCAGGCAAGGCAAGATTATATAAAGCAGCAGCTTGAATCGGCTGACACCTCCCGCAAAAATGCCGAAGCTTTGCTCGACCAGTACAAGCAGCAGGGTATGGAAATAGTAAATAAACTTACTGCACAGGCTCAGCTCATTGAAAAAGAGATGGTGGCAAAGGCCGGTGATGAAGTTGCCCAGATGAAACGAAGGGTACAGGCGGATATTGAATATACCAGGATTGCCGCTTCACAGGAAATGTGGAAAGAGGCGGAAGATATGCTTCTCTCATTAAGCAGTGAAATTGTCGGGAGGGCGATAACGCCTCAGGACAATCTTCGTCTTCTTTATGAAGCCATTGAGAAGCTGAAACGTGAACAAGCGGGTGGTGCATAATGAGCTCATCGGATATAGCAATCCATATCGGTGACCTTTACGCGGATACATTGTATGAGCTTGCCGAAGAAAATAGTATTCTTGAGCAGGTGTGCCAGGAAATGCAGATGCTTGAAACCTTAATTGAGCAGAACCATGAATTTCTGGATATTATGTCTTCGCCCCAGTTTTCCGCTGAATATAAAAAATCACTCGTTCAAAAGATGTTTTCAGGAAAAGTAAGTGATTTGATGCTGCATTTTCTTCTCGAAGTACACCATCGTAACAGGATGATATTTTTTCCTCAGATAATAGCCAATTTTAACGAAACATGGGATGCCCATCATGGAATCAGCTTTGTTGAGCTGACGCTTCATCAGAATCCCGGTTCCGATGAATTAACAAAAATTGTTAGTTCGATATCTCAGGCAATGGGAAAGCAGGTTGAGCTCAAATTAAATATCAGGCCGGCCATTATGGGCGGTGCAGTCATAAGATACGGAGAAAGTGTTATAGATAATTCCATAAGAAGCCGTTTATTTAATGCCGTGCGGACGGTAATGGAAAATTGCAAACAGATAAGGATAAAAGATGAAATCCAATATCAGTGAAATCAGCAGCATTCTCAAACAAGAAATAATGCAGTATAAAAATAAGCTCGATGTCTCCTCTGTCGGCAGAGTCGTTGAAGTTGGAGACGGCATTGCCCGCATCTACGGCCTTGATAACGCTATGGCCAGTGAAATGCTTCGTTTCCAAAACGATGTCCGCGGCGAGGTCTTTAATCTCGAAGAAGATTCCATCGGTGCGGTTATATACGGTGACTATACAAATGTAAAAGAAGGTTCTGATGTCTTCGCGACAGGTCAGGTCCTTTCTATCCCGGTTGGTCCTGAGCTTATCGGAAGAGTAATCAATCCTCTTTGTGAGCCAATCGACGGCAAGTCTCCAATAACAGCCGCGGCACGCAGGTTCATCGAATCAGATGCCCCAAATATTTCAGAACGCCAGCCTGTCAAGCAGCCCCTCCAGACCGGGATGAAAAGTATTGATTCCATGATTCCCATCGGCAGGGGACAAAGAGAGCTTATTATCGGCGACCGAAAGACAGGTAAAACCGCCATTGCCATTGATACTATAATCAGCCAAAAGGGACAAAATGTAATTTGCATTTATGTTGCCATCGGCCAGAAGGAATCTACCATTGCCGAAATCGTCGAAACACTCAGGCGTTTTGGCGCTATGGATTACACGATTATTGTCGCCGCTGCCGCAGCGGATAGCGCGCCTATGCAATACATTGCCCCGTATGCCGGCTGCGCGATAGCAGAATTTTTCATGTATGAGCAGAAACGTGATACACTTTGTATTTATGATGACCTCAGTAAGCATGCGGTGGCATATCGCCAGTTAAGTTTGCTGCTGCGCCGTCCTCCGGGCCGTGAGGCGTATCCCGGTGACATATTTTATCTGCACAGCCGCCTTCTCGAACGAAGCGCCAAACTTTCCGATGCCCTCGGCGGCGGCTCTTTGACGGCATTGCCGGTAGTTGAAACCCTCGAAGGTCAGGTCTCCGCGTATATTCCTACAAACGTGATTTCAATCACAGACGGTCAGATTTACCTGCAAAAAGACCTCTTCCACGCGGGTATCAGGCCGGCTGTTGATGTTGGCATAAGCGTAAGCCGAGTTGGCGGAAATGCCCAGGTTCCAGCCATGAAACGCGTAGCCGCAAAATTGCGTCTTGATCTTGCATCATATAACGAGCTTGTTAATTTTGCCCGTCTTGGAACAGAACTCGATCCGACCGCGCAGGCCCAGCTCGATAGAGGCGCACGAATGGTCGAATTGCTCAAGCAGCAGCAATTCACTCCTATGAGTGTCGGTAAGCAGGTCATTGTAATCTTCGCCGGCTCTACAGGCCTGTTCGATGATATCACTGTCGATAAGGTAAGTGAATTTGGCGATTCGCTTATAAAATGGATGGCACAGGAGCATCAGGCTTATATAACAGAGATTGACACGACCGGAAAACTCAGCGATGAGCTTGCGGCAAAACTTACCACTGCTATTAAAAAATTCAAGGAAATGCAAATTAAATAAACAATGGCTGCTATAAGGCAAATACTTCGAAGAAAGCGGGCGGCAAGCAACATAAGCCGGATTACAAAAACGATGGAGATGATTTCTACCGCAAAGTTCAAATCATATAATCGTCTCTGGCAGGCCGTAAGTGATTATCATAATGCGCTTGCCCGTGCAGGCTATCTTATGGCCACAGGTGAAGTTGCATTGACGCATCCTTTGTTAAGCCCAAGGACTGGCAGCAAAAGGGCCGTCCTTGCCATCGGCTCATCAAGGGGACTCTGCGGCTCGTATAATTCCGAAATTTATAAATTTTTGGCTATCCATCTGAAAATGGCCCGTGATGAAGGAAAGCAGCTCGATATTTATCTCCCCGAAGGCAGGATTCAAAATATCCTTGCCCATTACGGTGTTACGCCAAAGAAAGTATTTACCTCCCTTGATGAATTGCCCAGCTATATTCAAATAGAAGAAATAGCCGATGACT
>CAYSKP010000044.1:0-3116 GCA_964431645.1 uncultured Pirellulales bacterium
TGACAGCGACCTTATAAAAGTCAATTACCATCGGGGCTGCTGTCCAAGGGCAGAGGGGACAATCGAGAGACTGGTGCACCTGCCGACGCAATCGATTAATGAAGGCAAATTGCGGGCGATGATGAGGATATTAAATCCGCAATAATTCAAATGGATTTTCCGGCGTAATCCTGTGCACGAAAGAAGTGGCCGGTTGTTCCATCACCAATTAATGCGGGGACAAGGGCGCCGGGAATGACCGATTCGACTTCATTGGGGGCTTGAGGACCGCCCATATCTGTACGGAGCCAGCCGGGGTCAAGCAGATTAATGAGGACGCCGGTGCCATTGAGGTGCCCTGCCGTATCGGTGACGAATTTATCGACTGCCGCTTTTGAGATTGCATAGGCAATCAATTCGGGCTGGTCCTTGATGCCGGAAGTAAGATTAATGATGCGCCCCCATTTACGCTCAATCATTTGCGGGATAAAGCTGTGGCATATCCGGATAAGGGTAATTACGTTGACTTCGAAGACCTTACGGAAGTCTTCGGCGGGGACATTTGTCCAATCTTTATGGAAGGTTGTCATTATTGCGGCATTATTATAGAGGATGTCGATATCAGGGCCGTTTTGTAAAATGCTTTTGAGCATTGAGTCAACTTGAATTTCATCGAATAATTCGGCGGCGACCTGTTGGACCTGAATACCTTTGGACTTCAATTCAGAGGCCAATTTATTTGTATTTTCAATTTTACGGCTGTGCAGTACGATATTGCAGCCGTATTGAGCGAGACCAAGGCATATCTGTCGCCCTACCCCGCGGCTTGCACCGGTTACCAAGGCCCATTTTCCCCTGATATCAGCTTTTTTCATATACCTTCCTTCTGAAAATGATTGGCAATTTTATGTGAGTTTGGAGATTTTATGATTCCGCGTTCTGTAATGATTGCAGTGATATTTTCTGCGGGAGTGACATCGAAGGCGGGATTATATATTTTGACGCCTTTCGGTGTTAATTGTAGCACGGCCATCCTGGCCGTGCTACCACGGGCTGGAAGCCCGTGATACAAGAAGCGTATTTCATCGGCGGACCTTTGCTCGATAGGGATATCTTTGCCTGATTTTATATCCAAATCGAAGGTGCTCGAAGGCGCCGCGATGTAAAATGGAATTTTATGGGCTTTGGCAAGAACACTAAGACCGTATGTTCCGGTTTTGTTGGCCGCATCGCCGTTTGATGCGATTCTATCCGCCCCAGTGATTATGATATCTATTTTGCCCGCCTTCATCAGGGAGGCGGCCATATTATCGCAAATGATAGTTGTATCGATTTTGGCGTGATTCAATTCCCAGGCAGTCAATCTTGCGCCCTGAAGTAAAGGCCGAGTCTCGTCGGCATAGACTGTGAATTTTTTGCCGCGTTTTTTGGCTTCATACAAAACTGAAAGGGCTGTCCCCTGCCCTGCCGTCGCGAGGGCACCTGCATTACAGTGTGTCAAAATGCCCATTCCATTTTTGATGAATATTGCGCCATTGATGCCAATTTTTCTGCACATCTGGACATCTTCATTATAAATGGCTTTTGCTTCTTTCAAAACAGCTCGCCGCAAATGCATCAAAGATGCTTTTGGATTTTGAATTACAAACTTTTGGGCATATGTTAAGACCCGGTCAATCGCCCACTGGAGATTTACGGCTGTGGGCCTTGAAGATGCGAGATATTTGCAGTCTTTTTTCAAGTTTTTTACCGCGGAGAACACAGAAGGCGCAGAGATATTTTTTAAAGATAATGCCGCGCCGAAAGCTCCCGCAACGCCAATTGCAGGCGCCCCCCTTACTGCTAATGTTTTGATTGCATCATATAACTGTTCTATATTCGTGCAGCGGATGTATATCAATCGTTCAGGGAGTTTGGTCTGGTCGATGATTTTAAGGTGACCATCGATACCGCCTATCCATTTAAGCGTTTCAAAATTAATCTTTTTCGGCATGGGCATCTTCTTCTAATTTTTTAGTAAGATATTTGCCAGTGTAGCTTATTTGATTTTTTGTAATTTCTTCCGGTGTTCCTGTGGCAACAATTTTGCCGCCGGCCTCGCCGCCTTCGGGACCGAGGTCGATGATATAATCGGCCATTTTAATTACGTCGAGATTATGCTCGATAACGACTACGGTATTGCCTAAATCAACTAAACGCTGCAGGACATTCAATAGATTATGGATATCAGCAAAATGCAGACCTGTTGTGGGCTCATCGAGGACATAAAGGGTATGTCCGGTTGCCGCTTTACCGAGTTCAGAGGCCAGCTTTACACGCTGGGCCTCGCCGCCGGAAAGCGTTGTCGAGGGCTGGCCAAGCTGCATATAGCCAAGACCGACATCGTTTAGCATTTTTAACTGGCGTATGACAATCGGGAAATTTTCAAAAAATGAGAGCGATTCCTCAATACGCATATCGAGGACATCGGCAATATTTTTGCCTCTGTATGTCACTTCGAGAGTTTCGGGATTATAGCGCCTGCCCTTGCACTGCTGGCAGGTTACATATACATCGGGAAGGAAATGCATTTCGATGACCATTGTGCCCTGGCCTTTGCAGTATTCACAGCGGCCGCCTTTTGTGTTGAAGCTGAAGCGGCCGGGCTTGTAGCCGCGAATTTTCGCCTCGCGGGTCTTGGCAAAGAGCTTGCGGATTTCATCAAGGGCGCCTGTATAGGTAGCGGGATTGCTGCGAGGTGTCTTGCCGATAGGTGACTGGTCAATCTGGATTACCTTATCGACCTGGGCAGTTCCTAAAATTGTTTTGTGCTTGCCGGGGTGCTCGCGGGAACTGTAGAGCCTGCGGCGAAGGGCCGCCAAAAGGACCTGGTTGACAAGCGTGCTTTTGCCTGAGCCGGAAACACCGGTGACACAGATGAAAACACCGAGAGGAAATTTCACGTCTATTTCTTTCAAGTTGTGCTCGGCAGCGCCTTTGACTTCGAGAGATTTGCGAAGGTTGTATTTACGCCTGCGGGAACGCATGCCGATTCTTTTTCTGCCGCTGAGGTAATCGCCCGTCAGGGACCTTTTATTATCAATAATATCCTGCAAAGTGCCCTCGGCAATCAATTCGCCGCCATGGGCACCCGCCGC
>CAYSKP010000045.1:0-31027 GCA_964431645.1 uncultured Pirellulales bacterium
TTTATGTTCTGCGATGATTATACCAATTCCATGTTCAACCAGCTTCACGTCTATATCGAAGCCGTCGATACAATCACGCCGGTTTTATGTTGTCCTGTGCCCCTGCAAAAAGCTATCGATAGGCCGTATTAAATAAGTTCACCACCAAACCTGGTCACTCGATTCCGTTCACCAGAGGTCTGGGCACATGTCTGGATAGCGCAGCAGTGGTTAATTGCGGTCGTTTTATAAAAATTTTTTATGATTTTAAAAAAAAATTCGTGCCATAGATTACGCATTAACAAGGGGATACGAAAACACAAAAAAAATTCGCAAAATAATTGTCACTTCTCCCTTTACACCTTCTCAAAATCTCGTTAACTTGCCGATACTTAATTTCACGGGCATTACACTATATATGGTATTATCTTGCCCGGCTTAACAATAGGTAGTATATTACTAATTCCCGCCTTTTTGGCGGCTTTTTGCACGGAGGCATAGAGATGGCAGCGTCATTTAACCCGGACAACCCTTTCAAAACCAGCACCTCGAACAAGCAAATTGGTGCTTCTTTTACCCCTTCAAATCTCAACAGGGGTATGAAAATCGACCAATCTTTCTCCACCCCAGGCGTCCACCCGTTCGATGAATTGCCTTGGGAAAAACGCTCAGCCAAAATCACCAGCGATACCGGCGAGGCCGTCTTCGAGCAAAACGATATCGAAGTCCCCGCCTCATGGAGCCAGCTTGCGACCAAAGTTGTCTCAAGCAAATATTTCTATGGTGACATCGAAACCGGCCGTCGCGAAAACTCCGTCAAGCAGCTCGTTCACCGTGTCTGTCGCACAATTGCCGACAGGGGACTTCGCGATGGGTACTTTGCGACCAGTGCCGATGCCGAAAATTTCTATAATGAATTAACATGGCTGTGCGTCAATCAGTTCGGCGCATTCAATTCACCCGTCTGGTTCAATGTCGGCCTCTATGATGTTTACGGCATCGAAGGCAGCAAGCACAATTTCCGCTGGGACCCAAAGCACAACGAAGCTGTCCCCTGCGATAATTCATATGAGTATCCTCAGGCCTCCGCCTGCTTCATTCAGTCCGTCAAAGACTCGATGGAAGATATAATGCGCCTCGCTACAAGTGAAGCGATGCTCTTCAAGCATGGCTCCGGCACAGGCACAGACCTTTCGACGCTGCGCAGCTCCAAGGAAAAACTTTCCGGCGGCGGCAAGCCCTCGGGCCCGCTTAGCTTCATGCGTGTCTATGACCAGATTGCCGCCGTAATCAAATCAGGCGGCAAGACCCGCAGGGCTGCCAAAATGCAGTCAATGAAAATCACCCATCCCGATATCAGGGAATTCATCACCTGCAAAAGCGAGGAAGAGAAAAAAGCGATCGCCCTCATTGAGGCCGGCTACAACAAAGACCACAATGGCGAGGCATATAACAGTGTCATGTTCCAGAATTCCAATCTCTCCGTGCGTGTCACCGATGAATTTATGGAAGCCGTCGAAAAAGACGCCAAATGGCACACCTACGGCGTAACCAGCGGCCAGAAAATCGGCGAGCACAACGCACGCGAGCTTATGAACCTCATCGCCGAAGGCACCCGCCTCTGCGGCGACCCCGGCATCCAGTACGACTCAACAATCAACCGCTGGCACACCTGCCCCAACTCCGGACGGATTAACGCCTCCAATCCGTGCAGCGAATATATGTTCGTCGATGATTCCGCCTGCAACTTGGCGTCACTGAATCTGATGAAGTTCCTCAAGGAAGACGGCACCTTCGATGTCACCGCCTTCAAAAAGGCCGTCCGCCTCTTCATCATCGCGCAGGAAATCCTCGTCGATAACGGCTCATATCCCGATAAGGCAATCGCCATCAATAGTCATTTATTCCGGCCGCTTGGCCTCGGCTATGCAAATCTCGGCTCGCTGCTTATGGCCGTTGCCTTGCCATACGATTCCGACCAGGCACGCGCCTTGGCCGCCGCCATCAGCTCGGTAATGACAGGCGCTGCCTATACCGTCAGTGCCGAAATCGCCTCCATCAAAGGTGCCTTCGATGAATTCGCAAAAAATTCGGATGCTATGCTCAAGGTCATCAATATGCACCGCCAGCACGCCTGCAATATCCCGGAGCCGCATTGCCCGGCCTATCTCCGCAATGCCGCCAAAGACACATGGGATGAGGCCTTCGATGCCGGCTCCAAAACCGGTTTCCGCAATGCCCAGGTTACCGTCCTTGCCCCCACAGGCACCATCGGCTTTTTAATGGATTGCGCCACTACCGGTATCGAGCCTGATATCGCACTTGTAAAATATAAATTGCTCGCCGGCGGCGGCATGCTCAAACTCGTTAATACCACCGTCTGTATGGCCCTCGAGCGCCTCGGCTACAGTGCCGATGAGGTTAAATCAATCTCCGACTATATCGATGAGCACGAAACAATCGAAGGTGCCCCCAAACTCAATAATCAGCACCTTGCCATCTTCGATTGTGCCTTCAAGCCCCGTAACGGCAAGCGTTTCATCCTTTACATGGCCCATATCAAAATGATGTCCGCCGTCCAGCCCTTCATCACCGGCGCAATCAGCAAAACCATCAACATGCCCAAAGAGGCGACCACCGACCAAATCGCCTCCGCCTATATGCAAGGCTGGAAACTCGGTCTAAAGGCCGTCGCCATTTACCGTGATGGCTCCAAGATGCTCCAGCCCGTCTCCACCAAAAAGCACAAAGACGGCAAAGAGAAAGCGGTCACTGCACCTGCTGCATCTCCAAGGCCTTACCGCCGCCGTCTTGCCGATACCCGTCATAGTATCACTCATAAATTCTCAGTCGCCAATCACGAGGGCTATCTCACCGTCGGGCTTTACGAAGATGGCCAGCCCGGCGAGCTTTTCATCACCATGGCCAAGGAAGGCTCCACCGTCGGCGGCCTCATGGATGTCATCGGCACCTGCACCTCTATGGCCCTCCAATACGGCGTGCCCCTGATTACCCTCGTCGATAAATTCCGCCACGCCCGCTTCGAGCCTGCCGGAATGACCTCCAACCGCGATATCCCCTTCGCCAAAAGCGTCATCGATTACATCTTCTGCTGGATGGGCTGCCAGTTCATCCCCGGCTATGCCGAGCATAACACCCCTAACCGCCAGGCAGCTCCTGCTGAAAATAAAAATGTCACTACTGCCCGCGAAGTCGTTGAAAAAACTCGTGACCTCGCCATCAAAATCGCCGAGGTTAAAGAAGCCAAGGCTTCCTCTGTCATTCCCGCGCAGGCGCCAATCCAGTCTTCTGTCATTCCCGCGTCTGGTGAGCAGAGTCGAACCAAGGCGCCAATCCAGAAAAGCAACGATGGAGAGGAAGATATCTTCGAAGATAAACCCTCCCGCATTGCCGACACAAAACCCGGCACCAGTATTCTCGAAATAAAAAGCAAACCCAATCGGCTTGCCATGCTTGAGTCTTTGATAACCACCGGCGTCCCTGAGATTCCCAAGGGCAAGGATGGTGAGGCGGCCGTCATGCAGCAATTCAATTCCCAGTTCGAGCACTTCCAGGATGATGCACCCGCCTGCGACATCTGCGGCTCCATCACCGTCCGCAACGGCACCTGCTACAAATGCTTCAACTGCGGAAATAGCATGGGCTGTTCTTAGTTATTTGATTTTACGAATATAGGGGCGGAGCTATGTCTCCGCTCTTGTTCTTTTAAAAAATTTGTAGGATGGGCTTTAGCCCATCAAATCACCTCTAAAATGTCTATTAATGTCATCTCGAGTGAGCGCACCGAGTAGGGCGGGGTTTACCCCGCCGGTTTGTATTAGAATTTCGTTACTTTTTACTTTTGACTTTTTACTTTTGTTATGGCATTGCCGCTTTCCAATTATTCGCCAGCACGACATAATCCATAAAGTTCACGATACCGTCGCCCATTGGCGGATAAATATCAGCCCTTGAGGGGCCGGCCCTCAGCCAGTCATAGCAAAACCAGTTGAGGTCCTCGAAATCAACCTTGTTGTTCAAATCAATATCTCCCGGAATCGGCACAGGCATATAGTTATATCGCAGCAGGCCTGAATCCGGCACGAAATCAGACATTGCATAATTAGTCGCTGTAGCTTTAAAAGCGAAACTCCCTGACAGCGGTATAAAACTCATTAGAGGTAAATCTATTTTTATGCCCGTAGCAAGTCCCGGATGATTAAGGTCGGGGCTAAGATGGAGAAATTCATGAGTCAGCCCCTCAGGAGGCGGCAAAGAAACCCAGAAGCCCTCATATCTTTGAAATATAATCTCATCGAACTGAGGTATATACGCCAGGTAATAATCCAATCCCTCCGGCGGCTCGCCCGTTGCGATGTCATTATCTGTTTCGACATATACACCAATTTCATAAACATCGAAAAATGAAACTACATCATCAGTATTTATGCTGAAATGCAGCTTATATTGCCCCCCGGTCCACTCCATCCAGAACTCGGTCGAAGTCAGGTCAATCCATTTCGGGGCGGCATCGAATAGGGCATCATATTTTTCTCCGCCTCGGCCGTTGGCCATAACATCCTGCGCAAACGCAAGAGAGTTGATGCTTAATAGTGCACGTTGTGCCTCTGTTAAATTCATCCCTTTTCGATGGCATGAATGCGTCCCGTTTCCATCCCCATGGTCATCATTGTCCGGATACATCTTATTATTAGGGTCGGCTGAATGCGCAGACCCCAGCTTAATATGATTAAGCTCGTGTGCGCCGGTGGAGGGTTTGAGGTAAATACCGCTGCCGTTGGGGTCATTGGGGCAGGGGGCGTTGCCGTCGCCGGGCACCAGTATGACTACATTTCCCCATTGCGCCGATATATCGTCACAAACATCCGCGGGAAAATCTATGGCCCATGGATTTTTCGGAAGCCCCCATACATTTATCTTGCACGGGTCGTTTTTATTCGGGTCATATCCGCCGGGATGAACGTGCTTACTTGTTATTACATACTTGACGGTGGGGTTATCCGCGGCGTTAGCCGTATCGACCTGCTTTATCATATTCGCCTCGGTGATTGGCTCGCCTTGACCTTGTATCGTGTGAATCTCGACTTTTTCCTCTTTTGGTTCTGCTAAAACTATTCCAACAACAGCGGCCAGTGATAAAATTACAAATGGTATGATGATTGTGAAAAGACTTTTCGCTTTCATATCCTTCTCCTTAAAAGCTGACTTTTTTAGAAAATCCGCGCCTTAATATCCTCGATTGTTTCCCGTATCCTAAGTGTGTAATAATCCTAAAACGATTAATAGTAATTGTCAAGATAAATCTAAGAAAATATATAAATATTTTCATATTTTAAATTAGGTAATCTGATATTAATTCGCTCCGCGGCGGAGGGCAGCAGCAATCAATAAGCAATCGATTACCGCTTTTTAAGCAATAATCTTATTTCTATTTGTTATCTGCCGTGTACAAAAGGGGAGGTTTGTGACCATCCAATATTTGAAAGGATTTCGCATGAAGCTCAATATCTGGTCATTTGCATTAACATGCGGCTTGATGTGGGCTGCCGGATTATTTTTGCTTACCTGGTGGATAATAATGTTCGAGGGCGCCACCCATGAGTTGATTTTTTTCAGCCGTTTATACAGAGGTTATGATATCAGCCCTGCAGGAAGCATAATCGGTCTTTTATGGGCATTTGCTGATGCATTCATCGGCGGCCTGATTTTTGCCTGGCTATACAATTTTTTGACTGCCAAACTTTCTGGCACTCAAAATATTTGAGTCTGAAATCTTAAAAAAAAATATTTAGTTTCGCTCCTGAGACAGACTGTAGGGCCGGGCTTGCCCCGCCTGTTTGTATTAAAATTGAAGAGGAATCACAGCGAGCTCATTGCGACCCTGAGCTTGTCGTTTAATATAAATTTCGCCATCCGAATTAAAAATTTCAGTGTAATCTGTGAAATCTGTGGTTAAAATTAATAATTGAAAATTTAAAATTAAAAATTAGATAGGGAGGCGTAAATTATGGATGACTCTCAGAACCCATTCCGAATGGAAAAACCATTCCCTTCTTCGCAAGCATCAGTCCCGCCTCCGATTATCGAAAAGCCGGCTTCCGTCACCGTCTTCGGTGTCCTAAATTGTGTCTTTGGCGGACTTTCCCTTTTGTGCACCCCCTGTAATCTCTTTGGCCTGCTTTTTAGCGAAAAATTTCCCTGGGCACAAGGGACAATGATGCAGATGGACACCATGTATAAAATCATCCTTATGTTCATGTCTGTTGTCGGCATTGGTTTTTCTATCTGGCTGATCATCCTCGGTATCGGCCTTTTAACATCTAAAAAATGGGCCAGGTCCGGCTGCGTCATTTACGGTATCCTCACGATTATCTGGGTCATTGCCGGAATTGCCTTAAATATTGCCGCGATGAAACTCCATTGGATTGATATCCCAAGTGAAGGCATGCCCGGCTACATCGGCGGTATCTGCGGCGGACTTTGCGGCGGCCTTATCTACCCGATTTTGTTATTGATTTTCATGCTGACGCCAAAGGTGAAACAATATTTTACCTCGCTTGGTTGATAAATTTATTTTGTAGGATGGGCTTTAGCCCATTTTTCAAAAAATTTTCAAAATTTTTCCAAATATTTCAATAAAATTTAAAAAGTTTTTCGCTTGCTACGGCGTAGTCGAAGACGAAGAGGGGGTGTAATCTGTGGCGACCTTAAAAACAGCGAAATCAGCGTAATCTGCGTCTAAAAAATCTAGTGCCTTCGTGGCTTCGTGGTTTAAAGTAGATTTGAAATTGCGACAAACTCTTCCGGCCGTATATTGTCCGGCCGGATTTCGGGATTTATTCCAAGCTGCTTGATAATTTCTTCTAAATTTTTAAATTCTTCAAATTGTGAACTTACAAGCTTACAGCAGCCTTTGAGCATCTTTCTTCGATGCTGCAAAAGTGCCCCGGCAGCTTCGCTAAGTATCTCAATACTTTTAATTTCCTTAACCTTTTGGGGGTCTCTAATATATGAAATAAATGCCGAATTTACCTTCGGCTGAGGCCAAAACACCGTCGGCTTCAATGTCCGCACATGTCTTGCCTTTCCGGTTGCCGCCAGCAAAATACTCAATATTCCATAATCCTTTGTCCCTGCCTCAGCCGTCATCCTGTCGGCGACCTCTTTTTGAACGGTGACAAACATGGCATCAGCGATAATTTGGCCAACCTGTGGTGAGCTTGTCGAACCCACCACGAGGTTTATCATCAATGGAGTCGCCGCCGCATAAGGCAGATTGGCAATCAAAAGAAATCGTCCTGTAGCACGGCCATCCTGGCCGTGATTATACGGGCTGGAAGCCCGTGCCACTGCGCGATTTATGGATTCAATTACGTCAGGATTAATTTCGAATTTGTTTTTAAGGACATCGGCCGCGATGATTTCAACATTCGATTTGTCTGAAAGCTGACCCTTTGCGATATTGGCCAAAACCGCATCAATTTCTACCGAAACGCAAAACCCCGCCTTTTCAGCTATCGCCTCGGTTAGCGACCCTGTCCCTGTCCCGACCTCTAAGACAACATCATTGTTTTGAATATTTGCGGTATCGATGAGCAATCGCATCAAATTTAAATCTATCAGGAAGTTTTGTCCGAATCGCTTATTTGGCCTCACTCCTGCGGAATCGAGCAGCTCACGGATTTGCTGTTTAGTTTGCATCTTTAAAAAATTAAGAATTTAGAATTATTTTGTTATTCCTATACGGGACTTGCTTCTTTTTGTCTGCGTCATTTGAATCGCGACTTTAATCGCTTCCATCATGCTTGAGGGGTCCGCGATATTTTTGCCTGCTATATCGAATGCCGTCCCGTGGGCAGGGGAGGTGCGTATGGTTGGAAGACCAATAGTGACATTGACGGCCTTGTCGAATGCAAGCAGTTTCACGGGTATCATTCCCTGGTCGTGATACATCGCCACCACTCCATCGAATTCGCCTTTGACCGCCCTCAGAAAAAGCGTATCAGCCGGAACAGGCCCGTAGCAATCGATTCCCTGTCCCTGTGCCATCTGAATCGCAGGAGCAATAATCCGCTGCTCTTCATCGCCGAATTGCCCGTTTTCACCCGCGTGCGGATTTAGTCCCGCCACTCCAATTTTCGGCGTCTCAATATCGAAGTATTCCTTAAGCGCGTTATTGAGCAAATCAATCGGCTCATAAACCCTGCCGATTGTGAATTTGTGCCGCACATCAAACAAAGCCTCGTGAATCGTGGCAAGTGCTATTTTCAATTGCCCCGCGACAAACATCATCGCCTTCCTCGGTGATTTGCACAGCTTTGCAAACATCTCCGTATGCCCCGGCCAGTGCGACCCTGCCATCTTCCAGCTTGTCTTACTTATCGGGGCCGTCACCACCGCATCGATAATCTCCCGTTTTGCCGCATCGATCGCGTCTGTGCAGAACTTAAGCGATGCCGCACCCGCGATATCCGTCGGCTCCCTTATCCATGGCGGCATAGAATATTCATCATAGTCCGCTACGACAACCTTATGCGGATAATCCCTGCTGATTTTCTCGTGCTGGTGCCTGCCCCAGAATGGCTCAATCTCCGCCTTGTCCGCGGCATATCGCAATTGCTCATCCATCCCGAATACGATGTATTTGGCGCTCCTGCGTATCACAGGGTCTGCCAGTGCCTTAATCACCACCTCCGGCCCAATTCCCGCCGGGTCGCCCATCGTTATCCCGATAACAGGCTCTTCGGTTATCGAATTATGATTATTATTATTCATTCCATCTATATACGAATGGTTACCAGCGAGGTGTTTAAAAACCTTGCTGCTGCAGGTCTTCAAATGTCAGGCCTTTTTTCGCAGGCAAAAGCTGCTGCAGGTGTCTTCGAACCGTCTTTGTTATTATATCAATTTCGATGTTTACCTGCTCGTTTATTTTGACTTGACCAAGAGTGGTTTCTTTCAATGTTTGAGGAATTACCGCCACTGTGAAGCTGTCGGATTTTAATTCCGCTATCGTCAATGAAATACCGTTAACTGCAACAGAACCCTTTGGAATCATCTGCTCGATTAGCTCTTTAGAAGCAGTGAAAGTAAAATTGGCAAAATCATCACTTTTATCGAACTTCTTAATCGTGGCCGTCCCGTCAACATGCCCTAAAACGAAATGCCCGCCGAAACGGTCCTGGGCCTGCATGGCAAGTTCGACATTGACCTTCGAACCAGCTTTTAACTTTCCCAATGTGCTTTTATCCAGAGTTTCTTTACTTATATCGAATGCTGCAATTGAACCCGCCAATTTAGCAATTGTAAGGCATACTCCATTTATATCGATACTGTCGCCAATCTTAATTTGGCCGTCCAATTTACCCATATCGATGGTAAGCAGGGCACTTGACCCGCTCTTTGAGAATGCCTTGACCGCGCTAACCTGCTGTATTATTCCTGTGAACATAGCAATTGACTATTCCGTAATTTGGAATTAACATTCAATATATAACACATAATCCATTGTAGGTAATCCGGTGAAAATAATCAATTACCGGTAATTTTTGGAGTCATATTTTTATGAATACTACCTGGCTCAAAATCGTCGCTGCTGTAATAGTTGTTGTGGTTGCAATCGTAGTAGTTCAAAAGATTGCTAATCATAAACCAAAGCCACAGGACCCCCAAAAGACAGTCGCTGATACCTGGCGTGAAGACGAAAAGCGATTGCGTGCTGAGCCCAATTTACCTGCACAGCCAAACCAGCCCCCTGAAGAAAAATTAGTTGCCGAACCCCCTAAATTCAAAGAGCTTACAGAAGAAGAAAAAGTCGGTGCCGAGCAGTTATTTGAGCTTGCGATTCAGCAGCGTAAAATGGGCCGTATGCCCGGCGTAAGTTACGGCGCAATGGTGCAATACTGCCGCCAAATCATTGAAAAATATCCCGACAGTGAATACGCTTATAAAGCAAAACGAATGCTTGGCGATATTCCCCAAAGTGAACGCCAGCGTTACCACATAACAGATGATGAAATAAACCCAAATAAATAATTCATTTTTTGTGCTTATGGAGGAGCCAAAATGACCAACGCGAACCTTCCTGTCATTTCAATCACAGCAAAGTGTTTACCCGAGGCCTGGGAAAAAGCCGTGCTGGCAGTCTGGGACAATGGTCTTAATATGAAGACCCAGTATGATAAAGCCTCAGACCCTCCCAGCAAGGATGCGACTGTTATGATTACTGTAACAGACCCGTTTAGTGAGCCTCGGATTCACAAGAATTTCCCAGGCGGCCCCGAAGAGCTTGAGGCGTACAGGCAGGAAGTTGTCGATGGCATCCACGACCATTGGATTGACCCGGCAGCGGGAAAATGGACATATACCTATCATGAGCGCATCTTTGCGTATACTCCTGTCGAGGACATAAGAAATCCAAAGGCAAAAAAGCCCTTCAAAAAAGTAAACCAGATTCAATATATTATCGACTCCCTTTCAAAAGTCGCCCACACAAGAAGGGCACAGGCCATAACCTGGATGCCCACAGCAGACCCTGCGACCGATGACCCGCCTTGTTTGCAGCGGATTTGGTGCCGCCTTGTTGCAGATGATAAAGATGGTTTCGTTTTGAATATGAACACCCATTGGCGCAGCCGCGACCTTTACAAGGCATGGTTTATGAACGTTTATGCATTGACGGACCTGCAAAGGACAATCGCCGCAAAAATTTCAAAAAATATAAATAAGCCTGTCACTGTAGGCAGATATGTCGATATAAGCGACTCACTTCATATTTACGGCAGCTATTTCAACGATGTTGTTCGTGAAATAGAAAAGATGCGCTCTGTCCCTTTTACCGGACGTGCATGGGAAAGCACTCATCCCGCCTTTATGATGATGACCGAAGATGCACGCGAAAAGCTCTCCAAAGACCCCGACTGGTTCGCCAAAGCAAGAGAATAATCTGTATTTTCTGATTTGGCAGTGCTGATTTTATTTCCTATATTTTCAGCAAGGAGAGCGAATAAAAGTGGACATAGCCACCTGGCCTCAAGGCTGGGCACAAGGGCCGTCCAAAAAATATATAACGCTCATCCATATCGTTCCTGATTGCACCATCTTTTGTGTCTATCAGGATTACGAATACAGCAGCTCTCGTCGTGCTCTAAGGCTTTAGATGAGGGTTGGGGAGAACCATATAAGTTTCTTTCCGAGTTAGGCCTTTACGCCGCCTGCGTAAAGGCCTTTTTATTATTGAATTACTCAATAATTGAAATAACATGCGAAATGCCTGTAAAAAAGTCCTATCGAACGCATAGCAATAATCGCGATAACCTGGGTTAGAAGATTTAAAAATAGATTACCTGCTGTTGCAAATACTGATTTTCCCGCCGAATATTGTTTTGTGTTCATTTCAAGAAAACATGCTGCACTGAGAATCACGACCACCACAAGATACGCAATGAATGACTTAAATACAGGAACGATTAGCCGGTCTACTCGAAATAATTCGGGCAAATCTTCAATAATGGCTGCAGCCAATATTGCCATAGGAAATACGAAAAGCCCCAAAATAAATAATCCTCGTAATACGAGATTCACCGCTGTTTTTGTTTGCCAAATTTCCTCCCATCCCGCGTTTTCACCTTTAAAATATGCAAGGGCGATTATGAATGGAAGCTGTGTGATAAATAACGCAAACGCAAATGTCAGAATCGGTTTAAATATATATACCAAAAAAGAGATGCTTGTCCCCACCTCTATTTCCGGCAGCATATCATCTCCTGCGGCCGTCTCGCGAATAATCAGCAGGTAAAATCCGAAAAGATATCCCCATGCTGCAAAATACGTAATTACTGCCAGACAGCATGCTCCCGCTGAGAAAAATTTAAAGCATACGGCTGCAATTGCAAAAACTAGAGATGTTGCATTATTTTTATTAAGGAATATCTTCCAGCTGTCGACAAATACCGCTCGATAAAATCCCGGCAGGCATGTTTTATCAGTTTCAGGATTTATTTTTTGCGGTGTCTCGCCTGATTTTGCCGGTATGATTAATTTCTGTCCGCAGTTCAGGCATTTTGCCGATTTGCCGGCGTACTTGTCGGGAAAAGCGATAAGGTTGCCGCATTTCGGGCAATTGAACTGAATCGTCATTTTGCTTTTTTATTCCATCTTCATCGCGTCAACAAAAGATTTCTGGTCATTGCACCACTTTTTCGCTTCGAGCAGGTCAATCTGGTCCTTTTTAACAAGCTGCGCAAGGTGTCTTTCCATAGTTGTCATTTTTTCATCCGGATTAAGCCGTGTCTTTGTCTGAAGCTGCGAGTATATCTGCTCGACCTTGCCTGTCCTTATGAGATTTGCGCAGGCATAGTTGTTATTGTTTAATATCTCCATTACCGCCAGTCTGCCCGTGCCATCTTTCTTGGGGATAAGTTTCTGAGAAATTATATATGCAAGCCCGAGTGAAAGCTGGTTACGCACCTCACTTTGCCTGCCGGATGGAAAATAATCCAGAATGCGTGTAATAGTCCCTGTGGCGTCTCTTGTGTGCAGTGTCGAGAAAACCAAATGGCCGGTCTCCGCCGCCATTAATGTCATCGAAATAGTCTCGGCATCTCTCATCTCGCCGACAAATATCACGTCCGGGTCTTCACGCAGCATCGCGCGAATCCCATGACTGAATGACTTGACATCTCTGCCGACCTCTCTTTGAGATACCATGCAGAATTTATTCGGCAATAAGTATTCGATAGGGTCTTCCAGTGTTATCACCCGGCAGGCCCTCTTCTCGCTTATTCGGTCTATCAATGATGCAATAGTTGTCGATTTGCCCGCACCGGTTATGCCTGTTATAAGAATCAATCCGTGCTTACATTGAATGATATCTTCCCATACGTTATTAGGGAAACCTACAGTCTCAATTTTCGGAATATCCAAGGACAAAGCCCTTATAGCCGCGCTGATTCCATCATTCTCGCGGAAGATATTTATTCTAAATTGCAAATTCCCGATCCTGTAAGAACAGTCCACATCATTATCATGCTGAAACTTTATAAGATTTTCCTGGCTCAGCAGCGGATATATTAATTTCTGCGCCATTTCGTGCGTAATAATCTGGCCCTTTAGGTATATTATATCTCCATCAATACGGTATGCCGGAGGGGTGCCCACCTTAATATGAAGGTCTGAGACCCGCATTGCCCCTCTCTTTTCGAAATATGCCAATAAATCCTGTATACTGAGCATCCCCATATTTTCAGCAGGATACACCTTTGCAGTGACATCATTTACTTCTGCCATATTAACCTCCGTTTTTATCGAGAATATGCAGTATTTTCTTATTATAACATCATATTAATCAGCAGCAAAGGTTATTGATAAATGACGCATGATAATCGATAATGTTAACAATGGATATTGAAATGAACGAAGAACCGCGAACTTCTATCCCTATGAGCAGAATTCAAAAGCTCATAGGCCAAAGAATGCTCGAAAGTAAGCTGACTAAGCCCTGCTATTATATTGGTATAGATTCCGATACAACCGAGCTTATGGACAGCCGCCACCAGCTCAAAAAACAGCTCGGTGTAAAAATCACATCGAATGCTTTTTATATCAAGACACTGGGTCTTGCCGTTAAAGAATTTCCCTTGATGGTCGGCTCCATTATTGGTGACTCGATAAAAATTGCTGATTCTGTAAATGTGGGTTTTGCGGTCAATGCCCCTCATGGCCTTGTTGTGCCCGTAATCAAAGAGGCACATAATAAAACGCTCGCCGAAATAGCCGTCCTCGAAAAAGAATTAACAGATAAGGCTCGCAGCAACAAGCTGACTCTTGAAGAAATTTCAGGTGAAACAATCGGGCTTAGTAATTTAGGCGTTTACGACATCGATTCATTTATCGGGATTGTCCCGCCTCCGGCAACCGCAATTTTAAGTGTTGGCAACACAATTCATCGTGTCGTGACAAAGGATGGCAAAATTTTAATTCGCAAAATTACGACCTTGACAATTGCCGTTGATTCCAGAATCGTTCCCGACCCCTACGCCGCCAAATTCCTCGCCAGAATAGCCGAATTGCTCGCTAGCCCTAAAAAACTCATATCATAGGAGATTGCGGCGGTTGTTCTATCTGTGCCGCAACATTGGATGATGCAATTTCCGTGACATTTATTTGCGGAATTGCTGTCGGTATCTCAACAATATTTATTGGCGGTTTTTGGATAATCTCTGTGTTCTCTGTGGCTGAAACATCCTTTTTATTACCTGCGGCAATCAATTGTGCCACTTGTTTGTAATCCGCAGACCCGTGGCAGGATGAATCATATTCGAAAATGGTTTGTCCGTAGCTCGGCGCTTCTGCCAGTGTGATATTCCTGCGGACATATACAGGCAGCATCTGTGCCTGTGACCATGCGCAGTTTGTATTGCGTGCGCTCGATAAAAAAGTTTCAATATCGGCCCTGACCTCATTAGGAAGCGATGCCCTCGCTTCGAACATGCAAAGCAGCACCCATTTGACCTTCAAAGCCGGATTTATTCGCTTGTTCACTAGCGAAACGGTTTGAAGCAATTTGCCTAAACCCTGCAGCGCCAAAAAATGCGGCTGAAGCGGTATCAAAATCTCATCCACGCAAGCAAGTGCGTTGAGTGTCAATAATCCGAGTGATGGCGCGCAGTCGATGATTATATAATCGAGCTTGTCTTCAAGAATTGCTAATGCCTCTCGCAGGATTGTCTCTCTGCCGACGACGCTTACCAGTTCAGATTCAGCTCCGACCAAATCGATATTAGCCGGCAATAACCACAAATTAGGCCTCACCAGCATCATTTCCGCCTCCACATTGGCCGATTGTGTCAAAACACGGTATGACCCGGCGAGAACATTATCGGGATTAATGCCCAAATGTGTGGTCAGGTGTCCCTGTGGGTCAAGATCGATAACCAGCGTTCGCTGGCCCATATTTGCCAGTGCTGCGGCCGTGTTTACCACCGTTGTAGTTTTGCCGACGCCGCCTTTTTGATTGAGGACCGCTATCTTTCTCATTTCGGCGCCTCCTCCTTCTTTTCCATAATTTTTCTCATTACACCATCGAGAACACCATTGACAAAACCAGGTGATTTTTCCGTCCCAAATTTCTTGGCAAGCTCTATTGCCTCATTAATTGTGACTTTGGGCGGTATATCAGGACAGAACTTCAATTGGAAAACCGATAATCGAAGAATGCTTTTATCGACCTGTGAAAGACGAGACAATTTCCATTTCAATGCCGCGGATGCTATTAAATCATCGCATACAACAAGGTTCTTCCATGTCCCTCTTGTCCACTCTGAGGCAAGTTTTCGGACGGGGAACTCCGGTTCGTTTTCTTTGAAGAATTCGTCAATCTCGGCAAGTAGTGTTGGCCCCTGCACATCGAGCTGAAACAATGCCTGCATAGCGAGCTGGCGTGCCTTCGTCCTCGGGTCCACCTGATTATCCTTTGCAAATTAAATATTTAAAGAGCATTCTTATTTATTTGAATTTTCTATTCTTTTCAAAACGATTTTTTGTTTTTTAAATTGAAAATAGAAAATGAAAATCGAAAATCATAGTTGTTCCATTACACTTGCCATTTCCATGGCCGTCATAGCCGCATCTGCCCCGGCATTGCCTTTCTTTGCCCCGGCCCTGTCAACGGCCTCCTCGAGGGTATCGCAGGTCAGCACTCCAAAAACCGCCGGCGTCTTCGCTTCATAATTAATCTGCCCGATTCCCCTTACCACCTGCTGGCATACCGCTTCATAATGCTGCGTCTGTCCCCGTATCACTGCCCCCAGGCAAATCACCGCGGCCGGCTTGCCGCTCATTGCAAGTTTCTTTGCAGGCATAACTATCTCGCCTGCGCCGGGCACCCATACTACACTTATCTGTTCTTCTTTTGCGCCGTGTCTTTTTAGGCAATCTATTGCCCCCGCAAGAAGACGTGCCGTGATAAATTCATTAAACCTGCTCACGACAATTCCATAATTTCCCATGCCTGCTGTTAGCTGACCTTTTATCTCTTTAATCATACCTGCCAATCTCCAAACTAATAATTTTTTTCGATAACGATTTCTATTCAATCGCTCTCGAACAACTGTAGACATTATAAGACTATTACAGCTTTCTTTCCATAAAAACACGCCGCCAAGCCAGGCCAAATTAATCTTCAATATCAGCCAAAATGGCGTAACTATCTATAAATAAAAGGTTTATAGATGATAATGTCCCTTGAAATTTGATATTTACTATAAAGCTCAAAGTGGGATAAAAACCCATAAACTCGTCTTGTTTGACTGGCGATAAATTGGTGGGTTTAGCTGAATTTGGAATCCGCTGTGTTAGTAATAATACTTTCTATTGCGAGATAAAGGTGACCCTATGATTTTTGACGAGCAGCCATACGATTCATATGACGGCAGCGAGCAGAAGGCACAAAAGGCATTCGAGCTTTACGAGGACGGCAAAATAGTCCAGGCAATCACAGAGTTAAATGAGGCACTCGAAGTAAATCCCGCAAACTGTGCTCTTCATTTTAATAAAGCCTTGTCGCTTGACTCTCTCGGTAAATTCGAAGAAGCGATTGCTGATTATGAGGCCGCACTGGCGCTGAATCCCTGTGATTTGGAAATCCTCAATTCCCTGGCAGTTGATTACACACGTATTGGAAACTATGACCTTGCGATTCAGACTTTTGAGCACATTGAAAGTCTCGACGCAGGCTTTGAACCTTGTTACTGCAATCGGATTATCACCTATACAGAAATGGGACTTCATGACCAGGCCGAAGAGATGTTTTATCTTGCCCAGCAGATAAATCCTGATTGCGCCCTTTGTTATTATAATATAGGCAACAGTTTATTTGCCCGCGCACAGTTTAAAAAAGCCATTCATTGCTGGATGAAAACCGCCGAACTTGAGTCTTCACATCCTCAGATTAATTATCATATTGCCCAGGCACTTTGGGCAGAAGGTGAAACCGAGCGATGCAGGCAGCATTTTCTAAAAGAGCTTCGTATTAATCCCGGCGATGTGGATGTGATAGTAGATTTCGGATTTTTCCTGCTCCAAAGAAATGAAGTTGAATCTGCAAAAGAAAAATTTCATCGCGCCCTTGAATTAAGACCAGATACCCCAATGGCGATCTTTTATCTGGGCGAAGTTTCCCTGCATGAGGGCGATAAATCCGCCGCAATGAAATATTTTACTCAGACACTCGAGACGGAGGCAATGCTTCCCGGTCCCCGTTATCGTCTCGGTCAATATGCATTAGAGCGCAAGGAATATGATAAGGCAAAGACATTTCTCGCTTCAGAGATTAAACTGGCCGCTGATGATGCCGATGTCCTTGTGTCTATGGCATCGATGTTCCTCATTATCGCCGAGGAAAGCGGTTTTGATAACAAAGACGACACACTTGATTGCGCGGCTCACTGTCTCCTGCGTGCCCTGGATATCGATTCGCATGATGCGGATGCTCATTATTATCTTGGGCTGGCAAATGCGATTAAAGGCAGGCTCGAAGACGCCATAGAATTTTTTACCTGTGCTATGGAAATAAATCCAAAGCATGTTTTGGCCATTCGCGATTCGGCTATAATTTATGTCGCGATGAATAGGCTTGCCGATGCCTCTGAAACACTTGAAAGAGGAACGCTTATCCTCGGTGACCATCCCGAGCTTAAAGAAATCCGCAGGAAAATCCGCAGGTCTCAAATCACAAAACAGTTATCGGATTTATTCGGACATAAAAAGGATTGATAACTCCTGTCAATAAAACAAGCGGCAGTAATTTTTAATTACTGCCGCTTGTATGCCTCACAATTTTAAATTGTTATTTTCTTTTATTATTTTGCTGATTGCTGTCTCTTTGAGGTTCACCGCGCCTCTGTGGTTCTCTATTTTGGCGAACATCACTCTTTCGCACATTTTCTGTTTTCCGTTCCGCCGATGGCTGAGAGGGAGTTTGTTTCCTTAGGATCTTATCTTTCTTGACTTCGATCGGAGGTTTCGGAATCTTCACCTGTTCCGGCTGGGTTTTTACCTCTTGGCGCGGCGGCTGTCTGCGCTCTGCCGAAGCTTCTGGAGCCTTCTGCTGAGGTGTCGGACTTGCTTTCTGCTGAGGTGCAGGAGTTGCTTTCTGCTGAGGTGTAGGAGTTGCTTTCTGCTGAGGTGTAGGACTTACAGAATCTTTTTTCTGAGGTGTTACATTTTCCCTTCGCTCAGGCTGCGGTGTTGTTGCTCTTCGCTCAGGTTGTACAGGCTCTCTTCGTTCGACAGTTGGCGTAGATGCCCGTGTTTCGGTTTTTGAAGCTTCCCAGCGGCTTCGCTCTTCGCCGAATCTGCGCACTTCTGTAGATTGTTTAGTTATTTTTCGCTTTTCTTCGCTTCTTATCCGCTCAAATTTCATTGGCGATTGCTTATTTGCAACAACCCTGTCATAAGATTCGGCGATCCTGATGTCCCTTCGCCTGTCCTGAGGCATCTTTGCGATCCGCTGTTCCATGTCGCGATACGTCCTTGGCGGACGAAGGTCCCTGTTGTCCCTGCGCCGATCGTACTCACGGTGAATATGGTTGTCCCAGTCGCGGTCATGCCTGTGATGGTAGCGATGATGCACATAAATCGGGTCATACCACCAGTTATGATATCTTACATGATACCAGGGGTATATTCCTATGCTGATATAGCTTGTATCATAGTAATCGCCGAAATAGTAGTGAGAATAGCGGGGATATGTAAACAGACTGAATTCCAGATTTCCTAAATCGACGGCAACACTAAGCGAATAACTAAATCCCGGCCTGCTGTAATAATGCCGGGGGAAATATACCGGCGCAAACAGTATACCTCTGCTTGTAAGTGAATAATCCCAGTGTCCGGCCACAAATACATAACCCCGTGGTGCCCACGTATAATGTGACGGTGTCCAGACCCATCCTTCCTGCTGTGTCAGCCAATAACCCGGCCTCCAGACATATCTACCATGATGCCAATACCAGCAGGGCGGTACCCATATATTATCAGGGCTTGGCGCAACTCCAATCGGCTCAACATTTTCCATTACAGGCGGCTCCGGCAAATACTCTATCTGCTGAACATTTTCTGATTGTGCCCAAAAACCAGGCACCCATGTCCAGCCCATTCCTGTCTGGGCCCAATAACCAGGCACCCAGTATCTGTTTGGCGGAGCTGCTCGCCAGCACCCGCTCACCCATATATAGCCGTTCCTGTCAGCATCCCACCCCCAATAACCCGGAACCCACACGAATTGATTCCCCACAGGCCTGTTATCAGGCGGATTCTCATTTATTGCGTCCGGCGGTTGACTCGGTGCCACAATTGATTGCTGTTGCTGTGCTGTGTTCAAATCGACTGGTTCGGCAAAGGCCTCATGCACCGGACCCCTGGTCAAAACCTCCGGCTGCTCTTGCGAGGGCATAGGAGGCGGCTGCGTCGCATCCTGACCATACAAAGGCATCGCCAAAACAGATAATACCATCAGCGCAATCGTAGTTTTCATATTTTTTTTCCTTTCAAAACTTTAATTTCATTCGCCTCTCATATATAAATACGTTTATCGAGGCTGTGATATTGCATTTTACATCCAATCAGGTGTAAACCATTGATATGGCTATACTTAAAAGCATCAAATTTCCCTTTATAGTTCTTTTAGTCATCGAAAATTATACCTCGCAAATTTTGATGTGCAATAGCTTGAATTTAAACGATAAGAAAATGCCGATGTTTTAATTAAGGCAGGTAAACTAATTTAGTTTCATCGAAATCATCTTCGCCGAATTTAATTCTCAGGTTCATATAACCGTTTGAAGCAGCAATATTTGTTTCTTTTATCGTTAATGAAAAAGAGCATTTGTTCGCATCGAAATTACCGCTTGCCAGGCCGCCTTCGTTAACAAGGCGATTTTTACTAATGTATTTATTACTCACTGCCGTGAAACTGCCCTTTGGAATAGTAAACGTCTGTGAATCGAGAACTATCGTTACATTCACATCCGCAAGATTTACATCCGTATTTTCTACCGCAATGGCGGCTTTTATGGATAATTTATCTTTACCCTTCGTTACCTTGCATTTATCAATTCTCAAGGTATTTTTGATTCCAAGCATAAGTTTTATGGAAGCAGGTTTCCGTTTGTTGACTATTCTCTCGCCTGCCTGTCCGCTTCCGCTGCGGCCGTTTATTGTGATTCTCATTGTAACCGGACAGGATAAACCCGTAAGATCAGCGTTCTTTGCTGTAAACGTAAATATGCCTGTCGCCGGAACATATTTGAATGATTTCTTTGACCCGCTTTCGGTTAAGCTGTAATTATATGTTCCATTTTTCCATGAATTGCCGTCTATTGGAAATACCTTTGTGCAGGGACTAACTATGTCATTTGAATCAATTACAATTGTGATGCTGTTTGCGTTGTTAAGGTCGCTGTCGTTAATATCCATTAAACCTGAAATTGCAATACTGTCGCTGTTGCTCTTACTTCCATCCTTCACTGTGCATTTGGCAATTGAAACAAAATAATGGTCAATTGCAGGGTTAATCAATTCGATTCCCTCCCCGTTCTCGTCGAGATTGCGTGTGTACTGTTTATTAATTGCATCGTTCCAGTGCTCGTGAACACCAAGGCTTTCAAGAAAAGTCCCGTCATCTTCAGGATCATAATCAATATCGTTTGGCCAGTTATTCGTGTCGGCCGCCTGATGGAGATAGTCCTCGACACCATCCATCTGCGGCCAGCAATCATCCGGATGATTTTCCGGCGTATATTCAGCACTTAAAAAATCCAGACAAACGGATTCAAGAGCAACCTGGTCCTGTGATGCAAATATGCTCGATGTATAGTCGTTATTAAATGTTACCCATTTCTCTGGCTTTTCTATGGATTCAGGCCCGCCCCAAAGACCATCGACAACATTGAGGACAGTGTTGCCGCCAAGATATTTATTTCCCATCAAATCAACCTGGATGCGGTATAATCCCATGCCTGTCCTTGTCAGGCTTGTTCCATCAGGATTGACCAAGCCTTCATGAAGATGTCCGGAACCCTCTCTGCAGTGAGAGCCGAAGTGGTTTTTGGCGCATAATGTAATACCGGCCCTGCGGTGACCTTTTAATGCTGCTATATTAATCATGTAATTAGCTTCTGTAATGCATGTAGGCAGCTGTTCATTATATATTGGCGCGAAATTCATGTCATCACGCAGGATAGTGCCTTTATCTGAAAAATAAAGCTCAGGAGTTGCGCTTGGGACAATTGGGGTACGACCAAGAGTCGCGGATTGATGGTCAATATAAATCACATCAGGAAATTCTGCATAGAGTAAATCATAGATATGTTTATAGATATGTTTCAGCGGGTCGCCTACGGTGATATCCTGCTGCCGAACGCCATAAACAAGCACAAGCTGTCTTAAAAAAGCAAGCACGATTTGCGGCGATGTCTCCGATATTCCATACCAGCTGTTTTTTACAATCGAATAATCAGTTGAATTTATGTTCGGCCATGCTGTCCCCCAGCCCCATGTGCTTGTAAAATTAGTTTTTATCATTATTTTTTGGCCGGGAATGTAGCCGTTATTGCCTCTGCCTTTTGTCTGGTTGAAGTTTTTAAATAATGCCTCCCATCCCTCTTCATCCGTGCTTTGCCCGGTGACGCTGCGAATCATCTGTGAAACCATTTTATCAATGACGGCCTGATTATTATTTTTTGCCAAAAACCAGCCGTCTTCGACAGGGCTGTATGTATTCGCGCAGTTTTCATTTGTCGCGTTTGCATCACAAACCCAGACGACCCTGCCGGGGAAAATTCCTTGTGCTGTCCCCATCGGACTGTTAGAAGGCTCATTTTTGCCAAGCACAATTTTGGTTTTTGTATGGCTCATTGAAAGCCAGATAAACCCGATGCTTAGACAAAGAAATATTATGCCTGCCAGGTATCTTGTTTTATTAAAATGTATCTTTGCCTTTCGATAAGCTAATATTGATGCTGCGAATCCCGTCACCCATATGATAAAACCGGATGCTATCGGAAATGCGACCCGCTGGCAGGGGTATGCCGCGCGTGACGGCTTTGGAATGACTCTGATAAGAAACCAGACAAGAGCCAAAAAACCCATTATTAAAGGCAGCCAAAATAACCATCGATTGTTTGCTGTTCTATTTTTCAAAAATAATCTCTTCAATGCTGTCACCTCTAAAATAGATTTGCCGGCTTTCACGATATTTTTTCTGGGACTAAAACTTTTTTTGCTATTAATTACCCTGGGTTATATATCGGATTAAAATATGATTTTTTAAACAAATAAGCACTGCTGCTGTTTTTAATGCTTTTCGCCTGTCAATTTCATAAAAAAAAAGACTTTTATCGCACCTTTGGTATTGTCCTCAATATAGCTGTATTTTTGCGGACTAAAAAATATCTACTTTGGGCATGCCCATTCTACGGCATTACGCATTATCTTTCGAATGTTTGAATCGAAAAATACGGGATTTGTCTCATGTCCCGGCTGAAAATAAAACACCTTGCCTTTGCCAATTTCCCATGTCAATCCCTGCCTGCTCTTATCTTTTTCGCCGTTATTAAGAGTATATGTCCCTTCAAAGACTACCGCTACCGGCGGGTTTACCGCAAATGGCTCTACATATCGCTCTTCATGAATGATTGTAAATTCATTTATTCCCTTTGCGATCGGATGATTTGAATCTTTAACAGTAATATCCAGGGTATTTGAATCTGTCAGGTACGCTTTCCATGAGCAGGGGGTCCCCATTAGTTTTTTATACGGCTTTGCGAAATGTGATGAATGAAGCGAAATAAAACCCATCCCGTCATTTTTTACTCTATTTACTATTTTTTCCACAAGCTCGTCTTTTACCTTCTCGTGTCTTCTATGTCCCCACCATATCAGCACATCTGTTCTATTCAGCAAATCGTCAGACATCCCCTGGCAGGCATCTGATATACGCGCCTCGACAACTTCCCAGTCCTTTAGCTCCTTCAACCCTTCGGCAACTGCCCCGCATATATCCCTGGGATAAACGTTCTTCGGTGCAGTCTCCTCCGACCACACCACAACACAATGTTTCTTGTTTTCGGCCTGCACTGTCCCCATAATGGCCCCAAGTACAAAAATGGATAATAGAATAATCCTGTATGAGAATCCCTTCATTGTCATGTTGAATCCTTTCTGTGAATTATTTTTGTAGGATGGGCTTCAGCCCATCGATTCATTTCAAAACGGCCAGTTTCCCGGACAATTGTTCATCCAATACCCCGCAAAGATACTAAAATCAATCATATTCACTATGCCATCATGATTAAAGTCGCCAGGTCTCAGTCCGCCAGAACCCGTTTGCAGCCAAAAATTGGCGAAAGCATCAAAGTCATAAACTTCAACAACGCCGGTAACCTTCACCGCTATATCCTTTGTAAAGTCCGGCAGCGTATATGTCAATACCCCTGATGTTGAATTTGTCATACCTGAATTAATAATTCCTCCGCTGCCCCGCGTCGCGTAAACATCTACATCATACAATCCGTCATTAAGACCCTTCGCTATGACCTGCTCATTATGGAATGTTCCGTTATTTGTCAGGCCATATTGGCTGTCGATATCATAAATCCAGTAGTACCCTCTCTGTTTGCCTGCAAGCCCAATGGAGCCAAGCAGTGTAGTGGTGAATTCATAATCGTTTATGTTGAACCAATCCTGACCTGTATTTTCTATGTGAACTGACTGCTGACCTGCAGCAAGAGGCACAGTGATTACGAAATTATTCGAATCGGCCGGATATGTCCCCGAGAAAATCTGCATTCCATTACGAAGCACACGCAAGCTGTTGCTGCACCAGTCCGCTGTATCTGAAACGTGAATCCTCAATGAGCCGGCAGTCGGCATTGTTAAATTGAAATTGGGATCCGATCTTACTCCATGTGAATCCTTGGATATTCCATGAAGCCATTGAGAGAGGTGTTCCATCCCCGGAAAGTAGTTGCCATCAAAATAAAAAACATTCTGGTCTGATATCGCCCAGAAATCAGACCGCTGCGGATTGGCGTGAATAGCTTTCACTCCTGATACTGCCCAGGGAGCTGCTACTAAATTGTAGTCGGCCAGATTTTCGCCTTCTGCATAAACTGAAAGCGGTGTATAAACACTATAAAGGTTACATGGATCTATATAATTATCCCACCACCACAAATGCGCACCGCTCTTGGATAAGAATGCCGCCCAGATGCCATTGTGCATTTCAAGGCCTTCCTTCAAATGTGAAACATATGGTTCTGGCATGTTGGCGTCGCCTTCGGGATTGCCGCCAAGGCCAAACTCTGCAAAAAGCACCGGCTTGTTAAAATTCTGAAGAGTCAGGGCTGTTTGCTCTATGAAGTTTGCGGTATTGTTGCCGTAATAGTGATGCTGGACAAGATTTATATCGGGCAGATTCCAAAGATTTTCAAAGCCGCTGCCGTGACTGCTGGTCGTAATCGGATGCCTGAATGGGTCAACACTGCGAATATAAGTTGACATCGTATTATGCCATGCGACCACATTGGCCGGCTGGGTTTTCCATCCGTTTGTCCACTGAACCTCATTAAATAATTCCCAAGCATATATTGCCGTTGAATATCCCCATCTCGCGACGATGTACCTGTATTTATTTTTTGTGTGTTTTATAGCGCATGGATCAGTAAAATATTTGCATGGATCGGGTAGAAAACCTCCATTAGCGATGTTGTATGGATTATTCCCCCAATCAGAGTCAGTATCGGTGCTTACCTGGCCATGATGCTGTAATGCAAATTGAATAGCGATATCATTTTGTTCAGCGATTTCAACATATCTGTCCATCCTCATTGAAGTTTGCTGAGATGGTTTCCCATACCCCTGGAAATAAGTCGTGCCCCATAATCCAATTTTACCTTCGATCAGCACTGACATATCGCTCCAGCCGCCGCTGCTGTCACCATATGGACAACTCCAAAGTCTGACCCAGTTTGCCCCGGCATTATACAATTTTTGAAGATAATAGTCCCACCTATACGTTCCTCCTGCGTTCCATCCAATATTCTGGCCAATATCAATTCGCGTGTCACCGTTACTGTATTTCAAGTAATCATGCTGATTAGGGTCAATTCTGATAAATCCTTTCTTTCCGCTCTCTATACAGCTGAACGTCTTTGCCCCTGTTACAGTTGCCATTCCATCTATATCTTTGACCTTGATATCACATGTATATGACCCGATTTGTTCCGGGGCAAACCTCGCCTTCCATGATATCGCTCCTGTCGTAGGATATGTCTCAGGGTTGCTGCCTGATGGTGCATAGTAGCGGTAATAAAATCCCGGCACATTTACATCAGTTCCATCCGGCTGATGAAACGTTACCCAAACATCTACTTCGCAAGGCTCGAACGGATTTGTATATGTTCTTGAAAGTGTAAAAGTCAATTCATATTTGGTGTATCTTCCAATCGTAGATGAATTATGAGTTATCCCGCTTATTGTGGTTGCGTTTGCTTCGAAAGCAAATATAAAAATTACCATCAGGTGTGCGGCCGCAATTTGCATCATCTTTTTCATCATTTGCCTCCTTATGCTTGAAAATACATAATAATGCCGCATTTTCATTATACCATAAAAATGGCTGTTCTGTCTATGGAGGATGCACTTAAAAATAACGTTTCGCTGAAGATTATTTCTCAGGAATCTTGATTCTTGCACCGCACTTAGGGCATTTGCCCTTTTTGCCAGCATATTGAGCAGGCATCTTTAGCTTTTTTCCGCACTGACATTCAAACCTGATAAAATCATCTTTTGGTTTTACTTGCGTCAATGGAGGGACTGGCAATGGCATCGCCTCTTGCGGCAGCGGCAGGGGGTCTAAAGGTATCTGTTCGGTCGGCATCAGCCCGATTGGCAGGACGTCTAAAGATATGCTTTTTGGCTCGAACGAAATCGATTCATCCTTTTGGGATGTATAAACCATCTCTTTTTCAGGCGCGTTAAGATAATCGTAATATCCGCTTGCTGGTTCTGCTTTGACAGGTTTGAAATGTTCATCGATTAACTGTAGAAGAGACTTTTCATATTTTTCCATCGTAATCATATTTAGCTTTAGCATTGCTATACCTAAGACGACTCCGCCGGCAAATCCGCCAAGGTGAGCAAAATATGCCACGTGTCCGCCGCCCGAGATTACCCCCCAGACATTGAAGACGATCCAGAACAGAATCATCCATATACTGCTGACAGAAAATTCTTTTATGATAGGACGGAAAAATAAAAAAAATATAAAGTAGCAGGTTATCTCGTTCTCAGGAAAGAAAACAAGAAACATCCCTACTATGCCGAAAATTGCACCGCTGGCTCCAAGACAGCTTCCTCCGACAAATAATAGTTGGCTCAATCCCGCTAAAAAGCCAAGCCCTAGGTATAACGGCACATAACGCAGGTTGCCTATCTTTGCGCAGACAGAGTTACCGAAGATCCACAGAAAAAGCATGTTGCCTAACAGATGTATAATGTCGCCATGCAGCCACATATGCCCGATAAACCCCTTCAGGCGCCATCCGTTTAAAATGTAAGGTCTTACCTCGCCCCAGACATAATATTCGTCTAGTATCGCTCGCTTGACCAAAGTGTCTCTCATTGACCGAAGAGCGTTGCTGGTTGAAGGACGTTCTGAATCAAATCTTCCTATTGTTTTATCAACATGGGTCTCTATTTTTTTAACTGTCTTTTCATCTACCTTGAAATCCTTGACCATGTCTTCAAGAGGCCTGTCTTGATATTCTGCCATTTTTGAGTCTACAAGCCCCTCCCTTGTCATAATGCTTACTTGCTGCAGGACATATATGAAGATTGCGGCCGCGATTATCAGCCAGTTGATAAACGCGAGTCTGTCTTGAGGCACATCCACTTTCCAGGGTATTATCAAGATTTCCTCTCCTGCCTCATGAGTATGCGGTTATAACCCAAAATCTTGTCCTCTAATATTTTTTACCCCATCCCTGCAAATATTATAGTTTTTTTATGCGAAATAATCAATCCCAATTGAATTTATGAGTAGCAAAAGGCTTTTTAAAATGCGGCAAACTTGGAATGGTTAAAATCTATTCCGCAGATTTAAGGCAACCCTTACAAGCATTAACATTACCGGCACCTCCACCAATGGGCCGATGACTGCTGCAAACGCCTGTCCTGAATTTATGCCGAATACAGTTACAGCCACAGCTATTGCCAGTTCAAAATTGTTGCTTGCGGCCGTAAATGACAGCGTCGCGGATTGCGCATAATTGGCTCCGGCTTTTGCGCTCATCAAAAATGTAATAAAAAACATTACTACAAAGTAAATAAGTAACGGCAGGGCAATTCGAAGCACATCAAGAGGAAGCGTCATTATGTATTGTCCTTTTAAACTGAACATAACAAGGATTGTAAAAAGAAGTGCAATCAATGTAATGGGACTGATTTTGTGAATAAATTTATCATGATACCACTGCTTGCCTTTTGCTTTTATCAATGTAAACCTTGTGACCATGCCCGCTATAAAAGGTATACCGAGATAAATAAATACACTTTTTGCAATCTGCCAAATAGAAATATTAACAATGTTTCCGCCTAATCCGAAAACCGGCGGCAAAACCGTAACGAATATGTATGCATACAAAGAAAAGAATAAGACCTGGAAAATTGAATTAAAGGCCACAAGGCCCGCGGCATATTCTGTATCGCCCTTTGCAAGGTCGTTCCAGACAATGACCATCGCGATACATCGCGCAAGTCCGATGATAATAAGGCCCACCATATATTCCGGATAACCCCTTAAAAAAACAATCGCCAGAATAAACATCAGAATCGGCCCAATTACCCAGTTTTGAACCAGCGACAGCCCCAAAATCTTATAATTGCGAAAAACCTTTCCAAGCTCCTCATATTTCACCTTCGCTAATGGAGGGTACATCATCAGGATAAGGCCTATAGCGATAGGGATATTTGTCGTGCCGGATTGAAATTTGTTCCAGAAATCGGCTATAGATGGATTCAACCACCCCCATAGAACCCCCGCAGCCATAGCCATAAAAATCCAAAGAGTAAGATACCTGGACATACATGAAAGCTGTTTAGAGATTGCTTCAGTCATTTCAAATCCTTCAAACTTGGAAATTTAATTTCCGCAGCCGCAATTAGAATTTTTTTTATCTTCACCGCTTTTTAAAGATAATTCTGTTAAAAGTTTATCCATCTCGCCGGCAGCGCCTTTTCTCACCATTTTGCCGACTTCAATGGCTTGCTTGATAAGTTCTTTATCTACATTCAATTCATTCGCTTTGCCTGTATGATACTTCACGCAGGGATGACAATTGCATGCGACCGAAGCACCGATTGCGATTAATTCTTTCGTTTTTGCATCGAGCATTTTGCTTTACCTTTCATTGCTATTCAAAAAGTTATCAGAAAATAAAAACCGGCGGCCAGAAGGATTATCCCGGAAATCCATCGGATTGCAGCATCAGTATTTTTGGCGACAAGGGTCATCTTGCCAAGCGAAACACCAAGTAAAATGGCTCCCAACGGTAGACTGAAGCCAATGGCAAACATAGCTAAAAGAAGTATCGCCCAAAAAATGAGCCCCTGTAAAACTGCAGCGCCAAGGACAATAAATATCCCCGGATTGCAGGCAAGGGAGCACACGCTGACACCTCCTCCCATGAGCAGTCCAGCCAGAACAGCTCCGGTCTTCCCCAGCCTGCTTTTTACCCCATCGAACTTGCCAAATGATATCTTGAATGGCAGAACGTTAAGGGCCGCCAGACCAAAAAAGACAGCTGCTATGCCGGCGAAAATTTTCCAATAGCGGCCAAGCGAGTTCTGCGCAATTTGGCCGACAAAACCCGCGATTCCCCCGATAATCATCAAAGAAATCACCGTTCCTACCGTAAAGAAGATCGCAGATCTGACAGCATCTTTACGGCTGATCTCAATTTTGGTTCCTGAATACCCGACAAGTATTCCCATAGCAGGTAAAGCGCAGCAGGCACTGGTGGCGGCACTTACGAGTCCAAGTATCAGAGCAAAAAAAAGCCCCAATGGTTCGGAAGCTACTCTTTGTAATGTATTCGTAACGTATTCGAGCATTAAATATCCTCCTTATTTGCAACTTGGAGTTGAAGGGCCGCAACCTGGGGTAGAGGGTCCGCAACTTGATGATGGCCCGCAACCTCCTGCACGTGAGGAGGCGACGTATGCCTGCAACAGTTTCTCTTCTGTTATCTCTCCGGACACGGTTCCCATACCCTTGCCTTTGCTTATTACCAGCATACTGGGCAAAGTCAATTGTGAAGCGATACTGGCATATTCTTTAGACATCGAAAACTGTAAGGTATATGAGCCAATTTTTACGCCGCTGGATTTTATTTTTTGTTCGGCGGATGCAATTGCATTTAGACTTTCTTTACTGATTGTGTCGTTATCGTTGGCCGGAATAAAAATAAATACTGCATCCTGATTGGCGGCTAAGTTGTTCAGCTCCTTGAGTGAATTTATAATTTCACCCATTTTCTGGGAACCTTGGGACGATTTGATCGATAGCTCCTTGGCGATTGCCTGATTTAAAACAGGCGCAGTAAATTCGGCTTTCGTATTATCCTGCGCCGTTTGCTTTGCACTATTTGCCTTATAAACAAAAATTCCGCATATTGCCAACAGCACAGCCAGGCAGATTACTATTTTTGCTTTTTTGTTACCCGATGGTTTACCGCAATTACATCCTGGCCCGCAAGCTTCCGACTTTAGATCTTCCATAAATACCTCCAGCGTTTTATCTTATTGTTGTTAAAGTTTATGCACACCGCTAAACACTATCTATCTTGACGTTTTCAATAATCCCGCGTGAGGCGGAACTCTCGTCGTTATCAATATTTCTTTCAGCAACCCTTCGTTTTTTTATCACAACCGCAGTCACATACGGGATCTGTTCCCTGTATAAAACCCTGGATAACAGCAGCTGCACAGCCCACTCCTGTCTTTACGCGGATTGCTTCCACCGGACAGTTTCGGCTGCAAGCCCCGCATTCCATACAGGCATCTCTATCGATTATTTCTGCTTTTTTGTTATTGAGTTGAAAAACTCTATGCGGACACACGGCAACGCACATACCGCATCCGATACATTTATCAACATTTAGTTCCAAGGTAACGACGTCTTCGAGATATTGGAGCTTCATATTATTTCCTTAGATAAAGCGAACTATCACCCAAAATACTATTCCAACAAACGCGGATATTATTTGTAGCGGAACTGCAACTCGCATTTCTTTTTTAACGCCGGAAAGAGAAGTATAGGTTGAAGAGCCTGTAAAATTCATAACCAGATACGAACAAATTGGCAGAACTAATAAGAGCCACGATAATGTATTCGCCCAATTACCTGTCCACGCCACGTACCACAATATGGCGGTTACAAGCAGACCTAAAATAGCTCCTTTAAAGGCAAAACTTCTCCCAGGAATCCAAGGTAACAGCAGCGGCCCCGCAATTGTTCCGGCTAAATAGGCTGCAAAGAGTATAACGATAGAACCTAAACCATTTTGAAACATCAACTCTCGTGAATACCCCTTTGGATTCAATCCGGACAGCAAAAATAAAACCACCATTACAACCAGCAGGTTTTTCAGACCGTTAACAAATTCGACCGGAGTTAAAACCAGTCTGTCGTATAATGAGAATTTTACCCGCCGCATTTCCTCGGTTGCCTTCATTCCTGCCTTAATAAATGCTTTAATGTCACCGGCACGAACAGGGCCATAAATCACGGAAAATCCGGATCTCCTGCGGACCTCATGGGCACAAACACCAACGGCGCCCAATTGCGGCAAAATCAGTTTGCGATGATTAACAACACTTGCTAATCCCGAAACTTCTATCCTGTTAATCAGTTCTTCTGTTCCAAAAGTTCCTTTGCCTGCTGCACACCATACGTTTATGCCTTTTG
>CAYSKP010000046.1:0-1802 GCA_964431645.1 uncultured Pirellulales bacterium
TACATGTCGGTTGAAGGATTGTCATCCTGTGCGGCCTTGCCGAAAGACCATTACTGTACGGCCTGCTGGGTTGGAAAATATCCAATACCAGTCGATGTTGCTATGACAAAATTTTCGCTTGAACATTATCAGATGAGAATGTTTGAAAATCCCGAGTAGTTCAGGAAGAACTAATGACAAAACCGCTTACTTACGCCAGTTCTGGAGTCAATATAGACGCCAGCGACCAGATGGAAGATTTGATTTATCCGCATGTAGCAAGCACATTTAATCCCCGTGTAATGGACCTAAAAGGCGGCTTCGCGGGATTATTCCGTTTGGATTACGATGAGAAGCTCTTCAAACGAAATTATAAAAATCCGGTGCTGGTCGCCTGCACAGATGGCGTAGGCAGTAAAGTGCTTCTCGCATCGACTATGAACCGTTTCGATACAGTAGGTATCGACCTTGTCGCGATGAGTGTAAACGATATGCTCGTGCTCGGAGCCGAGCCATTGTTTTTCCTTGATTATATCGCACTCAATAAACTCGACCCGCATGTTGTCGCTGAAATGGTCAAAGGCGTCGCAAAGGGCTGCAGGATTTCTGATTGCGCTTTGATTGGCGGCGAGACGGCCGAAATGCCTGATACATATAAGCAGGATGATTTCGATATGGCAGGTTTTGCCGTCGGTGTCGTCGAACGTAAAAAAATCATCTCAGGCACAAAAGAGGTCCGTAAAGGCGATGTAATCCTGGGTCTTGCTTCAAGCGGCCTGCACAGTAATGGCTACGCACTCGCACGCAATATCTGCTTTAAGACCAATAATTTCCAGCCTACTGATAATATCCCCGAACTCGATGGGCGAATACTGGGAGATGTGCTGCTTGAGCCGACTAAAATTTACGTCAGGCCGATTATCAGATTGCTTAATCAATACAAGGTCAAAAGAATCGTTCACGGCATGGCCCATATCACAGGCGCAGGCTTACCCGGCAATATCCCGCGCGTTCTTCCGAAAAATTGCGACGCGGTCCTGAAAAAATCGAGCTGGCCTGTCCCCTCAATTTTCAAATTCCTCGCCGAAAAAGGCCCTGTCGAAGAAGAAGAGATGTTCCGCGTCTTCAATATGGGTATCGGCTATGTGCTTGTAGTGGCAGAAGATTTCGCCGAATCAATTGCGGACAGGCTCACCAGTTACGGCGAGAATGTCTATAAAATCGGCAGAATCACTTCAGGCTCAGGAAATGTCATTATAAAAGAATAACGCCTCCCCTAAAACGGAAAGGAGTTCGTATGAAAAGCACATTTACCGCATTGCTTTTAACTGCAATTCTTCTAACCTTCACTTTGGCGTCTGAATCTAAATCAGCGATACAGGTAAAATCAACATCTCCGCCTGTTGAATTGAAGGTAAAAGGAAATCAGATTATCGACGTAACGGGTAAGCCCGTTTTACTTCGGGGCGTAAATGCCGCTTCTCTTGAATGGGTAAGCGATGGGGAAGGTCATATACTCGAAACGATACGCGTCGCTATAGATGACTGGAATTCTAATATCGTTCGCATTCCATTGGCACAGGACCGATGGTTTGGAAAAGGGCCCGAACAGAAAGATGGAGGCAAGGCATATCGCGACCTTGTAAAAAAAGCGGTCGATTTATGCAGCTCGAAAGGATGCTACATTATTCTCGACCTCCATTGGTCTGATGTTAACCAATGGGGACAAAATATCGGCCAGCATTCGATGCCGGACCGCAACAGCGTAATTTTCTGGAAAGACATTGCCCCAATATACGCCAATAATCCCGCCGTAATATTTG